>NZ_JBHWEN010000018.1:0-135356 GCF_042734215.1 Kitasatospora sp. NPDC059673 | reverse complement strand
AAACAGTACGCGGCGGGGGGGCGCGCTGGCGCCCCCCCCCCCCGCCCCCCCCAAAACCACCCGCCCCCGGGGCTCACCCGGGGGGGGCCGGGGGCCCCCCCCCCCCCCCCGGGGGGGGGGCGGGGGGGCCCGCGGCCCGTAGGCTTCCTGCGGGTCCACCTGATGTGAGGAGAACACCGTGGCACGCCACATCTACGCCTGCCCCCTGCGGTGGTCGGACATGGACGCCTTCGGTCACGTCAACAACGTGGTCTTCCTGCGCTACCTGGAGGAGGCCCGGATCGACTTCATGTTCACCCAGGCCGCCGAGGCCGGGGCCGGGGAGTTCGCCGGCGGGTCCGTGGTGGCGCGCCACGAGATCGACTACAAGCGGCCGCTGGTGCACCGCCCTGAGCCGGTCACCATCGAGACCTGGGTGACGAAGATCGGCGGAGCCTCCCTGACCGTCTCCTACGAGATCAAGGACATCGCGGAGGACGGCACCGAGACGGTCTACGTCAAGGCCTCCACCGTGGTCGTCCCCTACAACCTCGTCGAGGGCCGCCCGCGCCGGATCAGCCCCGTGGAGCGGGAGTTCCTCAGCCGCTTCATGGACGAGCAGCCCGCCGACTGCACCGTCTGACGGGCGTCCGACGACCTCGCACCGAGACCGCCGCACTCACGAATCGAGCTGAACCCCGGTGACCGCGAACCCCCGCCTCGACCTCGCCGACCAGGGCGAGGCCGCCGACCTGGTGGCCTTCCTGAGGCGGCTGCTGCGCTTCGACCGGGCCGCCGCGGTCCGGTTGCAGGTGGTGCCGGGGGCGGACGGCGGCGGCGTGCTGGCGGTGTTCGGGCGGCTGCCACTGGGCGGGTCGGCGGTACTCGCGGTGCGCACCGTGCGGCTCGCCGGGCAGCCGGCGGCGGCCGATCTCACCGTCTCCGCCGGGCAGTTGCTGGAGTCCGTGGACGAGCCGGGCGCCCGCCTGGCACTGCCCGCCCCGGTCACCGGCCCGTCCTGGGCCGGCCTGCTGCCGCCGCGCTCCGGCTGGCAGCCGCTCGGGCAACCGCCGGTCGACCAGGTGATGGACGAAGTACGCGCCGCCGTCGCCGAGTTCAAGCAGCGCGTCGCCGAGGTGCCGGAGCACCACCGGAGCCGGCAGGCGGTGGACGCGATAGCGGACGAGATCTGGTCCCGGCCGCTGGGCGCCGCCGAGGGCCTGCCGCTGAGGGCCGCGCACGCCGCCCACGCGATCGGGTTCCTGCGGCCCGGCACCCCGCTGCACGCGTTCCGCGCCGGCCCCTGGCTGCGGCTGGACGCCCCCGCCGGCTCGGTCGCCCTGCGGTCCGGCGGCGCCCCCGGCGCGGGCCTGGGGCTCAGCCCGCTGCGATAGCTCCCGGCGGGGCCCCGGCCGGGGCGGCCCCGAGAGGCGCCAGCCCGCTGCGCCGAGCCAGGGCGGCCCGCTCAGCCCGCCGTGTTGATCATCGCGGCGGCGGCATACGTCAGGTAGTTCCACAGCTCGTGCTCGTCCCCGGCGGGCAGCGCGAGCTGGTCGAGGGCGGTGCGCATGTGCCGCAGCCAGGCGTCGTGCGCGGCCCGGTCGACCTGGAACGGGACGTGCCGCATCCGCAGGCGCGGGTGGCCGCGGTGCTCGCTGTAGGTACGCGGGCCGCCCCAGTACTGCATCAGGAACAGTGCGAAGCGCTCCTCGGCGGGGCCGAGGTCCTCCTCCGGGTACATCGGGCGCAGCAACTCGTCCTGGGCGACGCCCTGGTAGAAGAGGTGGACCAGCCGGCGGAAGGTCGGCTCGCCGCCGACGCGGTCGTAGAAGCTCTGCTCCTCCTCCGCGGTCGTCGGCTGCACGGTCTCCTCGTGTGCGGTGTCGCGCCCGGTGTCAGTCACCCGTCCATGGTCGCAGACGCCGACGGGGGCCGTACACCGCCGAACGTCCCGGTGTACGGCCCCCGGCGCGGGGCGGGCAGGGGCGGCTACGCGTCGTCCCAGTTGAAGAAGCGCCAGGCGATGGCGGACAGCACCACGGTGAAGCCCAGCAGGATGCCCATGCCGGGGAGTGCCTCGGCGAGGCCGCCGCCCTGGCTGAGCACCGACTTGGCGGGGTTGATCAGGTAGCGCAGCGGCAGGGCCTTGGAGATGTCCTGCAGCCAGCTCGGCGCGGAGTCCAGCGGGATGAACGCGCCGCCGAGGAAGGACATCGGCAGGATGATCAGCTGGTTCATGCCGTTCGCCGACTCCTCGGACTTCGCCAGCGAGCCGGTGACCAGGCCCAGCGACATGAAGGCCAGGGTGGCGCAGATCACCAGCGGGATCACCAGCCACCAGTTGCCGGTGAGCTTCAGGCCGAAGAAGTCCAGCTGCGCGACGGTGAGGAACAGCGCGGTCTGGGCGAGCGCCACGATCACGCTGACCAGCACCCGGGCGCCGACGATGGTGCCCGCCGAGATGGGCGCCAGCCGCAGGCGGCGCAGCACCCGCTTCTTGCGCCAGGTCACCAGGGTGAAGGAGGCGCCGTAGACCGCGCCCATGGCGATCGCGTAGGCGAGCAGGCCGGGCGTCAGGTACTGGATCGGCTGGGTGGAGTCGTCCTCGACCTTGGAGGCGTCCAGGGTGAAGGCGGGGGTGGCGTGCGAGGCCTGCTGGTTGGCGGTCTGCACCAGGGAGTTCATGATGCCCTGCACGGTGCCGGCCTTGACCTGGTCGGCCTGGCTGAAGCGGAGCACCAGCCTGCCGTCGGGGCCCTCGGTCACCAGGCCGTCCAGGTCGCCCTTCTTGACCTTGGCGAGCGCCGCGTTCTCGTCGGTGAACGGGGTGATCTCCAGGACGGACAGCGGGCCGTCCTTCTGGTCCTTCAGCGCGTCCAGCAGCTTGACCTGGCCGACTTCGGCGACCTTGACGTGCGAGGTTCCGCCGCCCTTGTAGAGGACGCCGAACAGCACCAGGAACATCAGCGGCAGGGCCAGGGTGAAGAACAGGGTGCCCTTGTCGCGGACGAAGCCGAGCAGCATGACCCGGGAGAGTCCGACGAAGGCGTTGGCCTTCTCCGGGCCGCCGCCGTCGGAGGCGGGCGAGGCGGGGGAAGTGCGGGCCTGGTCGGTGGCGGTCATGCCCGGTACTCCCGTCCGGTCAGCTGGAGGAAGACGTCCTCCAGGGTGGCGCCGCGGACTTCGAGGCCGCGCAGCGCGTTCTCCTCGGCCAGCATGGCGAGCACCGGCCCGGGCACGTGGGTGGACAGGGCCAGGGTGATGCCGTCGTCCTCCAGCTTGCTGAACGCGGCGCCCGCGGCGGTGAGCAGCTCACGGGCCCGGTCGGCGGTCAGCATTCCGGACTCCACCCGGATCCGGACGGTGTCGTCGATCTCGCGGACCAGGGCGGCGGGCGCGCCGGTCTTCAGCACCTTGCCGTGGTCCATCACCGAGACGCGGTCGCAGAGGATCTCCGCCTCGTCCAGGTAGTGCGTGGTGAGGACGACGGTGCGGCCCTCGGCGTTGATGTCGCGCAGCAGGTCCCACAGGTTGCGGCGGGCCTGCGGGTCGAGGCCGGTGGTCGGCTCGTCGAGGAAGACCAGCTCCGGGTCGTGCACCAGCGCGCACGCGATGGACAGGCGCTGCGCCTGGCCGCCGGACATCTTGTCGGTCAGCGCGCCCGCGGACTCGGTCAGGCCGACCCGCTCCAGCATCGCGTCGGCCGCCTTCGGGCCGATGCCGTAGAAGGAGGCGAAGGTGCGGATGGTCTCGCGCGCCGTCAGCTTGTTGAAGAACGCCGACGCCTGGAACTGCACGCCGATGCGCGGCAGCAGCTTGCTGTTGCGCGGCCACGGCGACAGGCCGAGCAGTTCCACGCGGCCCTCGTCGGCCTCCCGGATGCCCTCCAGGATCTCCAGCGTGGTGGTCTTGCCCGCCCCGTTCGGCCCGAGCAGGCCGTAGAACTCGCCAGTGCCGACGGAGAGTGACACTCCGTCGACAGCCTGGACATCCCCGTACCGCTTCCGGATTCCGTCCGCGGTTATTGCTTCAGTCATGGGGCGAGCGTAGGGGGTGCGGCACTCCCCACGAGCACCGTTGTGCGAATTTTGATCGTTCGGTGATGGTCGGACACGCCACCGGCCCGGCGGCGGGAGCGAGGAACGCTCCGCCGCCGGGCCGGTGATGACGCGCTGTCAGTGGCCGGACCGGGTGACCGGAAGTCAGGCCCGGTGCACCGTGATGGTGGTCCAGGCGCCGATGTGGATGCGGTCGCCGTCGTTCAGCGGGACCGCGGTGTGCGGCGGCAGGGTGTCCGGGCCGCCGTTGAGGGTGGTGCCGTTGGTGGAGTCCTGGTCGACCACCACCCAGCTGCCGTCCGGCTGTTCGGCGAGCAGGGCGTGCTGGTGCGAGGCGCCCGGGTCCTCCGGGGAGACCGACAGGTCGATCTCCGGCACGGTGCCGCGCTGCTGGCTGCGCCGCCCGATCCGCAGCTGGCCCCGGCCGGTCAGCGGGATCCGCCGCTCCTGGGTGTACGGCGGGAAGAACAGTCCGGCCGCCTCCGGGCCGCTGCGGGTCATCATGTCGCTGAAGTAGTCGTGGTCGGCGGCCACCACGGCGAACCAGGTGGTGCGCTGCGGAGCGGTCGGCGGCTGACCCGGCTGACCCGGCTGGCCCTGCTGCCCGGGCGGGGTCAGCCGGAACGAGGTGCCGAAGTCGTCGCCGCTCTGCGGGGGACGCTGCTGCTGCCCCGGCTGCCCCGGCTGCCCCTGCTGCGGGCCGGAGGGCTCGGCGTACACCGGGCCGGGCCGCTCGTAGTCGCCGTCGGGGAAGGCCGCCGGCGGGCGCTTGTCGAACGAGGGCGCGGCCGGGCCGCCGGGCGCGGCAGGTGCGGACGGTGCGCCGGGCGCGGCCGGGTAGCCGGGCGGCGGCACGGACGGGCCGGGCGCGGGCTGCTGGTAGCCCGGCCGCTCGTAGTCCTGCCGTTCGTAGTCCTGCCGCTCGTACGGGTTCTGCGGCTCGAACGGCTGCTGCGGGCGTTCGAACGGCGTCGGCCGTTCGAATCCGGCGGGCGCGGGCGCGGCCGGCTCGAACGCGGACGGTTCGAACCCGGCGGGTGCGGCCGGCGGCGCGGCGGGCGGCGGGAAGCCGTAGCCGTGCTGCGCGGACGGCGCGCCCTGCGGGGCCCGGCCGGGCTCGGGGCGGCCGTGCGGGCCGCCGGTGGGCTGCGGCGCGGGCGGCGGCTGGTGCCCGGCCGGGGCGGGGCCGCCCGGCGGGCGGGCCGAGACGGCCAGGTTGTAGTCGTACCCGCAGTCCTCGCAGTACCGGCCGGTCTGCGGGGTGCGGCAGATCGGGCAGGTGGCCAGCGCCGAGGTGGCGGCCGCCTGCGGCGGGGCGCCGTACGGGCCGGGGGCCCCGGGTGCGCCGGCGGCGGGCCCGGTGGGCGTGCCGCCCGCCGGGGTGGCGGGCCGGCGCGGCTCGAAGTAACCGCCGCCGCCCCCGGCCGGGGTGCCGCCCGGCGGGGTGCTTCCCGGCCCGGCGGGCGGGAATCCGCCGCCGTACGGGGCCTGCGGCGGGGCGGGCGCGGCGGCGGGCGCGCCGGGGCCGCCGGGCTGTGCGGCGGCGGCCGGGAACCCGGGGATCGCCAGCCCGGGCGGCGGGGTCATCGGGAATCCGCAGTAGTCGCACCAGTCCTCGGCCTGAGACTCGTGTCCCCTAGGGCAGATCGGCATCAGGTCCCCCACACTCCAGCAGGTTCGGGTCCGGCGGTGTCCGGCTCACTTCTTCACGCGTACGGTCTTGGTCGATCGGGTCTCGAGTGTCATCGAGTCGGCCTCGCTCACGTTCTTACGGAACCGAACCGTACCCTCCCCGGCGTCCACGACGTCCACCACCTTCCGCAGCAGCTTGAGGGTGCCCTCGTTGCCGCCGGCGTGGGCGAGGCGGACGGCGGCGCCGAGTTTGGCGGTGGCGCGGTCCAGGTCACCGGCCCGGTGGGCCTCCAGGCCGTCGCGGATGGAGTCGGCGAGTTCGGCCTGTCCGGTGTAGTGCGCGACCTGGGCGTTGATCCGGGTCGAGGAGGCCAGGTCGTCGGTCCACACGGCGCGCACCAGGCCCTGGCCGAGCACCTCGGCGGTGCCGTCGGCCTGCGGCAGCACCAGGCTGATCCGGGCGGCCAGCATCTCGTTGCCGACGGCGGCGGCCGGGACTTCGACGCACACGTGGTAGTCGCGGGACTCGTCGCCCCAGGAGCCGGTCGGATAGTCCCCGGCCCTCGGCCCGGCCTCGGTGCGGCGCTCGGTGAGGTCCTCGACGGCGGGTGCGACCTGCTTGACGAACTTCACCCGGGCATTGGCGGGCGTCCACACCCGCAGGGCCACGTCGGCGACCTGCTTGCCCATGGCGGTGGCCATCATGGCGCGGAAGTCGTCGGCGAGGCCGGAGGGTTCGGCGACGATGTCGACGGTGCCGAGCAGCGCGGAGGAGATCTTCCGCAGCTCGGCGACCTCCCAGTCGGTGCCCACGCCCCGGCAGTCGGCGGTGAAGGCGCCGGTCGCGGCGTCCAGGGCGCGTTGCAGTTCGGCGGGCTTCTCGTGCTCGTTGCGGCCGTCGGTGAGCAGGACGGCGTGCCGGATCGACGCCTGCGGGTGCGAGTCGAACAGCTGCCGGGCCTTGGTGATCCAGGTGCCGATCGCGGTGCCGCCGGACGGCTTGAGGCGGCGCAGCGCCTCCTTGGCGTGGCCGCGGGTGTACCGCTCGACGACGGCGAGCCGGCCGTTGCCGGGGAAGACGTCCACGGCCTCGTGGGTGCCGGCCACCACGGCGAACGCGACGCCGTCACGCAGGGTGTCGATGGCGGCGGCGGTGGCCTCCCGGGCGTGCCGCATCTTGGTGTTCGGGTGCTCCATCGAGCCGGAGCAGTCGATCACCAGCACCACGGCGGCGCCCGGCCCCGGGGCGGGCGCCGCGCCGAGCGGCCGCCCGCCGGAGGTGCCGCCGCCGGTCGCGGTGACGGTGACGATCGCGTTGACCTCCCGGGCGCCCTGGGCGAGGTACTCGTTCTGGAACACGTCGACGTCGAATCTCGGCGCGCCGGGCTTGGACAACGAGGCCATGCGGTGGGCTCCTGTCGGAAGGTCAGAAGTCGGGTGAAGGTCAGTTCACGGCCGGTTCGGCGGCCTGGCGCAGCGGCACGGTGGCGTCCGGGTCGGCGGCGGCGCGCGGCAGCGGGACGTCGACCAGGGTGGCGTCGTGGGTGGACGGGGCGACGGGCGGGTCGATCGGCAGCACGGCGACGGTGATGTTGTCGTGCCCGCCGCGTTCGACCGCGAACCGCACCAGCGCGCGGGCGGCGGCCAGCGGTTCGGCGCGGGCGTCGGCGCGGACGAAGAACGCCAGGTCGGTGGCGGCCTCGGCGTAGTTCCACAGGCCGTCGGTGCAGATCAGCAGCACGCCGGGGACGTGCGGGGTGAAGCTGACGGTGTGCGGGTCGAGGTCCTCGGCGTCGGCGCCGAGCCAGCCGGTGATGGCGTGGGCGCGCGGGTCGGCGTACGCCTCGGCCTCGTCCATCAGCTTGGCGGCGACCATCCGGGCCGCCCAGGAGTCGTCCTCGGTGAGGCGGTACGGCTCGGCGGACTCCCGGTCGTCGGGGATCCAGTAGGCGCGGGTGTCGCCGACCCAGCCGATGGTGACCAGGCCGCCGGTGCTGACCGCGCTGACGTAGGTGCAGGCGGGCGCGTTGTTGTGGCGGCCCGGTTCGGCGGGGGTGCCGTCGTGGGCGAGTGCGGTGACGGCCCGGTTGGCGGCGCCGATCGCCTCGTGCATGGCCCGGCCGGGGTCGCGGCCGGCGCCCAGCGCGGCGAGCAGCGAGTCGGTGGCGGCGGTGACGGCGGTGGCGGACGCCTCGTCGGGGCGGGCCGAGGAGGAGACGCCGTCGCAGACCACGGCGACCACGGCGGGCGAACCGTCGGGGCCTTCGGTGGCGGCGACGCCGAACGCGTCCTCGTTGCGGTGGTGGCGCAGGCCCCGGTCGGAGACCGCCGCGACGCCCGTCACCTGGTGTTCCTGGTGGTCGCGTTCGCGGGGCTGGGCTTGCCCGCAGTGCTGGCACCAGCCCTCGGCGAGCTCGGTGGACCCGCAGCTCGGGCAGCTCGGCACCACCGGCAGGTCGCGGACGGTCGGCGGCCCGGTCAGGGCAGTGCCGCAGGCCCCGCAGAAGGCGTCCTGGGGCCCCAGCGGTTCGGCACAGGTCGGGCACTCGGTCTGCTGCGGCATGTTCACACCCACGTCCGGGGGCGGGCCCGGTTGGCCCGTTCCACCCACTCGATCCTTTTCTCGGCGCGGTCGGTCAACCGCGCCAACACCCGGTAGGAGTGTTCCAGGGCGAGCCGCAGTTCCCGTTCCGCGGCGGGATGTCCCAGCACGGTCAGCGTGGCGGGCTTCCCGGTGGCCCCGGCCAGCACCCACTCCAGGGCGGTCTCCAGTACTTCGGCGGCGAGTTCCGCGCGCCGCCGGGCGTCCAGCGCGAGGGCCGTCAGCTGGACGGAGCTGTCGGCGAGCTCGGCGGCCAGCGGCTCGGTGGCGGCCCGGCCGCGCAGCCGGGCCCGGACGGCGCCGATCCGGGCCGCGGTGTGGTGCGTGGAGCTCTCCGGCACCGACTCCAGCGCGGCGACCGCGCCGGGCCGGTCGCCGGCCCGCAGCCGGACCCGGGCCAGGCCGAACGCGGCGCCGACGAACGACCGGTCGGTGCCGCAGACCAGTCCGTAGAGGGCGGCGGCCTCCTCGGTGTCGTCGAGCAGTTCGGCGCAGACGGCGAGCGCCAGCTTGGGCGCGGCCTCGCCCGGGAAGGCGTCGTACACGGCGTCGAAGGACTCGGCGGCGGCCTCGGCCCGGCCCGCGGCGAGCGCGGCCAGCCCCCGGTACCACACCACCCGCCAGTCGCCGGGGTGTTCGGCCTCCAGGGCGGCCAGCGCCTGGCCCGCGGTGTCGTCCTCGGCGAGTTCCAGGTAGGCGCGCACCACCCGCAGCCGCAGCTCCGCGGAGTCGGCGCCGGCCGCGCGCAGCGCGGTGAGGGCCTCGGCGGGGTCGGTGGCGGGCAGCGCGGACAGGAAGCCGGCGTTCGGGTCGGACGGGTCGACCAGCGGCGCGGGCAGGGCCAGCGCGGCGGCCCGCGGGCCGGGCGGCTGCTCGCCGAAGTCCGGGTCCACCACCCGCAGTTCCGGGCCGAACAGGGTGGAGACGGCGGGCCGGGGCCGGCCGTCCTGGAGGCTGAGCACCTCGCGCAGCACGCCGGTGAGCTGCCCGGCCATCTCCTCGGCGGAGGCGAACCGGCGGCCCGGGTCCGGGGCGGTGGCGCGCAGCAGGAAACGGTGGAAGGACTCGTAGCGGGCGAACACCTCGACCTCGTCCGGGCCCGGCAGCTCGTGCCGCCGACGGCCCGTCCAGCCGTGGAAGTCGCAGGTCAGCACGGCCAGCGTGCGGCCCACCGTGTACAGGTCGGAGGCGGGGGAGGGGCCGTCGGTGGCGATCTCCGGCGCCTGGTAGCCGACGGTGCCGTAGATCGGTCCGTCGTCGTCGTGCCGGCGGACCGCGCCCAGGTCGATCAGCTTGAGGGTGTCGTCCGACTGGATCACGTTGTCCAGCTTGAAGTCGCAGTACACCAGCCCGCGGGCGTGCAGGTAGCCGAGCGCGGGCAGCGCCTCCAGTGCGTATGCGACGGCCTGTTCGACCGGCATCGGCTCCCGGCGCCCGTCGGGGGCGCGGCGCCGGCCGGCGATGTCCTTGAGCGACTTGCCGCCGACGTACTCCATCACGATGTAGCCGTCGGCGGCGGCCGTGCGGGCGTCCGGGTGCTCGACGAAGTTGATGATCCGGACGATGTTCGGATGATCGACCTCGGCCAGGAAGCGGCGTTCCGCGATCGCCACCGCCAGCGCGTCCTCGTCACCGGTGTCCAGCAGGCCCTTGAGCACCACCCAGCGGTCGTTGACCCGGCGGTCCACCGCCAGGTAGATCCAGCCCAGCCCGCCGTGCGCCAGACAGCCCATCACCTCGTACTGGCCGCCGACCAGATCGCCGCGCACCAGCTTCGGGGTGAACGAGTACGGGGTGCCGCACTTGGTGCAGAAACCCTCCGGGCGGCCCGGGACACCGTTCTTCTCCCGGCCCACCGGGTGGTCGCAGCGCGAGCAGAACCGCTTGCCCTCGGGCACCTGCGGGTCCGTCAGCACGGCCTTCGACGGGTCGGCGGTCGGCACCGGCGGCACCGTGACCAGGCCCGCGCCCAGGTTGCCGCGGCGGCCGCTGCCGGTGCTGCCCCGGGAACTGCGCACCGAGACCGACCGGCCGGAGGCGGTGCGGGCGGAGCGGAGCGAACGGGAGCGGCCCGAGGAGGTCCGGGCCGGGCCGGACCAGGCCGAGGTGGACACGCCCGAGCCGGTGGTGAGGGTGCCGCTGGTGGCGGCGGGTTCGGCGGCCAGGCCGCAGTCGTCGCAGTAGCCGTCGGCGTCGATGGTGCCCGCGCAGTCGGGGCGGCCGCACGGCTCGCCGGGGGCGGGGGCCTTGCGCGGGGCGGGCGTGGAGACGGACGCGATGACGGAGGCGGAGACGGAGGTGGACGCCTCGCGCTGGGCGGGGACGGTGGCGGTGGTGGGGGCGAGGCCGCACTCGGTGCAGTAGCCGTCGCCGTCGATCCGGCCGTCGCAGCCCGGACGGCCGCACGGCCGGTCCGGGGCGGCGGACTTGGCGGCGGTGGCGGTGGTGGGGGCGAGGCCGCACTCGGTGCAGTAGCCGTCGCCGTCGATCTCGCCGTCGCAGCCCGGACGGGCGCACGCCTCAGCCATCGGTCTCCTCCCCCTCGGAACTGTCCTCGCTCGGCGGTGCGGGCTCGGCCTGTGGTGCGGGCTCGGCATGCGGTGCAGGTTCGCTCGGCGGTGCGGGCTCGGCCTGCGGCGCGGGCTCGCTCGGTGGTGCGGCCTCGAGCTGCGGCGCGGGCCGGCGTTCCGGGTCGCGCAGCGCCTGCTGGAAGCGGGCGACCGCCTCGGCGCCGGCCCGCAGGTCGCAGGGGGCGCTCCAGAGCAGCCAGCGGGCCTTCTCGAAGCGTTCGACCACCTCGGGGTCCTCGGCCAGGCCGAGCCGGGCGGCCATCGCCTTGTACGCCTCCAGCCGGCCGCGCAGTTCGGCCCGGACGGCGAGCGGCTGGGCGACCTCGGTGAGGGCCTGCCGGGCCCGGCCGAGCTCCTTGGCGGCGGCGTCCTCCAGGGCGTCCAGCAGCGGGCCGAGCCGGTGCCACTGGCCGGTCTGCTGGAAGGCCACCGCCTGGGTGATCGCCTCGCGCAGCGCGGACGCCGGGCCGGGTACGGCGGGCACCTCGGTGGCGGCGATCTTCGCCAGGACCTCGCCGCGGGCCCGCCGCGCCTCGGCGAGCGTCAGGTCGGCGCGCTGGAGCAGGTCGGCGACCTGCTGGAGGCGTTCGTGGGACTCGTCGCGCAGCCGCAGCAGCGCTTCCAGCTCGACCCGGACGTCGTCCAGGGCCCGGCCCATCCGGTCGAAGCCGCTGGTGTCCACGGCGCCGGTGGGGGAGGCCCAGGCGGCGTCCTCGGCGGCCCGGCCGCGCTGCGCGGGCACCCGGCTGGGCCGCCACAGGGCCAGCGGGTCGGCCACCACCTCGGCCCGCAGGGCCGTCAACTGCCCGGCCAGCTGTGCGAGGTCGTCGGCCAGCGGGTGCCCGCCGGGGCGGACGCCGACGGAGAGCGCGAGCATCTGCACCCGGCCGAGTTCGGCGAGCAGCAGGTCGATCCGGGCGGGCAGTGCCGTCCACACCGCGTCGACGGCGCTGACCACCTCGACCACCACGGCGTACCAGGCGTTCATCCGCTCCAGCAGCTCGGCCAGTGTGACCCGCTCCACCAGCCGGGCGGGCGCGCCGAGTTGGCCGGCCGCCTCCGGGAGACGGCCGCCGGAGACGGTGACCGCGCGGCCGGTGAGCAGTTCGCCGAGTTCGGCGAGTTCGGCGGTGGTGGGCCGGGTGCGGCGCGAGCGCACCGCGCGGGCCGAGGCCAGCGCCTCCGCGTACCGGTCGAACAGCGCCCACAGCAGGGCCATGCCGCCCTCGGCGACCGCCCAGCGTTCCTGGGTGCGCCCGGTCAGTTCGGCGCCGGTCAGCAGCCGCAGCCCGGGGTGGTCCTGGAGCGCCAGCAGCGCCGCCTCGACCGCGTCGCGCTCGGCGCCCAGTCGGGCAAGCGCGCGGTCCACCTGCTCACGGTTCAGTACTGGGCGGATCCCTCCGGCCATCGTGGTTCCTCCTCTCGGACACGCTCGTGGTGACGGGGCGTCGGTCCGTCGGCGGCAAGTCTCCCCGACGTCCGGCGCGGGGCGGACGCCGGTCCCCCGGCTGCTCACGGCAGGTACGGGTCCGGGGCCCCCATGGTGTCGCGCAGCCAGTGGTCGTAGGACGCCCGCCAGCCGCCCTCGGCCCGCCAGTCGGCCAGCACCTGGTTGACCCAGGCGATCAGGTCGGTGTCGTTCTGGTTCATCGCCACCCCCATCCAGGCGGGCAGGATCGGCTCGCCGACCATCTCCACCTGCGGGTCCTGGGCGACCTGCGCGGCGGCCAGCTCACTGTCCGTCAAGGTGGCGTCCACCTCGCCGAGTTGCATCCGCACCAGGCAGTCCAGCTGGCTCTCCAGGGCGAGCACCGAGACGGTGCCGTGCGGGTCGCGCTTCAGTTCCGCCTCCGAGGAGGAGGTCTGCGCGACGCACGCCCGCTTGCCCTTCAGCGCGTCGGCCAGCGTCTTCGCGTGCGCGGACTTGGGCACCACCACCCGCTGGGCGACCCGGAAGTACGGTGCGGAGAAAGCGATGTCCTTCTTGCGCTCGCAGGTGATGGTCATGGTGCGGGTGATCAGGTCGACCTCGCCGTTCTTCACCGCCTCGACCCGGCGGGCGGTGGGCACGGTCTTCAGGGTGACCTTGTCCGGGTCGCCGAGCAGGGACTTGGCGATGGCGTGCGCCAGGTCGAGGTCGAAGCCCTCGATCCGGCCGGTCTGCGGGTTGCGGAAGCCCCAGTGGTAGCTGTTCTGGTCGACGCCGACCACCAGGGTGCCGCGCTCGCGGATCTTGGCGATCTTCGCGCCGACGGCCTGGCGGGGCGGCAGCGAGTCCGTCGGGTCGCAGCTGTCGGCGGCCGCCGCGGGGGCTGCCGGTGCCCGGGGTGCGGCCTGCGGGGCGGTGCCGCCCGCGCCGTCGGCGCTGCCGGTGCCGAGCACCACGGCCGCGAGCACCGCCGCCGCCACCAGGAAACGTGACCTTGCCGTGCGCATCCCTCGTTCCCCCTCCTACCGGTACTCGGCCAGTCGGCGGCCGATGCCGCGCAGTGCGGCGGCCGCGCCCAGGACGGACAGCACTCCGGCGGCCACCGCCTGCCCCGCCAGCACCCCGTCCACGCCGCCCGCCTCCCGGGCGAACGCGTCCTGCTCGATCTGCGCGGCGGCCGCCCACTTCCCGTCGGCGGCCCGGAACGCGGCGTCCGCGGTGTCGGTGCCGCCCGCGGTCAACGTCCGTTGCAGCGCGGCCTCGTAGTCGCCGGCCGAGTTCTTCGCGGCGGCGTCCTCGTGCCGGTCCTGCCACTGCTGGTACGCGCTCTCGGCGTCGGTCAGCGGACCGGCCGTCGCAGGGGCTGCGCCGGCCTTCAGCCTGGTGACCGAACCGGGGGTGCGCGGGTCCTCGTCGAGTGTGGCGACCAGGTCGTTCCACTGCTTGGTGTACTTGCCGCTGGCGCCGCGGGCCACCAGATCGAGGTTCTCCGCGGTGTGCGCCTGCAGGGCCGCGATCCGCACCTGGTCCAGCTCCCGCAGCGGCCGGGTGCCGTACATCCGGCTGCCCTCCAGGTCACCGCCCGCCGTCATGGTGCCCACCAGCAGCCACCCCAGCGCGGTCAGCACCGCCAGCGAACCGCCGAGCAGCCCGAGGTTGAACACCCGGTTGGTGCGCCGGAACAGCAGCACCTGGTAGCGGGCCAGCGCGGCCAGCGCCAGCACACCGAGCGCGAGCGCCGCCCACGGGACGGCTCCGGCGTCGCGGTAGTCGGCGTCCAGCCGGGCCGACTCGGCTTCCGCCAGGCGCTGCGCCTGCGGCAGCACGGTGCCCTGCATCAGGTCGGAGGCGTACCGCAGATAGGCCCCGCCGAGCGGCAGGCCCTGCCGGTCCACCGCCCGGGCGGTCTCCACCAGGCCCGCGTAGCGCGGCAGTTGCCGGTTGAGTTCGGCCAGCGCCTGCTGCGACTCGGCCGAGCCGCCGCTGCGGCCCGCGGCCTCGGCGAGCAGCCGGGCGGCGGTCGCCAGGTCGTCCTGGTAGCGGGCGCGGACCTCGGCGGGCTCGCTGCCGGCCAGCAGGAACCCGGCGGCGGCGGTCGCGTCGGCGTCCGCGAGCCTGCGGTGGATCTCGGCGACGTCCTGGCTGAGCGGGCCGCTGGCCGACACCACCTGGCCGGCCGCCCGGGACCGGTGCGCGGACTGCCACACCGCCACCGCGCCGAACAGCAGCACCAGTGCGGCCAGCACCGCGCCCGCCGTGCGCAGCCGCCCCGGCGGGGTGGCCGCCGCTCGGCGCAGCCGGGCCACCGGGGCCGCGAGTGTGCCCGTCCGCTCCTGTGCCACTGCCGGTGCTGTCACCGTCCGACCTCCCCGTCCGACGTCCCCCGTCATCCCGCAGTATGGCGGTCCGCGCCGTCCACCACACCTGACTTGAGCGGGAGTTGATCTCTTTGTGCCCGTCCGGCCGCGGTGCGGTCCGCCCGCTGCGACGCCCGGCCGGGTTCGAACGGTTCCGGGCCCTCGTAAGCTTTTGGTCATGCGCCTGATCGGAACCGTCACCCCCGACCGCCCGCTGCTCGTCCTCGCGCTGCCCGAGGAGGCCGCGTACCTGGACGCCACGCTGCCGGTGCTGCTGACCGGCATGGGGAAGGTCAACGCGGCGGCCGCGCTGGCCACCGTGCTGGCGAGCGGACCGAAGCCCTCCGCCGTGGTCAACCTGGGCACCGCCGGGGCGCTGCGGCCCGGCCTGGCCGGCACCCACGAGATCGGCCGGGTGCTCCAGCACGACCTGGACACCCCGCTGCTGGAGCAGCTCACCGGCCGCCCGATGGACGGTTCGATCGACCTCGGCCCCGCCGAGTGGGTGCTCGCCACCGGCGACCGGTTCGTCTCCTCCGACGCCGAGCGCGACCAACTCGCCCGCGCCGCCGACCTGGTGGACATGGAGGGCTACGCGATCGCCACCGTCGCCCACCGCGCCCAGGTGCCCGTCCGGCTGGTCAAGCACGTCAGCGACGAGGCCGGGGACGGCGCGGAGCTCAGCTGGCAGGCGTCCGTGGACGGCTGCGCCCGGCTGCTCGCCGAGTGGGTGGCCGCGCACCTGCGGTGAGCCGGTGACGTGTCGGGGCGCCCGCCCGAAGGTTCGGACGGGCGCCCCGGCGTTGGCTCAGACCTGGTACGGGTTCGGGGCCGACTGCCCAGGCTGTCCAGGCTGTCCCGGCTGCGGGTAGGCCTGGCCCTGCGGCGGGTACGGCTGGCCCTGCGGCTGTCCCGGCTGCGGGTAGGCCTGGGCCTGGGCCTGCGGGGGGTACGGCTGGCCCTGCGGGGGGACGGCCGACGCCTGCGGCGGGTACGGCTGGCCCTGCGGCGGGACGGCCGGGCCGCCGCCGAACATGCCGTTGACGAAGGTGTCCAGCTCGGCGCGCCAGTAGCGGGCGATGTTCAGACGGGTCGGATTCGGCTCGCCGGGGAACTGGAACTTCAGCGAGCTCCACAGGGTGGCGCGGTTCACGTCGGTGACCGAGGCGCGGGCCTGGTCGAGCGGGATGACGTGCACGAGCTCCTGCGGACGGTTGCTCATCCGGGAGGCGCGGTGCACCGTGACGACCCGGTGGGTCAGGGTCACGAAGTAGTACTTGATGAACAGCTGGCCGATCAGGCCGAGCTGGCTCATCAGCCACGGGCTCGGGCCCGAGATGGTGTGGAAGGTCACCACCGGGCGGTCGTTCGGTTCGATCGCGGCGATCGCCGCGGCGACCTGCTCCTGCATGGTGGACTTGCGGATCGCCATCTGGCGTCGGCTCCCGGTCTCCCCGCGCACCCCCGTCGGACACGCTGTGAGTGCGCGACGCTAGCGGCCCCGCACGGTGCCGTTCAACGGACAGAACGGGGCAACTTGCGCACCTCGCCGAGATTTTCCCCAATTGAGATACGTACCGGAACTTGTCACCCCGGTGACGTACCGTCACCTGCGCGGATCGGCACGGGACGCCCCCGGAACGGTCACTCCCCGGCCACCACGTCCGCGACCGCGCAGGCGATGTTGTCCGGCCCGCCCGCCCGGTTGGCCAGCGCGACCAGCTGGTGCACCGCCTGCTCCGGCACCGCGACGGTGCTCAGCACGGTGTGCAGGGCGTCGTCGGTGACCCAGCGGGACAGGCCGTCCGAGCACAGCAGGTAGCGGTCGTCCGCGCGGGCGGTGTGCAGGGACACGTCCGGCCGGTTGTCGCCCGATCCCGTCAACGCGCGGACCAGCAGGGTGCGTTGTGGGTGCGAGGCGGCCTCCTCCAGGGTCAGCCGGCCGTCGTCGACCATCGACTGCACCAGGGTGTGGTCGTGGGTGATCTGGAACAGCTCGCCGCCGCGCAACAGGTACCCGCGCGAGTCGCCGATGTGCACCAGGGCGAGCTGCGGGGCTGACCACAGCATCGCCGTCAGGGTGGTTCCGGTGTCCGGGAGCTGCGAGGCCTCCCCGACCCGGTCGTCGATCCGGGAGACCGCCTCCTCCAGGAAGTTCAGCAACTCCCCGGTGGGCAGCTCCAGTTCCTTCAGTGCCTCGATCGCGGCGGCGCTGGCCGAGCCGCCGCCGCCCTGCGGCCCCATGCCGTCGGCGACCGCGACCAGCCCGGCGCCGGCGTAGGCGGCGTCGTCGTTGCGTTCGCGGACCAGGCCCACGTCCGTCCGGGCCGCGTACCGGATCCGCAGGGCGCCCGTCGCGCTGCCCGTCGTCGTGCTGCCCGTCGTCGTGCTGCCCGTCGTCGTGCTGCCCGCCGTCGTGCTGTCCGTCATCGTGCCGGCCTTCCCGGAGAGGTGGTCGACGAGGAGGGCGGCGAGCTCCCGGCGGGCCTCGGTCTCGGCCCGCACCGACTCCCAGTACCGGGCGACCTCCTCGGCCGCCCGGGCGGGTTCCAGGCCGAGCACCAGCCGGATCCGGGCCAGCGGCATTCCGAGCCGCCGCAGCCACAGCACCAGCCGGGCCCGCTCCAACTGGCCCGGCGCGTAACGCCGGTAGCCCGTCGCCGGGTCCACCTCGGCGGGCCGCAGCAGCCCGAGTTCGTCGTACAGGCGCAGTGCCTTGGGCGACAGCCGGGCCGCCCGGGCGAACGCCCCGATGGTGAGCAGCTCCATCCCCGCCTCCTCGTACCGGACCGGTGTCCGGCAGCACTGATGCTGGACCTTCCCCGAAGGTGAAGGTCAAGGCCCGTGAAGACCCGCACCGGGCCCGGGAGGCACGACGCCGCCGGGCGAACCGCTCCCGGCGGCGGTTGCGCGGCGACGGGCCGTCAGGCCGCCACGGGCTGGACGGTGGGGTAGGCATCGCGCAGCCGGCGGTGGGCGGCCGGGTCGGCGCCGAGGTGGTCGAGGCCGAGCAGGGCGGCGCCGAGGACGGGCGGGGCGACCACGATGCGCGGTTCGGCGAGCGGGGCGGCGGCGGCCAGGCGGGCCGTCAGGTTGTCGATCAGCAGCGGGTGCCGGGAGGCGAGGACGCCGCCCCCGAGGACCACCGGGACGGGCCGGTCGAGCAGGTCGAGGCGGGTGAGCGCGATGGTGGCGAGCCGGGCGATCTCGTCGGCCTGCCGGTCCACCAGCCGCAGCGCGATCGCGTCGCCCGCCTCGGCGGCCGCGAACAGCACCTGGGAGACCTCGTGCAGCCGGGCCCGGTCGAACTGCCCCAGGTGCAGGGCCTCGGCGAAGGCGTTGGCCCCGGCCAGGCCGAAGTGGGCGCCGATCATGGGGGAGAGCAGGGTGGGCTCGCCGCGGCCGTCCTCGGCCCGGGCGGCATGCCACATCGCGGCGTCGGCGAGTCCGCCGCCGCCGCCCCAGTCGCCGGTGAGCCGGCCGAGCGCGGGCCAGCGGGCGGTGCGCCCGTCGGGCCGCAGGCCGACGCAGTTGATGCCGGCGCCGCACACCACGGCCACCCCGAGCGGCCCGTCGGTGCCGGCCCGCAGCAGGCCGAAGGTGTCGTTGGCGACGTGCACGGACGGCGCCCAGCCGTGCGCGGTGATCGCCTCGTGCAGCCGCTGCTCCTCGATCGGCAGGTCGGCGTTGGCCAGGCAGGCGCTGACGTGGCTGGTCAGCGGCCGCCCGCCGGGCCGCAGCGGGACGCCGGCCTGCCGGGCGACGTCCTCGACCAGCGGGGCGAGCGCGGCGATCGCGGCCTCGAAGCCGGTGTTCTGCGGCTGGAAGCCGCCGCCGCGGGCGGTGCCGAGGACCCGCCCGTCGGCGCCGACCAGGGCGAGGTCGGTCTTGCTGTTGCCGGCGTCCACCGCGAGGACGCCGGGCAGGTGTGCGACGTGGCTCATCGGCCGGTCCCCCCGTGGTGGTGCGTGCTGGTGCTGATCGTTCTCATGCCGGTGGTCACGCCCAGCTCAGGTGGTCGCGGTTGTGCGCGAGCAGCCGGTCGGTGAGCTGGTCGGCGAGCTCCAGCTGGCCGATCAGCGGGTGGGCGAGCAGTGCGTCGAAGACCCGGTCGCGGCCGCCGTGCAGCGCGGCGTCCAGCGCCAGGTGCTCGTACGCGGTGACGTGTGCGATCAGGCCGGCGTACAGCGGCTCGACGGGGCGCTGCGGCAGCGGGCGCACCCCGGTGGCGTCCACCTCGGCGGGCACCTCGATCACCGCGTCGTCGGGCAGGAACGGCAGCACCCCGTCGTTGCGGGTGTTGACCACCTGCACGGTGGTGCGGCCGTCGGTGCCGAGCAGCGAGGCGATCAGCTGGACGGCGGCCTCCGAGTAGAACGCGCCGCCGCGCTTGCCGAGCAGTTCGGGCTTGGTGTCGAGCGCCGGGTCGGCGTACATCTCCAGCAGCTGCCGCTCGATGGCGGCGACCTCGGCGGCCCGCGAGCCCTTGACCTTGAGCTCCTCCACCACCAGGTCGTGCTGGTAGAAGTAGCGCAGGTAGTAGGAGGGGACGACGCCGAGGCGCTCGATCACCGGCCGCGGCAGGTGCAGGTCGGCGGCGATGGCCGCGCCGTGTTCGGCGAGCAGCTGCGGCAGCACCTCGCGTCCGGTGGTGGCGTCCGGGGCGTCGAGCAGGGTGACGCCGCGCTCCCAGGTGAGGTGGTTCAGGCCGACGTGGTCGAGGCGGATCAGTTCCGGGGCGACACCGAGCCGGGCGGCGAACTTGCGCTGGAAACCGATCGCCACGTTGCACAGGCCGACGGCCCTGTGTCCGGCGGTCTGCAGGGCGCGGGTGACGATGCCGACGGGGTTGGTGAAGTCGACGATCCAGGCGTCCGGGTTGGTGCGGCGGACCTGCTCGGCGATGTCCAGCACCACCGGGACGGTGCGCAGCGCCTTGGCGAGGCCGCCCGCGCCGGTGGTCTCCTGGCCGACGCAGCCGCACTCCAGCGGCCAGGTCTCGTCCTGGTTGCGCGCCGCCTGCCCGCCGACCCGCAGCTGGAGCAGCACCGCGTCGGCGCCCTGCACGCCGGCGGTGACGTCGGTGGCGGTGGTGAGGACGGCGTCGTGGCCCTGCTTGGCGAATATCCGGCGGGCGAGCCCGGCGATCAGCTCCAGGCGGTCCACGGCCGGGTCGATCAGCACGAGTTCGCCGATCGGCAAAGTGTCGCGCAGCCGCGCGAACCCGTCGATCAGCTCCGGTGTGTAGGTGGAACCGCCGCCGACGATTGCCAACTTCAGTGCGGACATCAGCCCTTGACCCCTGTCAGTGTGACGCCTTCGACGAAGGCGCGCTGCGCGAAGAAGAACAGAACGATCACCGGTGCCAGCACCAGCAGCGTCGCCGCCATGGTGAGGTTCCAGTTGGTGTGGTGGGCGCCCTTGAAGGACTCCAGGCCGTAACTCAGCGTCCAGGCACCGGGGTTCTCGCTGGCGTAGATCTGCGGGCCGAAGTAGTCGTTCCAGCAGTAGAAGAACTGGAACAGCGCGACGGCGGCCACGGCGGGCTTCGCCATCGGCAGCACCACCCGCAGCAGGGTGCGCAGTTCGCCGCAGCCGTCGATCCGGGCGGCCTCCAGGTACTCGCGCGGAATCGTCAGCAGGAACTGGCGCAGCAGGAAGATGGAGAACGCGTCGCCGAAGGCCATCGGGACGATCAGCGGCCACAGCGACCCGCTCAGGTGCAGCTGCTTGGCCCAGAACAGGTACATCGGAACGACCGTGACCTGCGGCGGCAGCATCATCATCGACACCACCGCCATCAGGGCCAGGTTGCGGCCCCGGAAGCGGAACTTGGCGAGCGCGTACGCCACCGGCAGGCTGGAGGCGACGGTCAGCGCGGTGCCGGCCGCCGCGTACAGCAGGGTGTTGCGCCACCAGGTGAGGAAGCCGGGGGTGTGCCAGACCTTGGAGAAGTTCGACCACTGCCAGCGGGTGGGCCACAGGTCGGAGGTGAGCGCCTGATGGTCCGTCATCACCGAGGTGAGGAAGACGAACACGAACGGCAGCAGGAAGAACAGCGCGGCGGCGATCGCCAGCGCGTGCACGGCCACCCAGTGCAGAGCGGCCCGGCGGCGGGCGGTGCGGGCGGCGGCGGTGGAGGCCGGGGCGGCGGCCTCGCGCGGCAGGGCGGGGGCGAGGGTCATGGGCTCAGTCCTCCGCGAGGAAGCCGGACCTGCGGCGCAGCAGGAGTGAGGTGAACGCCATCGAGAGGGCGAACAGGATGACGGCGACGACGCTGGCCGCGCCGTAGTCGAACTGCTGGAAGCCGAGGTTGTAGACCATCTGCGGCAGCGTCCAGGTGGAGCCGGACGGATACCCGGGCTCGAACTGCTGCCCGGAGCCGCCGATCACGCCGGAGGCGACCTTCCCGGCGACGATCGCCTGCGTGTAGTACTGCATGGTCTGGATCACCCCGGTGACCACCGCGAACATCACGATCGGCGAGATGTTCGGCAGCGTGACGTACCGGAACCGCTGGAGGGCGCTCGCGCCGTCGAGTTCGGCCGCCTCGTACTGCTCCTTGGGGACGTCCAGCAGCGCCGCCATGAAGATCACCATCAGGTCGCCGATGCCCCACATGGCCAGCAGGGTCAGCGCCGGCTTCGACCAGGACGGGTCGTTGAACCAGCCCGGCTGCGGCAGGCCCAGCTCGCCCAGCAGATGGTTGACCGGGCCGGTGCCCGGGTTCAGCAGGAACGCGAACGCCATGGTGGCGGCCACCGGCGGCGCCAGGTACGGCAGGTAGAAGGCGGTGCGGAAGATCCCGGCGCCGGACTTCAGCTTGGTGACCAGCATTCCGATGCCGAGCCCGAACACCACCCGCAGGCCGACCATCACGGCGACCAGCCACAGGGTGTTGCCCAGGCCCTTCCAGAACGACGGGTACTTGGTGAAGACGTAGTCCCAGTTCCGCAGGCCGGAGAAGCTCGGCGGGGCGAACCCGTCGTAGTGCATGAACGAGAAGTAGACCGTCGAGACCAGCGGGTACAGGAAGAAGACCCCGAACCCGATCAGCCACGGGGACAGGAACGCCAGCGTCCTGGCCCGCTCCCGCCGGCGCTTGGCCCGCAGCGCCGGCGGGACGGGGGAACTCACGACTGCCATGGCCCGCCCGTCACCTCTTCGCCTGGTCGACCGCGTCGTCGATCTCCTTGGCGGTGGCCGTGAGGGCGGCCTTCAGGTCGGTCAGCTTGCCGGACTCGACCTCGAAGCTGAGGTTCTGCAGGGAGATCTGGTAGGCGCCGCCGTTGATGCTGGCCGGGGTGGTCGAGGAGTTCGGGTTGCGGGCGATGTCCAGGAAGGTCTTGACGTTCGGGTCGGTGTCCAGCTTCGGCGAGTCCAGCGCGGCCAGGGTGCTCGGCACGTTGTGGATCGCGTTGGCGAAGGACACCACCGCGTCGGTGTCGGTGGTCAGGTACTTGACGAACTCCCAGGCCGCGGTGCGCTTCTTGGAGCCGTTGGCCATGCCGATGATGGTGCCGGTCTGGTAGCCGCGCCCGTAGGTGGCGGCCAGCTCGTCCGGCACCGGGAACGGCGCGGTCGCCCACTCGAAGGACGGCTTGTCCTCGGCCAGCGCGGCGGCCCGCCACTCGCCGTCCAGGCTCATCGCGACCTGCCCGGTGCCGAACGGATTCTTCGCGCTGAACTCGTCGCCGAAGCCCGTCCGGTACTTCTCCAGCTTCTCGAACCCGCCGAGCCGGTCGACGAGTTGCTTCTGCCAGGTCATCGCGGCCGCCACGGTCGGGTCGGTCGCCACGTTCGACCTGCCGTCCGGGCCGAAGTAGCTCGAACCGTACTGGCCGAGGTAGTGCGCGATCGACGTCTCGTAGCCGTGGTAGTTCGGCATGAAGCCGAGCTGCCGGTACGAGTCGCCGCTGGGGATCGTCAACCGGGCGGCGTCCTCGGCGAACTCGCTGAACGTCTTCGGCGGGCCGCTGATCCCGGCCTGCGCGAACGCGGTCTTGTTCCAGTACAGGCCGTACGCGTCGCCGAGCAGCGGCAGCGTGCACTGATTGCCCTGGTACTGGCTGTACTTGAGCATCGCCGACGGGAAGGTCTTCGCCGGGTCGATGCCGTCCTTCTGCAGCAGCGGCCCGAGGTCCGCGAACACGTGCGCGGAACAGAACTTGCCGACGTTGTCGGTGCTGAACGAGGACACCACGTCCGGCGCGTCCGGGCCGCCGGCCCGCAGCGCCTGCTCGCTCTTGTCGTCGGCGATGTCCCCCCGCACCTTGACGTGGATGTTCGGGTGCAGCTTCTCGAAGGCGGCGACGTTGTCGTTGATCGCCTTCACCTCGTTGTCCTGGTTCCAGCCGTGCCAGAAATTGATCGTCACGTCCTGCCCGGACGCCGAACCGTCCTCCGCGCCACCGGAGTCGGTGCCGGTGCAGGCGGAGGCCAGGACGGCCGTGCAGAGCGCGGCGGCGAGCGCGGCCAGCGGGCGGCGGGCGCGCGGGGAGCTTCGGGTGGTGTCCACGGAAATGCACTCCTGACGAGGGGCCGGGCGGCAGACCGGGGAGGCCCGGCGCCCGTGTGGGGAAGGGGAGAGCGGACGTGCCTGTGCTGTTCGGTGCGTAGCTGTTCGGACCTGCGGGCCGTTCGAACCTGCGTGCTGCGCGTTTCAGCGGGTGCTGAACAGGGCGTCCCGGGTGGTCGCCAGCGCGCGCTGCAGCGCACCGGCCAGGACGGGAGACCCGGGAAGGGCGGACAGCCGCACCTCCGGCCGGGGGATCGACATCCGGCCCAGCGCCTGCTGGACCAGCGCCCGCAGGCGCTCACCGCCGGCGGTCGGCGTCCCCCCGGAGAGCACCACCAGCTCCGGATCGACCACCGAGGCGATCACCGCCAGCCCGACCGCCAGGCGCTCGGCCAGCTCCGCCAGGAACGCCTCGCCCTCGGGGGCGTCCAGGGCCGCGGCCACCACCTGCGCCGCTTCCGTGCCGCGCAGTCCGTGCGCCCGGGCCAGCGCCAGCACCGCCGACTCGCCGGCCAGGTCCTGGTACCCGCCGGAGTGCTTGCGCCGGGCGTTCAACGACACCGGCGCGCCCGGCACCGGCATGTAGCCGACCTCGCCCGCGCCACCGGTGAACCCGCGGTGCAGCCGGCCCGCGAGCACGATCGCCGCGCCGATGCCCTCCTCGGCCCACAGCAGCACGAAGTCCTCGCACCCGGCCGCCGCGCCCACGGACTGCTCCGCCACCGCGGCCAGGTTCACGTCGTTCTCGATCGACACCGGCGCGCCGATCGCCGCCGCCAACTCCTCCAGCAGGCGCGGCGAATGCCAGCCCGGCAGGTGCGAGGCGTACCGCAGCTTGCCGGTCACCGGGTCCGGCGCGCCGCCGATCCCTATCACCACCTCGCGCAGCGACCCCGGCGCGAGCTGCGCGCGGCGCACCGTCTCGGCGACCGCCTCCGCGACCCGCTCCACCGTCGCCGCCGCCGGCCAGCCCTTGCAGGACACCTGGTGCTCCGCGAGCGTCACGCCGGTGATGTCGGCCACCGCGACCCGCACCGTCGTGCTGGTCACGTCCAGCCCCGCGACGTGCCCCGCCGCCGGATTCACCTGGTACAGCTGCGCGTTGGGCCCCGGCCCGCCCGCGGTCGTCCCGACCGGCACCACCAGGCCCGCGGCCTCCAGCCGGGCCAGCAGCTGGGACGCGGTCGGCTTCGACAGTCCGGTCAGACTCCCGATCTGGGTACGGGACAATGGGCCGTTGGCGAGCAGTAGCTCCAGTGCGGCGCGGTCGTTTATCGCCCGGAGCAGGCTGGGCGTGCCGGCCAGCGGGGAACGGGGACTCTTCTGGGTGGTCACGGGCCCGATCATCCTCCATCCGGTGACGCCGTCGCGGCCAACTGTTAGGAAAGTTTCCAATCGCCGGGGCGCGATGTCAACGGTCGGATGCGCGTTCGTTACCGGAGTGTCGGTAGGGACGCGCGGGGCCACCTCGGGGTTTCGAGGTGACGGACAGTCAGTCACCTTGTCAACAAAGCCCGTTACCCCTTTGTGGGGAAAGCGGAGGGCGCTGTTCCGAAGCCCGTCCGGGACACGCTAACCTCCGACACATCGTGTGCCCGCTCCGGGGGAGTGGGCGCCGACAAGAGGAGGGGAGGAACGTGCAACTCAAGAAAAGCGGCTACCGGCGCTCCGCCGCACTGGCGGCGTTACTCGCAGCAGGAATCGCCACCGGCCCCGCAGTCTCCGCACCCGCCGCCACCGCGGACGGCTCGGTGACGGTGCGGGTGATCCGCGCGGTGGACGAGAGCGGGACGTACAGCCCGGCGCTGGAGCCCGGCATGGGCGGGGTGACGGTGACGTTGACCGGCGAGGACGGCGCGGCCAGCGCCGGTGTCACCGCCGCCGACGGCACGGTCACGCTGAAGCCGAGCAAGTCGACCGCGAGCGGCAAGTACCGCGTGGACGTGGTCAATCCGAAGCCCGGCGTGCTGTACCCGGCGTTCGCCTCCCGCGAGGGCCTTGCGGGCGGGCCGGACAAGCTGAGCAGCAACACCGAGTTCGTCGACCTGTCGGCGGGCAAGAAGGCCACCGTCACCACCGGCCTGTGGAACCCGGCCGACTACTGCCAGCAGAACGCCCCACTGGCGACGGCCTGTCAGCCCTCGGTCGCCGAACCGGAGACCAGGCGGACCCTGCTCAGCTTCCCGTACCGGTCCCGGGGCATGAACCAGGACGTCACCGACCTCAGCACCAGCGGTGACACCGGCAACGTCTACGGCATCGCCTGGAACCGCGACGACCGGCGCCTGTTCAGCTCCGCCCACGCCAAGCGCGACGCGCCCTACGGCCCCGGCGGCCCCGGCGCGATCTACGTCACCGACCCGACGACGAAGGCGACTTCGCTGTTCGCCACCGTCCCGGACGCCGGCAGCACCGCCCACACCAACGACGGTGACGTCGCCTACCTGACCGCCACGGGCAAGGAGAGCCTCGGCGGGCTGAAACTCACCGAGGACAACCGCGACCTGTACGTGGTCAACCTCAACAACCGCAAGCTGTACCGCTACGACGCCACGGCGAAGACCGCCTCCGCGCCCAAGGCCGCCTACAGCATCCCCACCCCCGCCGACTGCCCGTCGGCGGACGACTGGCGGCCCTTCGGCCTCGGCATGCAGGACGGCGTCGGCTACGTCGGCGGCGTCTGCTCCGGCCAGTCCACCCAGAAGATCGGCGACGTGCGGGCGATCGTGCTGCCCTTCGACCCGGCCACCGGGAAGTTCGGCGCCGCCGTCCTCAACCAGCCGATGGACTACCGGGGCCCGTCCCCGGCCGTCTGTTCCAACTACTACTGGTACCCGTGGAAGGACGCCCGGCCGACCGACGGCACGTGCTACTACTTCGGGCAGCCCGAGCTCGGCGAGATCGGCTTCGAGACCGACGGCTCCATGCTGCTCTCCTTCCGCGACCGCTACGGCGACCAGGCCAGCGGGACCATGGCCGCCCAGTACGTGTTCGCGATCGCCTCCGGCGACCTCAACAAGGCCTGCAAGAGCGGCGACACGTACGTCATGGACGTCAACCTCGGCTGCGGGAACACCACCCGCGGCAAGGGCTTCTTCGACCTCCGACGCGTCGGCGACGTCCACACCTACGCCACCTACGCGGGCATGGCGCTCTCCAAGGTCGAGAACTCCATCGCCACCTCCGGCTACGACGTGTACAACCACGCCTACAGCGCCGGCACCATGTTCACCCTCCGCAACGGCGCGCAGGACCCCGGCTTCGGCAATGAGCTGTCCAGCGGCTCGAAGTTCGGCAAGGGCGCGGCGATGGCCGACCTCGAAGTGCTCTGCGACCGGGCGCCGCTGCAGATCGGCAACCGGGTCTGGTACGACCCGGAGCGCTCCGGCCTCCAACTGCCGCAGCAGAAGCCGGTTCCCGGCGCGACGGTGAACCTGTACGACGCGGACGGCAAGAAGGTCGGCACCACCAAGACCACGCCGCGCGGCGAGTACTACTTCGACGACACCAACGTGACCGGTGGCCTGAAGCCGAACACGGCCTACACCATCCGCCTCGACAACCCCGCCGACTACGCCAAGGGTGGCCCGCTGTACCACTGGGTCCCGACCAAGGCGAAGGTCGGCGACAACCGCGCGATCGACTCCGACGGGACGATCCCCAAGGGCGGCACCTACGTCGAGCGCGCCCTGACCACCGGTGGCCCCGGCCAGAACGACCACACCTTCGACTTCGGCTTCATGCAGCAGCAGGGCGAACTCCGCCTGGTCAAGCACGACCAGGACGGCAAGCCGCTGCCCGGCGCCGTGTTCCAGCTGTGGCGCGAAACCAATGGCACCGACGGCCTCCAGGCCGACGGCGACAAGGCGGACACCAAGGTCGGCGACCCGTGCACCACCGGCGACGACGGCACCTGCCACACCGTCACCGACAAGGGCACGTACTACTGGCTGGAGGTCACCCCGCCCAAGGGCTACCAGGCCCCTGAACAGCCGGTCCTCGGCCCGGTCGTCCTGGACGACGACCACCTCGACGACGGCATCACCACCACAGCCGTCAACCGCCTCATCCCCCCGCCCCCCACCACCCCGGCGCCCACGCCCACCCCGGAGCCGTCGTCACAGCCCTCGGGCGGCCTGGCCTACACGGGCATGAACGACACCGCCCTGACGTACACCCTGACCGGCGGAGCGATCCTGCTCGCCGCCGGCACCGCCGTCCTGCTCGCCGTCCGCAGGCGCCGCGCCTGACACCGCCGACAGCAATGCGGACGGCCGGGGCCCGGGGAGGGTGAACTCCCGGGGCCCCGGCCGTCGGTGCCCGGCCTACGCCTGTGGCGGTATCGGCTTGGCCGCCAGCGAGCGCGCCGAGCTGGGGTCGGCCAGCGCGGACGGCGGCAGGATCTCGGGGGCGGTGGCCTGGGCGGGGACGGCGGCGGCCGCCTCCTCCTTGAGCTTGACGCCGGCCAGGTCGAACGCGGCCTTGATGCGCAGCCGCAGTGCGCGGGAGACCTGCGCGGACTTGCCGGGCGTGCAGCGGGCCTCGATCCGCAGTTCCACCGAGTCGACGGCGACCGATTCGATGCCGAGGACCTTGACCCGGCCCCAGATCAGCTCGTCGTAGGGGGATTCCTTGGAGAGCTGCTCGGCGGCCTCGGTGACCAGCAGTTCGATCCGCTCCAGGTCCTCCTTGTAGCCGACCTGGACGTCCACGGTGGCGGTGCCCCAGCCCTGGCTCATGTTGGCGATCCGCTTGACCTCGCCGTTGCGGATGTACCAGATCTCGCCGGCGGAGCCGCGCAGCTTGGTGACCCGCAGGCCGACCTCCAGCACGGTGCCGGTGGCGACGCCGGTGTCGATCTCGTCGCCGACGCCGTACTGGTCCTCCATGATCATGAAGACGCCGGAGAGGAAGTCGGTGACCAGGTTGCGGGCGCCGAAACCGATGGCCACACCGGCCACACCGGCGGAGGCCAGCAGCGGGGCGAGGTCCACGCCGAGCACCGACAGGGCCATCAGCGAGGCGGTGCCGAGGATGGTGAAGGACGCCACCGAGCGCAGCACCGAGCCGATCGCCTCGGAACGCTGCTGGCGGCGTTCGGTGTTGACGACGCCGCTGTTGGCCAGCAGCCCGCCGATCACGCCGTGGTCGTTGTCCGCTTCGGCGGGGCGGCCCATCCGGGCGACCAGCTTGTCGATGACCTTGCGGACCACCGCTCGCAGTATCAGCGCGAGCAGCATGATGAAAACGATCCGCAGCCCGTCGATCAGCCAGCCCTGCCAGTTGTCATCGAGCCAGCTGGCGGCCTGCCGGGTGGAGTCGGTCACGTCGGCGGCGCTGGTGGGCAGGTTGAAGGTCGGCGTGGTGGCTTCGGGGGGAGAGTCTTCGACGAGCATCGCCCCACTCTAGGGCCTGCCGGGAAGGCCCCGGCGACCCCGTTCACCCGCCCGGACGGTCCGTCAGACCGGTTCCGGCCACCGTCCGCGCCGCCCCGGCCACGGTGGGTGCAGGTGGGCCCCGAGCTGGGCATACCGGCTATGGGCGGCGGCGCGGGGTCCACCCGGGTGTGCGGCCCGTCACAGAGAAATGGTGGCGTCGTACGAGGGCGTAAGGCGACACTGAGGGAGATCGCGTCCCGCAGGGGCACGATCGCCCGCTCGACTCGGCGCGAGCCACGCGCCGCAGGCGTCCAAGGAGGCCCCGTGCCGCATGTCCTTGTCCTCAACGCGTCGTACGAGCCACTCGGTGTCGTCTCGATGCGACGCGCACTCATCCTGCTCCTCAATCACAAGGCGATCGCCCTGGAGGACGCGGGAACCACTCTGCACAGCGCCACCAGCGCCGTTCCGGCGCCGTCCGTCGTCAAGCTGACCCGTTTCGTGCGGGTTCCCTACCGAGGCCCCGTGCCGCTCACCCGGCGCGCGCTGTTCGCCCGCGACCACGGGCGGTGCGTGTACTGCGGGGCCGCCGCCACCAGTGTCGACCACGTGATCCCGCGCAGCCGGGGCGGTCAGCACCGGTGGGACAACGTGGTGGCGGCCTGCCGCCGCTGCAACCACACCAAGGCCGACCGGCACCTCGCCGACCTCGGCTGGCGGATGAAGCGCCCCCCGGCCGCGCCCAGCGGCCTGGCCTGGCGGGTCATCGGCACCGGGATCAAGGATCCGCGCTGGCGGCCCTACCTGGAGCCGTACGGCGGCCTCGACCAGTTCCGGGACTTCGAGCACCACGACCATACGGAGCTGCCACCCGCCGTTCCGTCCCCGGTCCGCACCCGTCCCGTCCGCCGCGGCGAGCAGCACGCTCCGCTCTCCGCCTGACCAGACAAGGGCCTGCCCGACACGACATTCGGTACGCCTCATGGGCCGCCGGCGCACCCCGCAGCGGGAGCGTCGGCGGCCCGCCGTGCGGTCAGGGCTCCTGGACCGCGTACAGCTCGACGGCGGACAGCGTGTACCCGTAGCGGCCGGCCCGGCTGACGCCGTGCACCCGCAGGTACTGCGCGTCGGGGGCGTCGAAGCGGACGGTCTCGGTGCCGCCCTGCCCGTTGTCCACCACCGCCACGGTGGTCCACACCACCCCGTCGGGGGAGGTCTCCACCCGGTACCGGGAGGCGTACGCGTCGCCCCAGTGCAGCACCGCGGTGCCGAGGCGGGACGGCTGCGGCAGCCGCAGCTGCACCCAGGCGTCGTCCTTCGCGGGGGCCGTCCAGGAGGTCTTCGGGTTGCCGTCGGCGATCGCCGCCGCCGGGGTCTTGCCGCTGTCGTCGCCCGAGGAGGCCGCGCTGGCCGAACGGGCCAGGTCGGGGCCGCCGGTGGGCGGGACCACGTGCACCTGGAGCTCCTGGCGGACGGTCACGCCGCCCGCGGTGAACACCAGCGGCACCCGGTAGGTGCCCGACGGGGTGCCGGCGGCCGCCGACACCTGCACCGGGGCGCCCGCCTTGCCGCCGCGCGGCACCGTCACGGACGGGGCCGGGGCCACCGTCAGGCCCTTGGCGACCGCCGGGACCTCGGCCTTCAGCTCGCCGGTCAGCGCGTCCGGGCGGCCCGACTCCACGGTGGCCCGGGTCTGCGTCGGGGCGGCGGCGCCCGCCACCACGTCCAGGGTCGGCTCGGCCAGGGTCAGCCGGGCCGCCGGGACGTCCGCGTACCAGGGGATCACCTGGTTGACCACCGGGGCCTCGCCGCCGGGCCGCCACACCAGGCGGAAGGCGTCCACCGGGCCGCCGTCGGCGCGCAGCTCGTTGTAGCCGGGGCGGACCTGGCCGAGCTCGGCCCAGGTGCCGTCCGGGTGGCGCACCTGCACGGTCGCCTCGGCGCGCACCGTCGGGTCGGTCAGCACGGTGAGCCGGTCCAGCGGACGGGCCGCGCCCAGCTCCACGGTCAGCGGGGCGTCGCCCGCCGCGGGCGGGGCCGCCGCCCGGAACGCCGAGTCCGGGTCGCCCGACAGCACCGCGTCCGGCGAGGAACCGGGAACGGCGGGCGGGCCGCTCACCTCGGCGTCCATCACGCCCGGCGCACCGGCGGTGAACTCGCGCACCGCGACCGCGGTCTTCTGCCCGCCGGTGGCGCGCAGCCGCACCGCCTTGGCGAGCGCGCCCGCCGGGGCGTTGGCGATCACCACCCGCTGGTCGTGCACCGTCGCCAGCTGCTGCCAGCCGCCCGAGCCGCTGAAGTACTCCAACACCCCGTCGTGCAGGTAGTCGTCGGCCGCCGAAGCCGAGTCCGGGTCGTCGCCCCGGCCGCCCATCAGCACCGTCACCGTGCCCAGCGGCTTCGCGGTGCCCAGGTCCAGGCCGAAGCTGTCGCCGACCTGCGGCGGCGCCGAGGACCAGTAGAACGTCGTCGCGGAGCCGTCCGCCATCAGTGCCGGGCCGTGGTCGTGCGCGGTGCCCAGGGTGGTGGTCGGGGAGGCGCCGGTGGTGATGCCCGCCCAGGTGTCGGCGGCCTTCGTGGCCCGGTCCAGGAACGGGTCCAGCACGCCCTTGCCGACCGTCACCGGGTTCTGCTCCAGCACCGCGCGCTGTCGGCCCAGCTCCAGCCGGGCCTGCCAGGCCGCGGTGCCGTCGCCGGCGTGCTGCGCGGCCAGCATGTCCAGCGCGGCCCGGCCCGCCGCGCCGTACGCCGCCAGCCGGGCCAGCCACGGTGCGGCGTCCGCGCCCAGCGGGTCGCCCGCCAGCGTCTTCGGGGCGTCCGCCATCACCGCGAACGCCTCGCGCAGCGGCTGCGCCGCCTCCTTGAGCTTCGCCTGGTCGGCGGGCGCGCCCGAAGCGGGCTCCACCGCCGCCCAGTACCGCTCCATCAGCGGCGCCAGGTACGCCGACTCCGTGCCGCCCAGCACGGAGGACGCGCTGTTGCCGGCCAGCGCCGCCACCGCGGCCTGCTGCGCCGGGCCGGAGGTCAGCAGCCGCAGCGCCGCGGACAGCGAACGCTCCGGCACGTAGCCGCCCGGCTGCCAGCCGAAGTCGGCGGCGGTGGCCAGCGGGATCCGGGACGCCACCGGCTGGCTCATCGCCGAGGTCAGCAGCACCGCCGAGCGCTGCGCCACCTCGGCGTCCCGCCCGCCGTAGCCGCCCAGGAACAGCCGGTCCGGCGCCGAGTCGTTCACCGGGTAGTTGTCCAGCGTCATCAGCGGTCGGTGGAACAGCTCGGCGGTCTCGGTGAGTTGGGCGCCCGTGACCTGCTTGGCGATCACCGCGCCGCCGCTCCACACCACCTGCACCCCGGCGGGAAGCCCCGCCGCCAGCGCCTTCCGGTACGGCGTCGAACCCTGCTTCTGGTACTCCGTCGGCACCACCGACAGCGGCGCCAGCTCCGGGTGCGGCGCCACCAGCCGCTTCTGCACCGCCGCCACCACCGCGGCCTGCGCCTTCGCCGCGGCCGCCGGCCCGGTGCCGAACTTCCGGCGGTCCGTGCCGCAGTGCCACTCGTCGTAGGAGACGTTCGCGAAGTCCAACTGGAAGGCCCGGAAGCCGAGTTGACGCAGCCCGTCGAGCTTGGCGACCAGCGCGTCCAGGTCCTTGCCGGAGGAGAAGCAGAACGACTGCCCCGGGTTCACCGAGTACGCCAGCGTCACGTGATTGTCCCGGGCCCGGCCCGCCAGCTCGGTCAACTCCCGCACCTGCTCGGCCGGGTAGGGCTCGCGCCAGCGCCGCGAACGGTACGGGTCGCCGCCCGGCGCGTACAGGAAGAAGTTCTGCTTGGTGCGGCCCAGGAAGTCCACCGCCGCCAGCCGCTGCCCGGCGCTCCACGGCTCCCCGTAGAACGACTCGGCGGTGCCGCGCACCGCCGCGCCGGTCGGCCAGTCCCGCACCAGCACGCCCGGGAAGCCCTTGTCGCCCGCCGCGCCCTGACCCTGCCCCGGCCCGATCGGCGCCAGCAGCTGCGCCAGGCTCTGCGCCGCGTAGAACGTGCCCTCGCCGTTGATGCCCGCCAGCACCACCGCGCCGTACGCGCCGCCCGCGGTGGGCAGCTGACCCACCGCCAGCAGATGGCCGCCGGGCGGCAGGCCCGCCAGCGCCGGCACCTCGGTGTCCTTCAGCCCCGCCGCCACCGCGAGGGAGCGCAGCGCCCGGTCGGTCGTGCCGCCCGCGCCCTCGTGCGGGCCGCCCACGTACACCACCAGCGACCCCGCCGCCGGCGGTTCGGGTGCCTCCGGGACGGTCATCACCTCGGCGGCGCCGGCCCTGGTCAGCAGCGCGCGCACCGCGTCCACCGCCGGCCCGTCCGCGCCGTCCGCCATCACCACCGTCACCCGCCGGGGCACCGACACCGGCTTGCCGCCCGGCCGCAACTGCTGCGGGCGCGGGAACACCTGAGGATCGGCCAGCGAACCCAGCGGCAGCGGCGCCTGCGCCGCGCCCGGGACGTCCACCTCCGCGGCCACCGTCCGCCGGTCGCCGGGCTGCGAGGCGAAACTCTGCGCCGGGATCAGCAGCCCGCCGACCACGGCCGCCGCCGACAGCGTCGCCGCCAGCCGCAAGGAGCTGCCGCGCCGGCCCGAGCGGCGCTCGGCGCGCACCGAGGCCAGCAGCGGGTCGGTGCCCTTGATGTCGGCGATGAACCGGTCTGCGGCGCGCGGCGCCAGTTGACGGGCCGTCCGGGCCGCCGTCCGGCGCGCCGTCAGCGCCGCCGGGTGGTACAGCACCTCGCGCAGCGCCGTTCCCTGCTCCAACTGCTGCCGCAGCCGACGCCCGGCCGCCACCGACACCCGCGCCTGCACCGGAGCCTCCTCGCCCGAAACATCCAGCTCACCGGCCCCCACAGCCCGCCCCGGCCCCCCATGGCCATCCGGCCCGACCAGCCCATCAGCTCTCCGCGTCCCTGTCAACGCCGCTGACAGCTATGTCCGTTATCGCCTGGTATTACGGTGCTATCGCCCTCGCTCGCGGCAACTCGCCGACGGAACGTTCACCCGTCCGGTGCCGACAGGCGGCCGTGTCGGTCGGGGTCGGCGGACGGGTGCGCGGGTAGGACTGTGCCTGTTGCGTTCGGGAGCCCGAGGACGGAGTGCGCTGGGTGGCCGCATACCTTGACCGTGAGCAGCCGGGAACCGAGCAGGTACCGGCGGAGGACAACCCGCCCGCGCCACCGGAACTGCTGGCACTGGCCCACGCGTACGGGGTGGACACCAGCTACGACGCTGGCGCCGGACCGGTCCAGGTCTCGCCGCGCACCCTGAGCACCGTGCTCGCCGCCCTCGGCGTGGACGCCGGAACGCCCGAACTCGCCGCCGCCGCACTGGAACGCCACCGCACCGAACAGGCCCGGCGGCTGCTGCCGCCCGCCGTGGTCGCCTGGCAGGGACGGCGGACCGCGCTCGACCTGCCCGCCGACGCCGAGGTGCGGGTCGAGCTGGAGGACGGCGGCTCCTGGGAGTTGACGCACGAGCACTCCTGGTGGCTCCCCGAGGACCTGCCGCTCGGCCGCCATACCCTGCACGTGACAGCGGGCCAACGGGCGGGCCGGGCCGCGCTGATCGTCGCCCCGCCGCGCATCCCCGAACCGCAGCAGCGCAGTTGGGGCTTCCTCGCGCAGCTGTACTCGGTGCTCAGCGAACAGTCCTGGGGCATGGGCGACCTCGCCGACCTCGCCGAACTCGCCCAGTGGGCCGGCGCCCGACTCGGCGCGGGATTCCTGCAGATCAACCCGCTGCACGCGGGCATGCCCGGCACACCCTCCGACCCGTCCCCGTACCGGCCCTCCTCCCGCCGCTTCGCCGACCCCGTGCACCTGCGGATCGAGGCGATCCCCGAGTACACCCGCCACGACGAGGTCCGCGACCTGGCCCGCCGCGCCCGGCTGCTGCGCGAGGAAGTACTGGAGCACGACGCGCTGATCGACCGGGACTCCGTCCGGGCGCTCAAGCAGCAGGCACTGGAGCTGCTGCACACCGTGCCGCGTGGGGTCGGCCGGGAGGCCGCGTACCGGGCGTTCGTCCGCCGCGAGGGCGAGTGGCTGGAGCGGTACGCGGTGTGGAACGCGCTGGCGGAGGTGCACGGCGCCGCCTGGCACTCCTGGCCGAAGGGCCTGCGTCACCCGTCCAACCCCCAAGTCGCCGCCGAGAAAGCCGCGTTGACCGACCGGGTCGAGTTCCACCGCTGGCTGGCCTGGCTGGTGGACGAGCAACTGCGCGCCGCCCAGCGCGCCGCCACCGACGCCGGCATGCCGATCGGCCTGATCCACGACCTCGCCGTCGGCGTCCACCCCGACGGCGCGGATGCCTGGGCCCTGCAGGACGTCCTCGCCACCGGCATCTCCACCGGCGCCCCGCCCGACGCCTTCAACGCCCACGGCCAGGACTGGGGCCTGCCGCCCTGGCGGCCCGACGCCCTCGCCGAGACCGGCTACGCGCCGTTCGCCGAACTGCTGGGCGCCGCCGCCCGGCACGCCGGCGCGATCCGGATCGACCACGTGATGGGCCTGTTCCGGCTCTGGTGGGTACCGGTCGGCGCCCGCCCCACCGAAGGCACCTACGTCCGCTACGACGCCGAGGCGATGCTCGCCGTCCTCGCCCTGGAAGCGCACCGGGCCGGCACCGCCGTCATCGGCGAGGACCTCGGCACCGTCGAACCCGGCGTCCGCGAACGGCTCGCCGAACACGGCGTGCTCGGCACCTCCGTGCTCTGGTTCGAACGCGACTGGCACGCGGGCGGCACCGTCCTGCCCCCCGAACGCTGGCGGGCCGGCTGCCTCGCCACCCTCACCACCCACGACCTGCCCAGCACCGCCGCCCGGCTCACCGGCGACCACGTCGCCCTCCGCCACCAACTCGGCCTGCTGGCCCGCCCGCTGGCCGAGGAACAGCACGCCGCCGCCACCGAACTCGCCGACTGGCAGCGCGAACTCGTCCGCCTCGGCCTGCTCGCCGACGGAGCACCCGTCACCATCGAGGCGCTGTACGCCTACCTGCGCGCCACCCCCGCCCGGCTGGTCGGCGTCTGGCTGCCCGACACCGTCTCGGACCCCCGCCCGCAGAACCTCCCCGGCACCTGGGACCAGTACCCCAACTGGCGCCTCCCCGTCGCCGACACCACCGGAACCCCCCGCACCCTCGACCGGATCGCCGCCGCCCCCGGCACCGCCACCCTCGCCGCCACCCTCGCCCCGCTCGGCGTCCCGGCAGGGGGACACGCCGACAGGCGCACCCCGCCGGGCGACCCGGTGTAGGGGGCCGGTACCTTGGAAAACGTGGACAAGAGGAACGCAATGCGCGCCGGTGCGGTCACCGCGGCGGCCACGCTGATGATGCTGATGTCGTCGCCCGCCATGGCGCTCGTACGCGACGACGGCGACGACCCGGGCGCCGGCCTGAGCGTCGGCCAGACCCTGGGCCTGTTTGTCGCCCTCCCGATCGTCTCCTTCCTGGTGATCGCGGGCCTCTGCATGATCCCGGGTCGGAAGAAGTAACCCCCGGGTCCCAGGACCCGAACGGCGACTGCCGGGGCAGCCGAAATTCTCTATTCGGCCACCCCGGCAGTCGCCGTTCCCATTTCCGCCGCACCGGCCCGTTCCCGCGTCTCACGGAAAGTCAGGGCTCTGCTCCCGCGTCCCGTCCGGGCGGATCGCGAGCGCCGGGACGCCCCGGGCCGTGAGCCACGGCAGCGGGTCGGGCATGGCGAACGCGGCGGTGGCGAGGGCGTCGAGGTGGGCGAGGCGGGGGCCGAGGAGGGTGAGGGAGGCGAGGGCCGTGGCGGGGCGGCCGGTGTGCGGGTCGAGGATGTGCGGGCCGCGTTCGGCGATGCCGGAGGTGGCGACAGCGAGGTCGTGACCGGTGACGACGTGGGCGACGGTGCCGGGCCGGTGCGGGTCGGCGATGCCGATGCGCCAGGGGCCGCCGGCGGTCTGGACGTCGCCGCCGCCGCTGACGCAGTGCTGGACGGAGCCGGAGTCCCGCAGGGTGCGGGAGGCCTCCTCGACGGCCCAGCCCTTGACCCAGCCGCTCGGGTCGAGGCGCCCGCCGGGCGTCGCGGTGAAGTAGCCGTCGGTCTCGGCGGCGAGCTCCGCGCAGCGCTCCAGCACCGACGACACCTCCGGGTCGCACGCGGCGAGCGTGATCTCCCCGCGCCCGAGCCGGCTGATCTCGCTCTCCGGCCGGTACGGCGAGAACACCGCGTCGATCCGGTGCAGGCGGGCGACGATCCGGGCGAGGGTCTCGACGGTGCGGGGGCCGGGGTCGCGGACGGTGAAGGAGAAGACCGTCCCCATCACGTGCTCGACATGGGTGACGGTCATTTCCGCGCCGCCCGGTCGAGCGCGCTCTGCAGGGAGCGGGTGTAGCCGTCGCTGGTGTAGGTGGCGCCGGAGACCACGTCGATGTGCGCGTTCTGCGCGGCCATCGCCTCCTGGTTGAGCTGCGGGACGGCGTAGCTGTTGATCTCCTGGTCGCGGCGGTCCCGGTTGGGGTACTGGATCACGTCGATCTTGCTGATGGCGCTGCCGTTCAGCGTGACCCGGACCTGGACCGGCCCGTACCGGGTGTTGATGGCACTGCCGGTGACGGTCCGGCTTCCACCACCCGTGGCAGCGGGCGACGGCGACGACGACGCACCGCCACCACCGGACGGCGGCGACGACGCACCGCCACCACCGGACGGCGGCGACGACGCACCGCCACCACCGGACGGCGGCGACGACGAGGCCGCGCCGCCCCCCACGGGCGTGGAGGAGATGGGGGCCGCACCGGACGGGTCGTGCGGCTTCAGGGAGAGCAGCAGGACGACCCCGGCGGCGGTCGCGGAGGCGGTGATGACGGCTCGGCGCATGGCGGGGGCTCCTAGAAGACGAAGGACTCGTGGTGGATGCGGGACGGCCGGACCCCGGCGGCGCGCAGGGCGCGGACGGCCTCGGCGGTGAACGCCTCCGGTCCGCACAGGTAGACCTCGTGGCGGCCGAGGTCCGGCACCAGCCGGTGCAGCGCCGCGCCCAGGTCACCGACCTGCTCGCGGCTGCCGAGCAGCTCGTACGCCCGCCTGTCCCGGCTCCCGGCGGTGACGGCCGCCAGCTCGTGGCGGAACAGCACGTCCTCCACCCGCCGGGCCCGCTGAACGAGGGTCAGCCGTCCGGGCAGCGTCTCGAACAGGGCCCGCAGCGGGGTGATGCCGACACCCGCGCCGAGCAGCAGTACCGGCCCGCCGTGGCGGCGCCGCGCGGTGAACGCCCCGTACGGGCCCTCCGCCCGGACGGCCGTGCCGGGGGCGAGCGCCGCGACGGCGGCGCTGTGTGCGCCCAGGCCCTTGACGGTGAAGCGCAGGAAGTGCGGGTGCGGGGGAGCGGACAGTGAGTACGGGTTGGCGGCCCAGCGCAGTTCGCGGGTGAGGAACTGGAGGCGGAAGAACTGGCCCGGTTCGGCGCGCAGCTCGTCCAGGTGCCGGCCGGTCAGGAAGACCGAGACCACACCGGGGCCCTCGGGCCGGACCTCGGCGACCCGCAGCCGGTGCCGCCGGTCGCGCAGGAACGGCCGCAGCAGCCGGTACCAGCCGAGGACGGCGGCGGTGCCGAGGTACAGCAGGTACCAGAGGGCCTTCGCCTTGTTGTCGGCGAGGTCGGCGCCGGTGGTGAGCTGGTGGCCGAAGCCGAGCGCGACCGCCAGGTAGGTGGCCAGGTGCAGGTAGTACCAGGCCTCGTAGCTCAGCCGGCGGCGGGCGGCGCGGGCTGAGACGGCGCCGGTGCCGAGGATCAGCAGGGTCGCGGCGGTGGCCTTCAGCATGTCGGGGAAGTGCAGGACCATCTCCACGCCCTGGCTCCACAGGCCCTGGCCACTGGTCAGCGCGTAGCCCCAGACGACGGTCAGCACGTGCACGGTGATCAGCGAAACCAGGTACCGGCCGCCGAAGGCGTGCCAGCGGGCCATCCGGTCGGCGCCGACCTCGCGTTCGAGCAGCGGGACGCGGGCCATCAGCAGCAGCAGGACGGGCGCGGCGTAACCGGCCAGCAGGCCGGTGATCCGGGCGGTGCCGGTGAGCCAGTCCGCCGCACCGGCTGTCCGCGGGGTGTCGATCCACCACAGGGCGAGCACGCCGAGGGCGCCGAGAGCGATCAGGGCGAGCGCGCCGTGCCGGACGGCATCCGGTGGGAGGCTCCGGCGCTGGGCGGCACGGCGGGCGGCCCGGGTCGGGCTGGTCAGTGAGGTCAACGGGCCCTCCTTCGGTGGTGCGCTGCCCACCGTGGCACCGGAACCTCTCAGTTCCCTATGAAAGGACGCCGCCCCCGGCCCCCTCCCCAGGGCGTTCGCGCAGGTCGCCGGGCCCGCACTCCACACGAGGCGGTCGGACGATCTCACCGCTTTCTCATCCCGGAACGCCAGAATGGACCCATGCAGCACGCGGACACCCCGTGGCGGGTCCTGGTGGTAGACGACGAACCCGACCTGGTCGAGGTGATCTGCGGCGCCCTGCGCTACGAGGGCTGGCAGGCCCGCGGCGCGACCAGCGGCCTCGACGCCGTCACCACCGCCGACGAGTGGCACCCGCACGCCATCGTGCTGGACGTCATGCTGCCCGACTTCGACGGACTGGAGGTGCTGCGCCGGGTGCACCGCACCGACCCCGAGGTCCGGGTGCTGTTCCTCACCGCCCGGGACGCCGTCGAGGACCGGATCGCCGGCATCTCCGCCGGCGGCGACGACTACGTCACCAAACCGTTCAGCCTGGAGGAAGTCGTGGTCCGGCTGCGCGGCCTGCTGCGCCGCGCCGCCCCCGCCGGCCCGGCCACCCCCGGCACCCTCACCGTCGGCGACCTGCACCTCGACCCGGCCGCCCGGGAGACCAGCCGCGGCGGCGAGGCGATCGACCTCAGCCCCACCGAGTACGCCCTGCTGCGCTACCTGATGGAGCACCCCCGGCAGGTGCTCAGCAAGGCCCAGATCCTGGACGCCGTCTGGTCCTACGACTTCGGCGGACAGGCCCACGTGGTGGAGCTGTACATCAGCTACCTGCGCCGCAAGATCGACGCCGGCCGGGCTCCGATGATCCACACCGTGCGCGGCGCCGGCTACGTGCTCAAGGCGGCCACCGGATGACGGCCACCGGACGCGTGCGACGCCCGCGCACCCTGCGGGCCCGGCTGGTCGCGGGCGTCCTGGTGCTGATCGCCCTGATCTGCGTCGGCGTCGGCTTCGCCACCACCGGGGCACTGCGGCACTTCCTGGTCGACCGGATCGACCAGCAACTGGCCGCCGGCGGCGGACGCTACGCCGCCAGCCTGGAACACCCCGGCACGAACGGCCACGACACCCGCGCCCAGTCGCCCGGCACCTTCGGCGCCCGCCTGGTGAACGGCACCGTCACGCACGCCGCCGTGGTCGGTGGCATCCCGCCCGGCGACGACGACCCCGTCCCGGTCGCCGGGCTCCGGCCCGGCGACGCCCCCGTCCCGCTCACCGACGCGGACGTGCGGGCCCTGCGCGCGCTCCCGGTGAACGGCCACCCGCGTGACCTGACCCTGTCCGCCCTCGGCCACTACCGGGCCGCCGCCGTCGCCGGATCCGACGCGGACGTGCTGGTCACCGGCCTGCCGCTGCACCCCGTCGACGAGACCGTGCAGCGCCTGCTGCTGATCGAACTGGTGGTGTTCGCCGTCGCCCTGGCCGCCGCCGCACTCGCCGGCGCCCTCGGCGTCCGGCTCGCCCTGAGCCCACTGGAACGGGTGGTGGCCACCGCCGAACGGGTCTCCGCGCTGCCGCTGGCCAGCGGCGCGGTCGATCTCGGCGAGCGCGTCCCGGACGACGACCCCGGCACCGAGGTCGGCCGGGTCGGCGCCGCGCTGAACCGGATGCTCGGCCACATCGGGGACGCGCTGACCCGCCGCCAGGAGGTCGAGGAGCGGCTGCGCGCGTTCGCTGCCGACGCCAGCCACGAACTGCGCAACCCGGTGGCGGCCGTGCGCGGCCACGCCGAACTCGCGCTGCGGCACCCGGGCCCGGTGCCCGAGCCGGTCCGGCACTCGCTGGAGCGGATCACCGCCGAGTCGCAGCGGATGGGCACCGTCGTCGAGGACCTGCTGCTGCTCGCCCGCCTCGACGCCGGCCGCCCGCTGGCCGTCGAGGACGTCGACCTGACCCGGATCGCCCTGGACTGCACGGCCGACGCCCGGGCCGCCGCCCCGCAGCACCGCTGGCTGCTGGAACTGCCCGCCGAACCCGTCACCGCCCCCGGCGACCCGCACCGGCTCACCCAAGTGGTGGCGAACCTGCTGGCCAACGCCCGCACCCACACCCCGGACGGCACCGAAGTCACGCTCCGGCTCTCGACCACCGCCACCGAGGTGCTCCTCACCGTCGCCGACAACGGCCCCGGCATCCCGCCCGAACTCCTCCCGCACGTCTTCGACCGCTTCGTCCGCGGCGACCCCACCCGCTCCCGCCGCACCGGCTCCACCGGCCTCGGCCTGGCCATCGTCCAAGCCGTCGTCCAGGCCCACGCCGGCACGGCCACGGTCCACAGCACCCCCGGCGCGACGGTCTTCCGCATCACCCTGCCGCGCGAGCGGGCGCGAAAGCAGGGGCGCGGGGAACTGCGCGAAGCGGAAGGCACCCGTCAGCCAGATCGCGACGCACGACAATGACCTGCACGTGCTCGCGACCTCCCGGACCGCCCGGCGCTTGCCGCGCAGCCCCCCACACAAACACCCCGCCCGAACACGCCGGAGGCCCGGGAGAACACGTCCCCCGGGCCCCCGCCATGACCTCGCGTCAGCGATCCGCGGACTGAGCCTTCAGCGCCCGCTCCACGCCCGCCCGCGCCTCGACGACCTGGCGCCGCAGCGCCGGCGCCGGCTCGGCGGAGGCCAGCCACGCGTCGGTGGCGTCCAGGGTGGCCTGCGAGACGGCGAACGCGGGGTACAGGCCGCCGATGATCTGCTGCGAGATCTCGTGGCTGCGGGTCTCCCACACCTGCTTGACCGAGGCGAAGTACTTCTCGGTGTACGGCGCGAGCAGGTCCCGCTGGTCGGCCTGCTGGAAGCCGGCGATGACGGCCTCCTGCACGTAGTTGGTCAGGGTGTCGGACTCCACCACGGACGCCCAGGCCTCGGCCTTGGCCTCGGCGGTCGGGCGGGCCGCCCGGCAGGTGGCGGCGTGCTCCTGGCCGGAGGAGGTGTTGTCGCGGGCGAGCTCCGCGTCGATCGCGGCCTCGTCGGCGCGGCCGGTGGCGACCAGGCGGCCGAGCAGGGTCCAGCGCAGCTCGGTGTCGACGGCCAGGCCCTCGATGGTCTCCGAGCCGTCCAGCAGCCCGGCGAGCAGCGCGAGCTGACCGTCCGTGCGGGCCGAGCCGGCCAGCGCGCGGGCCCAGGCGAGCTGGTGGTCGCTGCCGGCGGGGGCCTCGCGCAGCGCGGTCTCGGAGGCGGCCGCCCAGCGCTGCAGGCCGCTCTCGCGCCACGCCGGGTCGGCGTACAGCTCCAGGGCGAGCTTGACCTGGCGGTGCACGGACTGGACCACGCCGATGTCGCTCTCGCGGGGCAGGCCGGCCAGCGCCAGCGACAGGTAGTCGCGGGTGGCGAGTTCGCCGTCGCGGGTCATGTCCCAGGCGGAGGCCCAGCACAGCGCGCGGGGCAGCGAGTCGGTGAAGTCGCCGAGGTGCTCGGTGACGACGGCCAGCGAGTCGGCGTCGAGGCGGACCTTCGCGTAGGACAGGTCGTCGTCGTTGAGCAGCAGCACGGCGGGCCGCTGGCGGCCGGTCAGCTGCGGGACCTCGGTGCGCTCGCCGTCCACGTCGAGCTCGATCCGCTCGGTGCGCTCCAGCTTGCCGTCGACCAGCTCGTACAGGCCGATGGCGATCCGGTGCGGGCGCAGCACGGCCTCGCCGCGGGCGCCGGCGGGCAGCGCGGGGGCCTCCTGCAGGACGGCGAAGGACTCGATGACGCCGTCCGCCGAGACCTCCAGGGCCGGCCGCAGCACGTTGATGCCGGCGGTCTCCAGCCAGGCCTTGGACCAGGTGCGCAGGTCGCGGCCGCTGGCCTCCTCCAGGGCGCCGAGCAGGTCGGTGAGGCGGGTGTTGCCCCAGGCGTGGCGCTTGAAGTAGGCGCGCACGCCCTGGAAGAAGGCGTCCTGGCCGACGTACGCCACCAGCTGCTTGAGCACCGAGGCGCCCTTGGCGTAGGTGATGCCGTCGAAGTTGACCTGGACGTCCTCCAGGTCGTTGATCTCCGCCATGATCGGGTGGGTGGACGGCAGCTGGTCCTGCCGGTACGCCCAGGTCTTCATCTGGTTGGCGAAGGTGGTCCAGGAGTGCGGCCACTTGGAGCCGGGCGCCTCGGCCTGGCAGACCACCTCGGCGAAGGTGGCGAACGACTCGTTCAGCCACAGGTCGTTCCACCACTCCATGGTGACGAGGTCGCCGAACCACATGTGGGCGAGCTCGTGCAGGATGGTCGCGGCGCGCATCTCGTAGGAGGCGTCGGTGACCTTGGAGCGGAACACGTACTGGTCGCGCAGGGTGACGGCGCCCGCGTTCTCCATCGCGCCGGCGTTGAACTCCGGGACGAACAGCTGGTCGTACTTCGCGAACGGGTAGGCGAAGTCGAACTTGTCCTGGAAGTAGTCGAAGCCCTGCTTGGTGACGGCGAAGATGGCGTCGGCGTCCAGGAACTCGCGCAGCGAGGGGCGGCAGTAGACACCGAGCGGCACGCGCTGCGCGCCGTTCTCGTAGGCGTCGAACACGCCGACGTAGGGGCCGGCCACCAGGGCGGTGATGTAGGTGGACATCCGCGGGGTGGGCTCGAAGGTCCACACCCGGGTGTCGCCGTCGCCGGTGGGCTCGGGGGTCGGCGAGTTGGAGACCACGACCCAGCCGGCCGGGGCGGTGACGGTGAAGGCGAAGGCGGCCTTCAGGTCGGGCTGCTCGAAGTTGGCGAACACCCGGCGGGCGTCCGGGACCTCGAACTGGGTGTACAGGTAGGTCTCGCCGTCCGCCGGGTCGACGAACCGGTGCAGGCCTTCGCCGGTGTTGGTGTAGGCGCAGTCGGCGACCACCCGCAGCTCGTTCGCGGCGGCCAGCTCGGGCAGCGCGATCCGGCTGTCGGCGAAGTTCTCCAACGGCAGCGCACGGCCGTTGAGGACGATCTCCGAGACGGCGGGGGCGACCAGGTCGATGAAGGTGGAAGCGCCGGGTTCGGTGGCGGTGAACCGGACCACGGTGGTGGACCGGAAGGTGCCGCCCTCGCGCGCCGAGCTCAGGTCGAGCTCGATGTCGTACGACTCCACATGCAGGAGTGCGGCCCGGGTGCGGGCCTCCTCACGGGTCAAGTTGGTGCCAGGCACTCGCAGGACTCCTTCGTCAGGGCTCGGTTACCCGGCATCCTCCCACGTGCGTAACGATCCGTGTTCGTACTTGACGGCCCCTCCGATCGGTACCGGAGCATAGAGTTCACAAGTTGAAGCTGAACTTTGGACGAACGCAAGTGCGCCCTGGAGGGTGGAACATGTCGACGGACACACCGGGATCGCAGTCCTCGCTGCACCGGGCGAATCTCGAACGGGTGCTGCGGGCGGTGCGGATGGCCGGATCGCTGACCCAGGCCGAGATCGCCCGGGGTACGGGGCTGTCGGCCGCGACGGTGTCCAACATCGTCCGGGAGCTCAAGGAGTCCGGCACCGTGGTGGTCGCCGACACCTCCTCGGGCGGGCGCCGGGCGCGCAGCGTCTCGCTGAGCGGGGACGCCGGGATCGTGGTGGGCGTCGACTTCGGCCACACCCACCTGCGGGTGGCGATCGGCAATCTGGCGCACCGGGTGCTGGCCGAGGAGAGCGAGCCGCTGGACGTGGACGTCTCCGCGCAGCAGGGCTTCGACCTGGCCGAGCGGATGGTGGCGCGGCTGCTGGAGCAGGCCGGTTTCCGGAGCGACAAGGTGATCGGCGTGGGCCTGGGCGTGCCCGGCCCGATCGACCAGGAGACCGGGGCGCTCGGCTCGACCGCGATCCTGCCCGGCTGGTCCGGGGTGACGCCCGGCCAGGAGCTGGCGGGCCGCCTGGGCATGCCGGTGCACGTGGACAACGACGCCAACCTGGGCGCGCTGGGCGAGCTGGTGTGGGGCGCCGGGCGGGGCCTGGGCGACCTGGCGTACATCAAGGTGGCCAGCGGCGTCGGCGCCGGCCTGGTGATCAACGGCCAGATCTACCGCGGCCCGGGCGGCACCGCGGGTGAGATCGGGCACATCACGCTGGACGAGGCGGGCCCGGTGTGCCGCTGCGGCAACCGCGGCTGCCTGGAGACCTTCGTGGGCTCCCGTTACCTGCTCAACCTCTTGAACGCCAACCACCCGGGCGAACTGACACTCGGAAAGGTGGTGCAGCTGGCCCAGCAGGGCGATCTGGGCTGCCGCCGGGTGATCGCCGACGCCGGCCGCCAGATCGGCATGGGCGTGGCCACCCTGTGCAACCTGCTCAACCCCCGCCGGGTGATCCTCGGCGGCGATCTGGCCGAGGCCGGTGAACTGGTGCTTTCCCCGATCCGCGACTCGGTGGCCCGGTACGCCATCCCCAGCGCCGCCCGCCAGCTGTCGGTGGTCCCGGGGACGCTCGGCGGCCGCGCCGAGGTGCTCGGGGCACTCGCCCTGGTGATGAGTGAGATGGGTGAGACGGGAGGGATCTGAACCGGTCGCGGGAGGACCTCCGACGGCCCGATTCGGCTCCCGACGGGCCGTCCGATCTCGACTGAGCCTTCAGGAAGATAACGAAAGGGTCTGAATCCCCGGGGCTGATGCTTTACTTGTTGACGACAAGCTTGGTGACGGGGTTGACTCCTGCCCACCTCGCCGCAACGTTGCGGCTCTGTCAGGGAGGCACCCCTCACCATGAACGCAATGATGCGTCGCGTCGTCGTCGGCACCGCCGCTGTCTCGATGGCTCTGACCATGGCCGCCTGCGGCAAGGCCGGCAGTGACAAGAAGGACGGCGCGGCCTCGGGCAACAACAAGTCGATCGGCCTGCTGCTGCCGGAGAACGCCTCCTCGACCCGCTACGAGTCGTTCGACAAGCCGTTCATCGAGAACAAGGTCCGCGCGCTCTGCTCCGACTGCAAGGTCGAGTACAGCAACGCCGAGGGCTCCGCCGCGAAGCAGAAGCAGCAGTTCGACACCCTGATCGCCCAGGGCGTCAAGGTGATCATCCTGGACGCGTTCGACGCCAAGTCCACCCAGTCCTGGGTGAAGGAGGCCGCCGACAAGGGCGTCAAGGTCATCGCGTACGACCGCCTGGCCACCGGCCCGGTCTCCGCGTACGTCTCCTTCGACAACGAGAAGGTCGGCGAGCTGCAGGGCCAGGCCCTGGTCGACGCCCTCGGTGCCAAGGCCGCCGACGCCAACATCGTGATGATCAACGGTGACGACGCCGACCCGAACGCGGGCAAGTTCAAGTCCGGCGCGCACAAGGTGCTGGACGGCAAGGTCAAGAGCGTCGTCTACGAGCAGAGCGGCGAGTGGAAGCCCACCGTCGCGGGCCAGAAGATCGGCGCCGCCATCTCCTCGCTCGGCAAGGACGGCTTCCAGGCCGTCTACTCCGCCAACGACGGCATGGCCGGTGCGATCATCACCCAGCTGAAGGCCCAGGGCGTCAGCGTCCCGGTCGGCGGCCAGGACGCGGGCCTGGACGCGATCCAGCGCCTGGTCTCCGGCGACCAGGCCTACACCATCTACAAGGCCTACAAGCCGCTGGCCGAGGGTGCCGCCGAACTCGCGGTCGACCTGCTCCAGGGCAAGGACATCAAGGGCGTCGCCACCGCGACCGTCGACAGCGACACCGACAAGGGCATCCCGGCCACCCTGCTGGAGCCCAAGGTCGTCACCAAGGCGAACATCAAGGACACCGTGATCGCCGACAACCTGTACAAGGTCGCGGACATCTGCACCGCCGACTTCGCCGCCGCCTGTACCGCGGCCGGCCTGCAGTAATACCCGCCCGGCGGGGGCTTCCTGACCACCCGGAAGCTCCCGCCGGCCCTTTTTGTTCCCGCAGTCCCACCCCGCGCGTCCGGACCGGCGCGCGGGTCGCCCGTGTCGGAAACGTCAGGTCCGACACGGAACTCAAGGAGATGGTTCACGTGACAGGCGCACCCGTACTGGCGTTGCGCGGGGTCTCCAAGCGCTTCGGTGCCGTCCAGGCACTCACCGACGTGCAACTGGAGGTCCACGCGGGCGAGGTCGTCGCCCTGGTCGGCGACAACGGCGCCGGAAAGTCCACCCTGGTCAAGACCATCGCGGGCGTCCACCCGATCGACGAGGGCGTCATCGAGTGGGAGGGCAAGCCGGTCTCCATCGGCCGCCCGCACGACGCCCAGGCGCTCGGCATCGCCACCGTCTACCAGGACCTCGCCCTGTGCGACAACCTCGACGTGGTCGGCAACCTGTTCCTCGGCCGCGAGCTCAAGCGCTTCGGCACCCTGGACGAGGTCGCCATGGAGAAGCGCGCCCGCGAACTCCTCGACACCCTGTCGATCCGCATCCCGAGCGTCCGGATCCCGATCGCCGGCCTGTCCGGCGGCCAGCGCCAGGTGGTCGCGATCGCCCGCGCCCTGGTCGGCGACCCGAAGATCGTCATCCTGGACGAGCCCACCGCCGCCCTCGGCGTCGAGCAGACCGCCCAGGTCCTCGACCTGGTCGAGCGGCTGCGCGAGCGCGGCCTCGGCGTGATCCTGATCAGCCACAACATGGCCGACGTCAAGGCCGTCGCGGACACCGTCGCGGTGCTCCGCCTGGGCCGCAACAACGGCAGCTTCGAGGTGGCCAGCACCTCGCACGAGGAGATCATCTCCGCCATCACCGGCGCCACCGACAACGCGGTGACCCGTCGTCAGGCCCGTATCGCGGAGGACGCCAAGTGAGCACCGAAACCCCCACCACGCCCACCCCGCCCGCCGTCGACCCGCGCCTGCTGGTCCGCAAGGAGGGCCTGGCCGGCTACTTCGAGGAGTTCGGCCGCAAGCTGCGCAGCGGCGAGATCGGCTCGCTGCCGGTCGTGGTCGGCCTGATCATCATCGCCGTCATCTTCCAGTGGAAGACCGGCTCCTTCCTCAACGCCGACAACATCACCAACATCAGCAAGTGGATCGCCGGCCCCGGCCTGATCGCCGCCGGTGTGGTCTTCGTGCTGCTGCTCGGCGAGATCGACCTGTCGCTCGGCTCGATCGCCGGTGTCACCGCCGCGATCTCCTCGGTGCTGGCGGCCCGCCAGGGCGTCAACGAGTGGCTGGCGGTGCTGATCGGCATCGCGGCCGCGATCGCCATGGGCGCCGTGCACGGCTTCTTCTTCTCGAAGGTCGGCGTGCCCGCGCTGCTGGTCACCCTGGCCGGCATGCAGGCCTGGCTCGGCGTGCAGCACCTGGTCATCGGCAACCTCGGCACCGTCAACAACCTCAACGACGGCGTCATCGCCAACCTGGACACCTACTTCCTGGGTGACGGCGACATCGTCTGGGCCTGGCTGTTCGCGATCCTCGCCATCGTGCTGTTCGCCGCCGGCCAGCTGTTCGACGCCCGCCGCCGCAGCGCCGCCGGCCTGCCGGCCCGCCCGATCGCCGAGATCGCGCTGCGCACCGGCGCGCTCGCCGTGGTCGCGCTGGTGGTCGCCTACATGCTCAACCAGGACCGCGGCCTGCCGCTGCCGCTGGTGCTGTTCGTCGGCGTCGTCGCGCTGGGCGACTTCGTGCTCCGCCGCACCACCTACGGCCGGCAGATCTTCGCGGTCGGCGGCGGCATCGAGGCGGCCCGCCGGGCCGGCATCAACGTCGCCTGGGTGCGCACCTCGGTGTACATGATCTCGGCCGGCCTGGCCGGCTTCGGCGGCCTGTTCATCGCCTCCCAGCAGGGCTCGGCGGACAAGTCGCTCGGCAGCGGCACCATGCTGATGAACGCCATCGCGGCAGCCGTCATCGGCGGCACCAGCCTGTTCGGCGGCCGCGGCAAGCTCTGGTCGGCGCTGCTCGGCATCCTGGTCCTGCAGTCCATCACCACCGGCCTGGACATGATCCACGCCCAGCAGGCCATCCAGTACATGATCACCGGCGCGGTGCTGCTCGCCGCAGTGGTCCTGGACTCGGTCTCCCGCCGCACCCAGAAGTCCAACGGACGCGGCTGACCCGCACCACCCGCAACCGCGCGACCGGCACACCTCCCCGCCATACCGGGGCCGGTCGCGCGGTTCGGTGCTTTTCCGCCCCTGCCACCCGAACGGGGGTCGGGGTTGCCCGCCGCACTACGGACGGGTAATGGACATTAGACTCAAGCGGGGCGTACGCCCTCCGGGCCCATGCGGGCGCGAGAACTTGGACGAGGAGGAACGGGTGGCCCTGCTGACCCGTATTCGGGGACCGCGCGATCTCGATCGACTCACCCCCGCGCAGATGTCGGCACTCGCCGAGGAGATCCGCGCCTTCCTGGTGGAGGAGGTCTCCAAGACCGGCGGCCACCTCGGGCCCAACCTCGGCGTGGTCGAACTGACCCTCGCCATGCACCGGGTCTTCGACTCCCCGCGTGACCGGATCCTGTTCGACACCGGCCACCAGAGCTACGTCCACAAGCTGCTGACCGGCCGCCAGGACTTCTCCCGGCTGAAGATGAAGGGCGGCCTGTCCGGCTACCCCTCGCGCGCCGAGTCCGAGCACGACGTGATCGAGAACTCGCACGCCTCCACCGTCCTCGGCTACGCCGACGGTCTCGCCAAGGCCAACAAGATCCAGGGCCACAAGGACCGCGCCGTGGTCGCCGTGATCGGCGACGGCGCGCTCACCGGCGGCATGGCCTGGGAGGCGCTGAACAACATCGCCGACAGCCAGGACCTGCCGATCGTCATCGTCGTCAACGACAACGAGCGGTCCTACTCGCCGACCATCGGCGGCCTCGCCAACCACCTCGCCACCCTGCGCACCACCCAGGGCTACGAGCGCTTCCTGTCCTGGGGCAAGGACGCGCTGCAGCGCACCCCCGTGGTCGGCCAGGCGATGTTCGACACCCTGCACGGCGCCAAGAAGGGCCTGAAGGACTTCATCGCCCCGCAGGGCATGTTCGAGGACCTCGGCCTGAAGTACCTCGGCCCGATCGACGGCCACGACCTGCAGGCCCTGGAGTCCGCGTTCACCAAGGCCCGCAACTTCGGCGGCCCGGTGATCGTGCACTGCATCACCGAGAAGGGCCGCGGTTACCACGCCGCCGAGAACAACGACGAGGACCGCTTCCACGCGGTCGGCGTGATCCACCCCGACACCGGCCTGCCGGTCAAGACCGCCGGCAAGGACTGGACCTCGGTGTTCGGCGAGGAGATGGTCGCGCTCGGCCGCGAGCGCCGCGACCTGGTCGCCATCACCGCCGCCATGCTGCACCCCGTCGGCCTGGCCCCGTTCGCCAAGGCCTACCCGGAGCGGATCTTCGACGTCGGCATCGCCGAGCAGCACGCCGCCGTCTGCGCCGCGGGCCTGGCCACCAACGGCCTGCACCCGGTGGTCGCCGTCTACGCGACCTTCCTGAACCGGGCCTTCGACCAGGTCCTGATGGACGTCGCCCTGCACAAGCTCGGCGTCACCTTCGTGCTCGACCGGGCCGGCGTCACCGGCACCGACGGCGCCTCCCACAACGGCATGTGGGACATGTCGATCCTCCAGGTCGTCCCCGGCCTGCGCCTCGCCGCCCCGCGCGACGCCGAGCAGGTCCGGCTCCAGCTGCGCGAGGCCGTCGAGGTCGCCGACGCCCCCACCGTGGTCCGCTACTCCAAGGGCAACGTCGGCCCCGCCGTGCCCGCCGTCGGCACCGTCGGCGGCATGGACGTGCTGCGCCGCCCCGAGGGCGACACTGCGGACGAGGTCGCCGACGTGCTGATCGTCTCGATCGGCGCGATGGCCCCGATCTGCCTGGAGGCCGCCGAACTCCTCGCCGTGCAGGGCATCAGCAGCACCGTGGTCGACCCGCGCTGGGTCAAGCCGGTCGACGCCGCGCTGCCGGGCCTGGCCGCCCAGCACCGCCTGGTCGTCACCGTCGAGGACAACGGCCGGGCCGGCGGCGTCGGCTCCGCGATCGCGCAGGCGCTGCGCGACGCCGACGTGGACGTGCCGCTGCGCGACTTCGGCATCCCGCAGGAATTCCTCGACCACGCCTCGCGCGGCGAGATCCTGGAAGAGATCGGCCTCACCGCCCCCGCCCTCGCCAAGAAGATCGAAGCACTGGTCAGCACCCGCTCCTTCGCCCGGAGCTGACCACCCGGAATCCCCCCAGCGCACCGTCACGGGACCGCCTTTTGGCCCCGTGGCGGTGCGCTTATTGTCGGACGGTCACACTCATTCGTGGACTGCCACTGACTACGCCCGTCCACGCCCGGTAGGTTGTCACCCGTGTCCCACACCCTCACGAGCAGCCGACGTGCCCTTGCCGAGCGCCTCCCAGAGCGCCTGCGCACCGGGTACTGGACCAGACTGGTCCCGCTGCTCGCCGTGCTGGCCACCCTGACCCACCTGCCGTCCTTCCTGCGCCCGGTGTGGAGCCCCGACGAGGGCTACCTCGCCACCCAGGCCCGGATGCTCGCCGACGGCGGCGTCCTCTACGACACCGTCGTCGACCGCAAACCCCCGCTGCTGCCCTGGCTCTACGAAGCCTGCTTCGCGCTCTTCGGATCCGCCTCGCTCTGGCCGCTGCGCACCCTCGCGATCGTCGCCCACCTGACCACCGCCATCCTGCTCGCCTCGCTCGCCCGCGGCCGCTGGGGCGACAAAGCCGGACGCTGCGCCGGCATCCTCTACCTCCTGCTCTCCATCGGGCTCTCACCCGAGGACACCCAGGCCGCGACCTTCGAAGTCTTCATGCTGCCCGCCATGGTGGCCGCCTTCCGCTACGCCGAACGCCGCCGCTGGCTGGCCGCCGGCATCGCGGTCGCGCTCTGCTCGCTCACCAAGCAGACCGGCGGCGCCGTCATGCTCCCCGTGCTGTGGATGCTCCTCCAGGACACCCGCCGCCGCGGCGTCCGCTGGCCCCCCGCACTCGCCAAGATCGGCTTCGGATTCGCGCTGCCGATAGCGCTGGTCGCCGTCATCCTCACCAAACCCAAGGGCTTCCTGTTCTGGGTCGTCACCGGCTCCGGCGACTACGCCGGCCTCGGCTCCAACTGGCCCCAGATGATCGGCCGCGCACTCGGCAACTCCGCCATCCTGATGAGCGCCAGCCTGGCCTTCCTGCTGCCCTTCGCGCACCGCCTGTGGCTGCGCCACCGCCGACGCCCCGTCCCCGCCCGCGGACCCGAGCACGGCTCCACCGTCGACCTGTGGATGTGGCTGCTCTCCTCGGTGATCGCCGTCTCCGTCGGCTTCCACTTCTTCGGCCACTACTACCTCCAGCTGATGCCCCCGCTGGTCCTGCTCGGCGTCGGCGCCGTCGCCACCTCCGCGATCTCCTGGCGGCCCGTCCTGATCTACTCCGCCCTCGCCAGCAGCTTCTTCTGCGGCCTCGCCGTCCTGTGGCCCGGCCAGCGCCTCACCCAGACCACCGAGGTCGCCACCGCCATCGCCGCCCAGACCACCCCCAAGGACACCGTCCTGATCTGGGGCATGCACCCCGAGCTCTACTGGCTCGCCGACCGACGCCCCGTCACCCGCTACCTCACCGCCGGCTTCCTCACCAACTTCAGCGGAGGCAAGGGCGGCGACAAGGTCGGCGAACAGTACTCCGTCGCCGAGGCCTGGCAGACCTTCGACGACGAGATCTCCACCAACGGCTTCCCCGAGGTCGTCGTCGACGACTCCGGCACCTCCCCCTACCAGCCCGACATGGTGCCGCGCATCGCCACCCTGCTCGACACCCACTACGAGGTCGTCGGCGTCACCGGGGACACCGTCATCTACCGCCTGAAGAAGGGCTAGTCGTGGGGTACGCCCTCGAAGCGGTCGTCGCGGCCGAACCCCTGCTGCGCGCCGCCACCGCCGACCTCCCCGACGCCCACGTCGTCCCGCTCGCCCAGGGCCTCGCCCTGCTGCCGATGACCGACGACCTGCACGACGCGGTGATGGACGGCACCCCCGCCCACCCCGGCTTCCGGAAGCTCCCCGGCGGCTTCCACCACACCCTCGCCACCTGGTCCGCCACCGGCCCGGTCGCGTACGTCGAGGCCGACATCTGGGGCGGCACCGGAGACCAGTCCGTCGCCGTCTGGACCCGCGGCGCCCTCACCCTCGGCCCCCTCACCGCACCGACCGGCAGCCCGATCTCCCTCGCCCTCCGCCACCTCGGCGCCCACGCCGACGGCCACCACGACGAGTTCGACGCCCTCGGCCTCGGCCGCCACCGCCGCACCGAGGCCTGGCTCAAGGACGCCTGACCCCCGCCGCGAACCCCGCCACCGCCGCCACCAGCCCCTCCGGCCCCTCCGGCCGGAACGCCGAATGCGGCGGCTCCGGACACCCCGGCAACTCCACCGCCGCTGGTGCACCAGCCCCTCCGGCACCGACGGCACCCCCACCGGCAGGACTGGGTCGGCCCGGACCAAGGTAGCCCCGTGGCACGACAACGGGCGGGCAGCCCTCCCCCGTGGGGGAGTGCTGCCCGCCCGTTGACGGAACGCTTTGTCAGGCGGGGACCGAAGCCAGGCCGGGGGCCAGGAACTTCTTGCCGTTGATGCGCTCGGAGACGCCCTCGCGGTCGAGGTACGGGGTGATGCCGCCGAGGTGGAAGGGCCAGCCGGCGCCGGTGATCATGCACAGGTCGATGTCCTGCGCCTCGCCGACGACGCCCTCGTCGAGCATCAGGCCGATCTCCTGGGCGACGGCTTCCAGGGCGCGGGCGCGGACCTGGTCCTCCGTCAGGACGGAGTCGCCGAAGGTGAGGAGGGCGAGGACCTCGGGGTCGAGGACCTGGGCGCCGTCCTGCCAGATGTAGAAGCCGCGCTTGCCGGCCTTGACGACCTTGCCGAGGTTCTCGGAGACGGTGAACCGCTCCGGGAACGCGCCGTGCAGCGTCTCGGAGACGTGCAGGGCGATGGCCGGGCCGACCAGTTCGAGCAGCGCGATCGGGGACATCGGCAGGCCGAGCGGCTTCACCGCGGCCTCGACGGTCTCGAACGAGGTGCCCTCGTCGATGATGTTCTGGATCTCGCCCATGAAGCGGGTCAGGATGCGGTTGACCACGAACGCGGGGGCGTCCTTGGTGAGCACCGCGGTCTTCTTCAGCTTCTTGGCGACCCCGAACGCGGTGGCCAGCGAGGCGTCGTCGGTCTTCTCGGCCCGGACGATCTCCAGCAGCGGGAGGATCGCGACCGGGTTGAAGAAGTGGAAGCCGACCACGCGCTCCGGGTGCTGGAGCTTGGAGGCCATCTCGGTGACCGACAGCGAGGAGGTGTTGGTGGCCAGGATGGTGGTCGGCGAGACCACCGCCTCCAGCTCCGCGAACACCTTCTGCTTGACGCCCATCTCCTCGAACACGGCCTCGATGACGAAGTCCGCGTCGCCGAACGCGACGGCCTTGTCGAGGTGGCCGGAGACCAGGCCCTTGAGCTTGTTGGCCTTGTCGCCGCCGATGCGGCCCTTCGCCAGCAGCTTGTCGATCTCGCCGTGGACGTAGCCCACGCCCTTGTCGATGCGCTCCTGGTCGATGTCGGTGAGTACCACCGGCACCTCCAGGCGGCGCGCGAACAGCAGCGCCAGCTGGGAGGCCATCAGACCGGCGCCGACCACGCCGACCTTGGTGACCGGGCGGGCCAGCGACTTGTCCGGCGCGCCGAACGGCTTCTTCGCGCGGCGCTGCACCAGGTTGAAGGCGTACAGGCCGGAGCGCAGCTCACCGCTCATGATCAGGTCGGCCAGCGCGGCGTCCTCGGCGTCGAAGCCGGCCTGCAGGTCGCCGTCCTTGACCTGCTGGATGATGTCGAGCGCCTTGTACGCGGCCGGAGCGGCCCCGTGCACCTTGGCGTCGGCGACCCAGCGGCCCCACAGCACGGCGTCGTCCCACGCCTTGCCGCGGTCGAACTCCTCGCGCTCGACGACCACGTCGCCCTTGAGGACGCGCGCGGCCCACAGCAGCGACTGCTCCAGGAAGTCGGCCGGCTCGAAGATCGCGTCCGCGATGCCGAGCTCGAACACCTCCTTGCCCTTGAGCTGCTTGTTCTGGGCCATCGAGTTCTCGACGATGACCTTGACGGCCTTGGCCGGGCCGATCAGGTTCGGCAGCAGGGTGCAGCCGCCCCAGCCGGGCACCAGGCCGAGGAACACCTCGGGCAGCGAGAACGCCGGGACGCCCGCGCTGACGGTGCGGTAGGAGCAGTGCAGGCCGACCTCGACGCCGCCGCCCATCGCCGCGCCGTTGTAGAACGCGAAGGACGGGACGGGCAGCGCGGCGATCCGCTTGAAGACGTCGTGGCCGCCCTTGCCGATGGCCAGCGCGTCCGCGTGCTCCTTGAGCACCTCGACGCCCTTGAGGTCGGCGCCGACCGCGAAGATGAACGGCTTGCCGGTGATCGCGACGGCGACCACCTTGCCCTCGGCGGCCTCGGCCTCGACCTGGTCCAGCGCCTCGGACAGCTTCGCCAGCGAGCCCGGGCCGAAGGTGGTCGGCTTGGTGTGGTCGAAGCCGTTGTCCAGGGTGATCAGCGCCAGCTTGCCGGCCTGCAGCGGCAGGTCCAGGTGGCGCACGTGCGCGGTGGTGACGACCTCGCCGGGGAACAGCTCGGCGGCGCGCTGCAGCATCTCAGTGGTGCTCATGGTCACTTACCACCCTCGAAGTGCGGGTTCTCCCAGATGACGGTTCCGCCCATGCCGAAGCCGATGCACATGGTGGTCAGGCCGTAGCGGACGTCCGGGCGCTGCTCGAAGCGGCGGGCCAGCTGCGTCATCAGACGCACACCGGAGGAGGCCAGCGGGTGGCCGAACGCGATCGCGCCGCCGTACGGGTTGACCCGCTCGTCGTCGTCCGCGATGCCGTAGTGGTCCAGGAACGCCAGCACCTGGACGGCGAACGCCTCGTTGACCTCGAACGCGCCGATGTCCTCGATGGTCAGACCGGCCTTGGCCAGCGCCTTCTCGGTCGCCGGGACGGGGCCGATGCCCATCACCTCGGGCTCGACGCCCGCGAACGCGTAGCTCACCAGGCGCATCTTGACCGGCAGGCCCAGCTCGCGGGCCACGTCCTCGGCGGCCAGCAGCGAGGCGGTCGCGCCGTCGTTCAGGCCCGCCGCGTTGCCCGCGGTGATGTTGCCGTGCGGACGGAACGGGGTCTTCAGACCGGCCAGCGACTCCATGGTGGTGCCCGGGCGCATCGGCTCGTCCGTGGTCGCCAGGCCCCAACCGGTCTCGCCGACCTCGGGGTTGGTGTTGCGGATCGCGATCGGCACCAGGTCCGGCTGGATGTCGCCGTTGGCGTACGCCTTCGCCGCCTTCTCCTGCGAGCGCACCGCGTACGCGTCGCAGCGCTCCTTGGTGAGGTGCGGGAAGCGGTCGTGCAGGTTCTCCGCCGTCATACCCATGAACAGGGCGGACTCGTCGACCAGCTTCTCCGAGACGAACCGCGGGTTCGGGTCCACGCCCTCGCCCATCGGGTGCCGGCCCATGTGCTCCACGCCGCCGGCCACGACCACGTCGTAGGCGCCGAACGCGATGCCGCCCGCGGTGGTGGTGACGGCCGTCATCGCACCCGCGCACATCCGGTCGATCGAGTAGCCCGGAACGGACTTCGGCAGACCCGAGAGCAGCGCGGCGGTGCGGCCGATGGTCAGACCCTGGTCACCGATCTGAGTGGTCGCCGCGACGGCGACCTCGTCGATCCGCTCGACCGGCAGGTTCGGGTTGCGACGCACGAGCTCGCGGATGCACTTGACGACCAGGTCGTCCGCCCGCGTCTCGTGGTACATGCCCTTCGGGCCGGCCTTGCCGAACGGGGTGCGGACGCCGTCGACGAAGACGACGTCCCTCGCGGTACGAGGCACGGGGGCTCTCCTCCCAAGGGGACATGGCTGGGCGAGCGCGCAAACCAGCGGCGCTGCTACGCGACCAATCTACCCACGAGTAACAACGGTGGGCAAGGAGATGAAAGAGTGAGCGAGACCGCACCGTGAGCGGGCACGAAACGCGAGCGGGCGTGAACCCAGGGCGCGAAAACTGTGCGCACCCGCCTGCGTTGCTACTCGCTCGCCGTCTTGAACGCCTCCGCCAGCACCGGCGCCACCAGCTCCGTCTGCCAGGCGCGGGCCCCCAGGGCCCGCAGTGCGTCGGCGATCGACGTCGCGTCCGGTCGGGTCGGCGGCTCCCAGGAGACGCGGCGGACCAGGTCGGGGGTGATCAGGTTCTCCGCGGGGAGGTGGTGCTGCTCCGCAAGCGCGGCGACGGCAGCCCTCGCACCGGTGAGGCGGGCCGCCGCGACCGGGTCCTTCTCGGCCCAGGCGCGCGGCGGCGGCGGCCCGTCGTGCGGGGCCGTCGCGGAGGGCAGCGCGTTCTCCGGGATCGCGCGGGCACGTTCGATCGCACCCAGCCACTGTTCGAGCTGGCGCCGGTTGACCCGGGGCCCGAAGCCCTGGACGGCGATCAGCGCGGGCGCGTTCAGCGGCATGGCGAGGGCCGCGTTGACGATCGCGCTGTCGGCCAGCACCCGGCCGGGGGAGACGTCGCGTTCGCGGGCGATCCGGTCGCGGGTCAGCCAGAGCTCGCGGACGACGGCGAGCTGGCGGCGGCGGCGGACCTTGTGCAGCTGGGAGGTGCGCCGCCAGGGGTCCACCCGGGGGGCGGGGCGGGGCGCGGCGGCGAGGGCGGCGAACTCCTGGTGGGCCCAGTCGAGCTTGCCCTGCCGGTCGAGTTCGGTCTCCAGTGCGTCGCGCAGGTCGACCAGCACCTCGACGTCGAGCGCGGCGTAGCGCAGCCAGGGCTCGGGCAGCGGGCGGGTGGACCAGTCGACCGCGGAGTGCTCCTTGGCGAGCGAGAGGCCGAGGACGTTCTCGGTCATCGGGCCGAGGCCGACCCGGGGGAAGCCGGCGAGCCGGCCGGCGAGTTCGGTGTCGAACAGCACGCCGGGGTGCATGCCGACGTCGAACAGGCAGGGCAGGTCCTGGGTGGCGGCGTGCACGACCCACTCGGTGTCGTGGATGGCCTCGTCCAGCGCGGACAGGTCGGGGCAGGCGATCGGGTCGATCAGCGCGGTGCCCGCGCCCTTGCGGCGCAGCTGGATCAGGTAGGCGCGCTGGCCGTAGCGGTAACCGGAGGCGCGTTCGGCATCGACGGCGACGGGGCCGGTGCCGGTGCGGAAGGCCGCGATGACGGCGGCGAGTGCCGCTGGGTCCGACACCACCGGTGGGAGTCCGTCCCGGGGTTCGAGGAGCGGAACCGGGGCGATCTCTTCTGGGATGGAGGCTACGGCGTCGGTCACCCCCCAAGGGTACGTCGTGTCCCGCTGCCGGGAGTGTTGTCCGACTGGTCGGACCATGTTCGGACCTCGGCCGCTCGTAACCGGCGGGCCGGAACGGGCAGGCGGTGGCGAGGTGACGGGCCGTCGGGGGACGTCACGGAAACGGCCCGGAGGAAACGTTCCTCCGGGCCGCCACCAGGGACGATGCGGATCAGTGGATGATTCCGGTCCGCAGCGCCACGGCGACCATTCCGGCCCGGTCGCCGGTGCCGAGCTTGCGGGCGATGCGGGCCAGGTGGCTCTTCACGGTGAGCGCGGACAGGCCCATCGCGACGCCGATCGCCTTGTTCGACTGGCCTTCGGCGACCAGCCGCAGCACCTCGACCTCGCGGCCGGACAGCTCGCGGTAGGCGGAGGGCTGTGCGCCGGGCGCACCGGGAGCGCCGGGGGCGGCGCCGGGCTGGCCGGGCGCACCGTGCATGCCGGGGTGGTGGTGGCCGGGGATCCCGGGGCGGCGCATCCGGCCGGCCAGACCGGCGCCGATCGGGAGCCCGGGGCGGCCGGGCATCGGCATGCTGGTGCGGGTGCCGGTGACCACGTAGCCCTTGACGCCGCCGGCCAGTGCCGAGCGGACCGCGCCGATGTCGTCGGCGGCGGACAGTGCCAGGCCGTTGGGCCAGCCCGCGGCGCGGGTCTCGGCGAGGACGGTCAGGCCGGAGCCGTCGGGGAGGTGGACATCGGCGATGCAGATGTCGCGCGGGTTGGAGATCCGGGGCCGGGCCTCGGCGATCGAGGAGACCTCGATGACGTCACGGACGCCGAGCGCCCATAGGTGCCGGGTCACCGTGTTCCGGACCCGGGGATCAGCGATGACCACCATGGCGGTGGGCTTCGTCGGACGGTAGGCGACCACGTTTGCGGGGTGCTCAAGAAGGACCGACACCTGGGGCCTCCTGCGGGGAGTGGCGGACGGAACCCCGAGGGGGCGGTCGGAGTGTTCCGCGTCTGGAAAGGGTCACTGACACCTTCGGCAACAACCGTGACCGGCTTTAGCAAGTGATCACGATCTGGTGAGTAACAATACGGACAAATCGCGCGGGCGAGCGGTACGACGTGCCCGGAAATCGCACGGATTCGATCGATTTCGGCCGCCCGGTGATCACGAACGGTCGGGTAACCGACCGGGAGCGTCCACGAAGTCGCACTCCGTCAGCCCTGCGGGTGGTCGCCGGACCGGGACGTGCGACTGTCCCCCCGGGGTGTCTACGGCGCGGGCGGTGCGGACACCCGTGCGAGCCCGGGCGCGACGGCGGCGCCGGGCCGGACGGCGGTCAGTGCGGGTTGCGCGGCCGGCGGCGGGCCGGCATCGGCACCACGCCGCCGAGCCCGCCGGAGTCGGCGGCCGGCGCCGGGGTGGACGGGGCGGGCGGCAGCCCGGCGCACACGCACAGCAGCTCGGCCCAGGCGGCCAGGTGCCGGTCGAAGCGGCGGTCGGCGGGCGTCCAGGACGCGCGCAGCTCGATCTCGGTGGAGGCGCCGCGCTCGGCCAGCGCCCCGAAGTACTGCGAGTGGCATCTGGTCACGGTGCCGCTCGGCTCTTCGAACCCGGCGCCGTGCGCCTGGAGGGCGTCCAGCAGCCAGCTCCAGCCGACCTCGGACAGCAAGGGGTCACCGGCCATCTCCGGTTCCAGCTCGGCCCGGGTCATGGTGACCACCCGGAAGTCGCCGTTCCAGGCCTCCGGTGAGGCGGGGTCGTGCAGCAGCACCAGGGTGCCGTCGGCCAGTTCCTCGCCGTCCACCTCGACCGAGGCGGACAGCGCGAAGGTGTACGGGGCCAGCCGGCGGGGGGCGGGCTGCGGGGACAGCCGTACCTCGGGACGCAGTCGCGCCCCGGTCAGCGCCTCGACCGCCTCGCGGAACTCGATCGGCACCGACTCCCTGCCCGTTCCTCCACCCTGTGCGGATTGCCCGCCGACCGCTGCCATGTCCGGAAGCCTAGGTGGCGCGGGCCCGCAATCCGAGCACTTTCGTTCCTCCGGCGTGCCGAAATTCCGGAAATCGGCCAGGCCGGGACCGCTGTCCGCGCCACCCGTGTCCGAGGTGTCCGTTTTGCCTGGTGGACGGCCGGGACGGGACCGCCCGCGTGCGAGGATGTGGGACGTGAGTGAGACCCCCGCAGCCCAGTCCGGTCAGCGGCCCCGCGGCGCCGCGTACGACTCCGTCTTCCTGCGCGCCGCACGCAACGAGCCGGTGCCGTACACCCCCGTGTGGTTCATGCGGCAGGCCGGCCGCTCGCTGCCCGAGTACCTGAAGGTGCGCGAGGGCATTTCGATGCTCGACTCCTGCATGCGGCCCGAGCTGGTCAAGGAGATCACCCTGCAGCCGGTGCGCCGGCACAAGGTGGACGCCGCGATCTTCTTCTCCGACATCGTGGTGCCGCTCAAGGCGGTCGGCATCGACGTGGAGATCAAGGGCGGCGTCGGCCCGGTGATCGCCGACCCGATCCGCACCAAGGAAGACCTGCAGCGGCTGCGCCCGCTGGAGCCGGACGACATGCCGTACATCACCGAGGCGGTCGGCCTGCTGGTCGCCGAGCTCGGCGCCACCCCGCTGATCGGCTTCGCCGGCGCCCCGTTCACGCTGGCCAGCTACCTGGTCGAGGGCGGCCCGTCGAAGTCGTACGAGAACACCAAGGCGATGATGTACGGCGAGCCCGAGCTGTGGGCGGAGCTGGTCGATCGGCTCGCGGTGATCACCTCGGCGTTTCTGAAGATCCAGATCGAGGCGGGCGCCTCGGCGATCCAGCTGTTCGACTCCTGGGCGGGCGCGCTCGCCCCCGATGAGTACCGCCGCTCGGTGATGCCCGCCAGCGCCAAGGTGTTCGACGCGGTCGCGCCGTACGGGGTGCCGCGGATCCACTTCGGCGTCAACACCGGCGAGCTGCTCGGCCTGATGGGCCAGGCCGGTGCGGACATCGTCGGCGTCGACTGGCGGGTCCCGCTGGACGAGGCCGCCAACCGGGTCGGCCCCGGCAAGGGCCTGCAGGGCAACCTCGACCCGGCCGTGCTGTACGCCCCCACGCACGTCGTGGAGACCAAGGCCCGCGAGGTGCTGCACGCCGCCCAGGCGCTCGGCGGCAGCCACCACATCTTCAACCTCGGCCACGGCGTCATGCCGACCATGGACCCGGACGCGCTGACCCGCCTGGTCGCCTTCGTGCACGAGGCCAGCGCTCGCTGACTCCGGCCGCGCTCGCCGCCGCCGAGGAACACCAGGACCGCCAAGGCCCGGCGGTGAGTGTCCCTCGGCGGGCGGCAGGCCGAGCTTCAGCAGGATGGTGCCGATGTGCCGGCCGCCGCCGCTGCCTCCGACACCGGCGGCGGTGCTGTGTGGTGATTGCGTGCCGCTGTGTTAAGCGGTCAGGCCTCGGTGTCGGGCGTCGGGGGATGCTGTGGGGGTGCGGGCAGGTTCTTCGACGCGGTGGGGGCCGCCCGGCGGGGGCGGGTGCGGTAGTGGCGGCGGAGGAGCCAGGCGGCGGGGCCCAGGATCAGCAGGAACGGGGCGCCGGCGGCCAGGGCGACGAGGAGACCGTGCAGCAGGGTGAGCAGGGCGTGCCAGCCGCCGGTGAGGGCCTTGCCGACGGAGGCCCAGAAGCCGTCCTTGTGCTTGGGCACGGCGCCGGTGGGGCGCTGGGCGTCCGTCAGCAGGTCCAGGGTCACGGTGGACAGCGACGTTCGGGAGGCGAGCTCCTGCTGCTGGCGTTCCAGTGCCTCCAGGTCGGACTCGCGGCGGGTCAACTCGCTTTCCAGGGAAACCACTTCGGAGAGCGTCTTGGCCTCGGCCAGCAGGGCGCGGACCCGGTCCACGCTGGCCCGCATCGACTTGACCCGGCTGTCCACGTCGGCGATCCGGTCGGTCAGGTCGTCGGCCTGGCTGGTCAGGGCGAGCCGCTGGCCCAGCCCGCCGAGCGCGTCCACGGTCTTCTGGTAGGACTCCGACGGCACCTTCAGCGTCAGCGTCGCCTCGGCGCCGTCGCCCGCGCCGCGCCGGTTTTCGCCCGCCACGTAGCCGCCGGCCTGTCCGACCAGGTCCACGGCCTTGTCCCGGGCCGCCTCCAGGGTGTTCACCCGGACGGTCATCCGGGCCTGGTAGGCGATCTGACGGCTCATCGGCTGCCCGTTCGCCCCGGTGGACGGGGCCGCCGAGCCGCCCGCCCCGGCTGCGGCGTCCGCCGCCCTGCCGCCCTCGGCCACCGCCGGCGCGGCTGCGTGGTCCGCCGCCTTGGCCCCGGACGACGAACCGCTTCCGCTCGCGCTGCATCCGGCCAGCAGCAGCACCGCCGCCAGGACGCCGGCCGCCCCCGCGCCGCGCACCCGTACTCCCATGTGTCCGTCCCCTCCCCGGGTAGCGGGCGGGCCGCTCGCCCGCCCCGTCGGCACTGTGACGCGCGGGCCCGCGAACCGGACCCGCACCGGCGGTACCGGAATGATCACGCTGCGGCGTCACTGCGGTCTCGGCGCCGTGTGCGGGCCGGTTCGGGATTCGGGATAAGGGCTGGAAGACTTCGAGGCATGGCGAAACCTCACGTCGTGGTGATCGGTGGCGGCGTCGCGGGCCTGGCCGCGGCCGCCTTCCTCAGTAGCCGACCGGTGCGGGTCACCGTGCTGGAGGCATCCGACCGCTTCGGCGGCAAACTGCTCGGCGGGGAGGTCGGCGGCGTCGGGGTCGATCTCGGCGCGGAGTCGATGCTGGCCCGCCGCCCCGAAGCCGTCGAGCTGGCCCGGCAGGTCGGTCTCGGCGAGCAACTGGAACCGCCCACCACCGCCAAGGCGTCGATCTGGACCCGCGAGGGCCTGCGCCCGATGCCCGGTGGTCAACTGATGGGCGTGCCCGGCGACCTGGACGCGCTCAAGGCCTCCGGCGTGCTCACCACCGAGGGGTTGGAGCGGGCCGCGCACGAGCAGCCCGCCGAGATCGGCGACGACGCCCCGATCGGCACGTACATTGCCGCCCGGCTCGGCCGCGAGGTCGTCGACCGCCTGGTCGAACCGCTGCTCGGCGGCGTGTACGCCGGGCACGCCGACGAGATCTCGATCCGCGCCGCCGTCCCGCAGCTGCTGCCGCTCGCCCGGCGCGACGGCTCGCTGACCGAGGCCGTCCGCGAGCTCACCGGCCGCGCCACCGCCACCGGCCCGGTCTTCCAGGGCCTGCGCGGCGGCCTCGGCACCTTCCCCGGAGCCATCGCCGCGTACGATCGCGAACACGGCGCCGAACTGCTCACCGGCCACCCCGTCGAGGCGCTGCGCCGCACCCCCGACGGCTGGCAGGTCACCACCGCCGGACGCCAACTGCACGCCGACGCCGTGGTGCTGGCCGTCCCCGCCCCGCACGCCGCCGCGCTGCTCGCCGCCGACGCGCCCGCCGCCTCGGCCGAGCTCCGGCAGGTCGAGTACGCCTCGATGGCGCTGGTCACGCTGGCCTTCCGGCGGGCGGACCTGGCCGACAGCCCGCTCACCGGCAGCGGCTTCCTGGTGCCGCCGGTGGACCGCCGCAACATCAAGGCGTCCACCTTCTCCAGCAACAAGTGGGGCTGGCTGGAGCGCTCCGCGCCCGACACCTTCCTGCTGCGCACCTCGTTCGGCCGGCACCGCGAGGACGCCGCGCTCCAGCTGGACGACGCCGAGCTGGTCGCCCGCTCGCTGGCCGACCTGCACGCCGCCGTCGGCCTGGACGCCACCCCCTACGACCACGCCGTCACCCGCTGGACCGACGGCCTCCCGCAGTACCCGGTCGGCCACCTCGACCGGGTCGAGCGGATCCGCACCCAGCTGGACGCGCTCGGCGCGATCACCGTCTGCGGCGCCGCCTACGACGGCGTCGGCATCCCCGCCGTCGTCGCGAGCGCCCGCCGGGCCGCCGACGCCGTCCACCCCGCCACCTGAACCATCCCGCACAGAAGGGACAATGGGCTCATGACCGAAAGCACTGAGCAGCCCGTGAAGAAGAAGGCCCGCGACCTCAACCAGGTGATCCGCTACACCATGTGGTCGGTGTTCAAGCTCAAGGACGGCCTTCCCGAGGACCGCTCCGCCCTGGTCGCCGAGGTGGACGCCCTCTTCGAGCAGCTCGCCGCCAAGGACGTCACCATCCGCGGCACCTACGACGTGTCCGGTCTGCGCGCCGACGCCGACCTGATGATCTGGTGGCACGCCGAGAACTCGGACGACCTGCAGGAGGCGTACAACCGCTTCCGCCGCACCGAGCTGGGCCGCCGCATGGAGCCGGTCTGGTCGAACATGGCGCTGCACCGCCCCGCCGAGTTCAACAAGTCGCACATCCCGGCGTTCCTCGCCGACGAGCGGCCCCGCGAGTACGTCTGCGTCTACCCCTTCGTCCGCTCCTACGAGTGGTACCTGCTCCCCGACGCGGAGCGCCGGGCGATGCTGGCCGAGCACGGCCAGATGGCCCGCGGCTACCCGGACGTCCGCGCCAACACGGTGGCCTCGTTCGCGCTCGGCGACTACGAGTGGCTGCTGGCCTTCGAGGCCGACGAACTCCACCGCATCGTCGACCTGATGCGCGACCTGCGCCCGTCCCGCGCGCGCCTGCACGTGCGCGAGGAGGTGCCGTTCTTCACCGGCCGCCGCAAGTCGGTCGGCGACCTGGTCGCCGGACTGTTCTGACCTGCCCCGACAGCCGCCACCGCGCCCCGGCGCCGTGGCGGCTGCCGGCGTTTCGGCATTCTTGCTAGCGGTGGCTCAGCGCCGCGCGCAGGCGCGGGTCCTGGACGGCCTCGGGGCCGCGGATCGCGACCGCGGTGAGCAGATCGTCGGCGGCGCCGGTGCGGCAGATGTGCGGCCAGCGCAAGGTGCGCAGCAGGCGCTGGCCGGCGGGGGCCGCCCAGGCGGTGTAGGCGTGCACGTCGACCCGGGCCATCAGCAGGGTGCCGCCGGTCAGCACCAGCGGCAGGGCGTACCAGGCGAGCGCCGTCCGGGCCGCCTGGCCGTCGGCGGTCAGGACGACCGTGAGCAGCAGCATCGCGACCGCTCCGAACAGCGCGTACCGCACCTGCCGGACCGCCCGCCGGGCCCGGTCGCGGACCACCGCCGGCGTGGCCAGCCCGGCCAGCGCCAACCGGTCGCCGATGTCCCGGACGGTGGGGTGGGTGGCCAGTGACGCCTTCAACTGGGCGGTGCGGCACTGGCCTTCGGGGCCGATCGCGCTGAGCAGCGCCCGCTCCAGCCGGCCCCGGCCCTGCGGATCGACCACCGTGGTCCACCCCGTGTGCGCGAGGTGCAGCCGGCCCAGCCCGGCCATCCGGACCAGCGCCAGCTCCACCACCCGGCCCGGGCCGCCCGCCAGATACGCGGTCTCGTACAGGCCGATCCCGGCGGCCCGGTCGGCGGCCGGCAGGTCCTCGGCGAGGGCATCGGCGATCGCGGCGACCCGGACCAAGTGCAGACAGGACAGCACCGCGGCGGCACAGGTCGGGATCAGCAGCAGCACCCACATGGTGTTTGTTCTAGCCCTGCGTGCGCGGCAAACGGAATGGATCCACCTGCCGCGATATCGAACTGTGACACGAACTCAGCTCGACCCGCAGGAACTGGACGAGCCGCAGGAGCTGGACGAACCGCACGAACTCGACGAGCCGCAGGAGTGCGACGACCCGCCGCAGGAGTGCCCGCCCGAGTGCCCCGAGTGCCCCGAGTGGCCGGAGTGGCCGGAGTGATCCGAGGAGCCGGACGATCCGCACGAGGCGACGGGGCTCCCGCACCACGCCCCGCCGCCGGCCGCCGTCGCGGTGTCCGAGGTGCTGAACGAGTGCGTCGAACGTCCGGCCTTCGCCATCCGGACCGGCCGGGCCGCGGTGCCGTCGAGCGCCTCGCGCAGCGGCAGGTCCGCGGGGTCGGTCAGCGCGGCGGACCCGTCCAGGGCGAACGCGCCCACCACGGCGGCGTGCTCCCGGTCGAGCTCGCGGGGACGCCACGGGCTGCTGCCACGCACCAGCTCCAGCTGACGCTCCCCGGCGGGCGTGATCCGCGCCTTCGGCGGCCGTCCGACCAGCAGGTGCACCGCGGTGACCAGGGTCAGTGCCCCGAACGCGAAGAACGGGGGAGTGCCGGTGTCCCGCTCCGGACCGTTCAGCCAGTGGGCGGTGGTGACCGCCCCGAGCCCCAGGGTGACGCACAGCGCGGCCACCTCCAGCCGGCGGGCCCGCCAGGCCGCCCGGAGCGCGGCCGGGTGGCGCAGCAGGCCGCGGGCCGCCAGTGCGTCGCCGATCCGCTGTACGTCCGGGCTGCCCAGCACGGAGGCGCGCAGCACGGACAGGTCCCGCCCGGTACGGCCGCCGACGGCGGTGATCAGCACCCGCTCGACGTCGTCGCGCGGCGCGGTGTCGGTGACCGTCACCCGGTGGGCGCGGGAGATCACCACCCGGCCCTCGCGCTCCATCCGGACCAGCGCGGTGTCCACCACCCGGGCCGGACCGCCGGCCAGGAAGGCGGCGTCCAGCAGCGGCATACCGCGCCCGGGCAGGCCCTTCGGTTCGGCGACCCGGCGGCAGCGCCGGTCGAAGACGGTGGCAACGGTCATGGTCACGGAGACCAGGGCCAGGGCCAGGACGAACTGGATGTTCCACATTCCCCCGGGTGTCCTTTCGTGCGATGGATCGGTGCGGCGGCAGCGCGATGGATCGGTGCGATGGATCGTGCGGCGGCAGTGCCGTGGTGCGGTGCGCCGGGTAGGCGGTGTGGTGCAGCGATGGATCGGTGTGGCGGCAGCGCGGTGGTGCGGTGCGCCGGGTAGGCGGTGTGGTGCAGCGATGGATCGGTGTGGCGGGAGCGCGGTGGTGCGGTGCGCCGGGTCGGTGGTGCGGTGCAGCGGTGGTGAGGTGCAGTGCTGCGGAGCGACGGTGTGGCGGGTGGGTGCGGTGCAGCGGTGGTGCGGGCGGTGGCGGCCGTGTGGTGGCTACTGGTGTGCCTTCGCGTGCCGTTGTGGCAGGAGGCGGGTCCAGCGGCGGGTGGTGGGGTGGAGCAGGTGGTGGAGGGCCGGGTGCCAGGGGGCGGTGGGTGCGGCGTCCAGGGCCCAGGCGGCGAAGGTGCGGGCGTCGGCCCGGTAGCCGCCGGTGAGCGGGTGGTCGGCGGCGTAGCGGCGGAACAGCGGCGCGAAGTCCGTGCCGAGCAGTTCGGGCAGTTCGGGCATCAGGTGGCCGACGGTCTCCCGGCGCTTGGCGAGCAGGCCCTCGGTCTGGGTGCGCAGTTGTGCGGGGTCGAAGCCGTCCGGGGCGGGGCCGCCGGCCACCAGGGCGGTCAGCAGTTGTTCCTGGCGGTGGGCCAAGTGGTGGCGGGCCAGGGCGAGTTCGGCGTCGGCGCGGTCACGGATCAGGTATTCGTCCAGTTCGGACACGGTCGGGCTCCTTCCGGTGGTCGCGGGCCGTGCGGTGGACCCGGCGGATGGCGTCGAGTTCGGCGGACAGTTCGGCGGGCGGCGGCCAGGCGCCGTCGCGTTCCAGCAGCACCCCCGGCGGGTCGGTGCGTTCACACAGTGCGGCGAGCACCTCCAGTACGGGGGCGGTGACGGGGTGGGTGTGGGTGTCGTGCCACACGCCGTCGCGCTCCACGCCGCCGGCGACGTGCACGTAGGCGAGCGCGTCCAGCGGCAGCCGGTCGAGTTCGGCGGCCGGGTCGATGCCCAGGTTGACCCGGTTGGTGTGCAGGTTGGCGACGTCCACCAGCAGGTGCACGCCGGTGCGTTCGACGAGTTCGGCGAGGAACTGGGCCTCCGTCAACTCGTCGCCGGGCCAGGCCAGATGGGCGGCGATGTTCTCCAGCGCCAGCGGCACCGGCAGTTCGCGCTGGGCGATCCGCACATTGGCGGCCACCACCCGCAGCGCCTCTCGGGTGCGCGGCACCGGCAACAGGTGCCCCGCCTCCAGGCCGCCCGCCCGGACGAACGCCAGGTGCTCGCTGACCAGCGGCGAGCCGAGCGCCTCGGCGACCGCCGCCAGCCGGGCCAGCCGCGCCGGGTCGGGTTCGGTGGCGTCGCCGAGCCCGAGCGAGACACCGTGCGGGACGACGGTGACGCCCCGTCCGCGCAGCGCGGCCAGTGAGGGCGGCAGGTGGTCGGCGCAGACGTTCTCGGCGACCACCTCCACCCAGTCCAGGCCGGGCAGCCGCTCCACGGCGGTGTCGATCTCGGGTCGCCAGCCGAGCCCCGTGCCCAGCTGCGGAATTCCGTGCGAGGACACAATCCACCCCTTCCCGCCGGGCCTTTCGACGACCCCGGTCCCCCATGCCGAGGGTGTATCCGGACGGAGCCGGTGCCAAGCAGGACACCGGAAACTCAGAGCTGAACTTGAGCTTTCCCGACCACTGAACAGACCGGCCCGCAGGTGGGGGAAATTCAGCAGCGCGCAGGCGAACGATTGACTAACGTGACATGCCTATGACTTCTATGCCGTACCACATCCGCCCGTTCGCACCCGAAGACGCCGCCGGGGCCACCGAGGCCTACCGGGCCGGCCGGCCCCACCTGGTCGTCACGCCCGAGGTGACCAGCTGGCTCGTCGGTCTGCCGCACTACAACCTGCTGGTCGCCGAACGCGGCGGGCAGGTGGTCGGTTCCGCGAGGTTCGGCCCGGTCACCGAGAGCACCACCCCGCACCAGGGCTTCCTGAACGTCAGCGTGGTGCCCGAACACCGCGGCGCCGGCATCGGCACCGCGCTGCTCACCGCCGCCGAACGCGAACTCGCCACGCTCGGCGTCCGCGACGCCCACGGCTGGGCGGACAGCACCCCCGAGGCGCTCGGCTTCGCCGCCGCCCGCGGCTACCTCAAGGGCCGCCGCGCCCAGTACGCCGGCCGCGACCTCACCGCCCCGCTGCCGCCGCTGCCGCCCACCCCGCCCGGCATCGAACTGCGCACCGCCGCGGACTTCCTGGACGACCCGTACCCCGTCTACCTGGTCGACATCGACGCCACCCGCTCCGAGCCCGGAGACCTGACCCTCGACGACCAGTCGTACGAGAGCTGGCTCGCCGAGATCTGGCAGCGCCCCGACCAGGACCACACCCTCACCACCGTGGCCCTCGACCACGGCGAGGCCGTCGCCTTCTCCGCCGCCCAGACCGACGGCCGGAACTACTGGTCCGCCTTCACCGCCACCCGCTCCACCCATCGCGGCCGCGGCCTCGCCAAACTCGCCAAGGCCCACGCCCTGCATCGCGCGCAGGCGCGGGGGCTGGCGGCCGCGTACACGCACAACGACGGCGAGAACGTGGCGATGCTCGCCATCAACGAGTGGTTCGGGTACCGGGTCTGTGCGGAGGAGTGGAAGTACAGCCGGACGCTGTAGCCGGCGGGCGCGAAGCCCGGGAGAGCGCAACCGGGGGCGCGTGGGGTACCTCCCGGCCCGCCAGGGCGGGGGGAGAACTGGGCGACAAGCGCAAGTCACGTCCGCAAGGTCGCGATCACGTGCAGGTCACTGTCCTGCGTCGCGATCTTGCCGATGAGCGCCTTCCGCTTCGCGCAGTCCCCGCGCCCGCCTGCTGTCTCTCCCGTTACTCGACGTCCACGCCGTGGTCGCGGGCCAGGCCGGCCAGGCCGTCGGCCCAGCCCTGGCCGATGGCGCGGAGCTTCCAGCCGTCGGCCGGGTGGCGGTAGAGCTCGGCGACCAGCATTGCGGAGATCGCCGGGTCGGCCGGTGGGCGGAAGATCCAGCGGCCGGGGCCGGAGGCGAGTTCCACCGCCGGGTCGACCAGGTCCGCGCAGGTGGCGTCGCCGTCGGCGTCGAGGTTGACCGACACCGCCACCCGGTGGACGGCGGACGGCAGTTGGCCGGTGCGGACCGTCGCGCTGCCGTCGCCGGGCTCCAGGGTGACGGCGCCGTCAGCCGCGGTCGGCTGGTGGTAGAAGACGAAGTCCTCGTCGGTGCGCACCTTGCCGTCCGCGCCGAGCAGCAGCAGCGTCAGGTCGGCCTCCGCGCCGTCGGCCCGGAACCGGACGCGCACCTCGTCGTCCGGGAGCACCGTGTTCTGGCCGGGCGCCAGCTCCACCGCTGCTGCCTCGCCGGCCCGTTGTGCGGGGACGGGGGCGGGCCCGAGGCGGCCCGGGAGGCCGTGCTCGCGGAGCAGGGTGAGCAGCATCGGCCCGTCCACCAGGGTGAGCGGCTGGCCCTCCGCGTGCTTGCGCGAGCCCGGGCCGAAGCCCGAAGTGGTGACCAGGATGCCGCGGTTGGCGCCCTGCCGGCGCATCGTGGACTCCAGGTCGCGGACGGCGCTGGGGGAGACGGTGTGCCGGTAGCGCTTGGCCTGGATGACGATCTTTCCGCCGGTGATCGGGTCGGGGTCCTCGGCGAGCACGTCCACGCCCTCGTCGCCGCTGCGGGCCGTGGTGCTGGTGCGGAAGCCGCGGCGGCGGAACAGTTCGGCGATCAGTTTCTCGAACTCGATCGGGTCCATCGCGAACAGGTCCGGCTCCTCGCCGTCCCCGGCGGAGGTCGCGGCGGCCGGGATCGCGGCCACGGTGTCGGCCTTCTCCGGACGGGCGGACAGCCGCCCGGCGAGTGCCTCCAGCAGGCAGTCCAGCGGCGCGACCCGGTCCAGCGCCAGCCCGGCGAAGGTCTCCCGGTCCACCTCGACGGCCAGCAGGCAGCGGTCGCCCTCCTGGCCGGTCGCCGGGTCCGGGGCCACCACCACGCCGTTCAGCCCGACCGAGGCGATCAGCCGGTCGGTGTCGGCCCGGAACACCTCCGCCAGCACCCGCAGCGCGCACTGCGCCAGCACCTCGCGGTAGATCTCCTTGCGCTGGGTGGCGGGCCGGGCCACCTCGTCCTCCCGGTCGTCGGACCGGACGTAGCGGTACCGGCCGACCGTCGGCACCACGTCGAACGGCGGCAGCTCCCACCGCACCACCAGCCGGCGGGTGTCCGCGTCCCAGGAGGTCTCGCCGTCGGTGGGGAAACCGTCCGGCCAGTCCTCCCGCCAGTCGATCACCGCCTCGAAGTACTCGGCGACCGCCGCCGCCTCGCCGGCCCGCAGCCGCTGCGCGAGCCGTCCGGCCTGGGTGCCCTGCCCGGCCAGCAGCCGGTGCCGCTCGGCCGCCCACGCGTCGTACTGGGCACGGTAGTCCGCGAGTTGACGCTGCCGCTGCTGCTCGGCCGTCCACGCCGCCTGCCAGTCGTACTCGAACCTGGCCCGGGCGTGCGCGGCCTGCTCCTCCCACTGGCGGCGCGCCGCCGGGTTGAACGCCTGGGCGCCCGTCAGCGGCGGCACCAGGTACCAGTTCTGATCCGGCATCGGCACCGGGTGGCCCAGCGGCCCCGGGTCGAACGGCGGGATCGCGCCCTGCCCGCCCCGGCTCTGTTCCGCCAGCGAGAACCCCGGACCGGCCAGCCCCGCCGCCAGCACCCCGCGCAACTCGGCGACCCGGTCGTCCAGTTCGGCCGTCCGACGGGCCGCGTCCGCGTCCCGCTGCTGCTGGTACGCCTTCAGCGCCTCGCGCTCACCCCGCGCCGCCGCCCGCTGTGCCTCGCGCTGCGCCCGCTCGTAGTCCCGCTGTTGCGCGGCCGCCGCCTTCCGCTGCGTCTCCGCGCGGCGGTGCTGCTCACGCTGCGCCTCCGCCAGTACCGACCACACCCCGGAAGACCGCCGCCGCGCCACGCCCGCCCCACCCACATCCAGACCGACCAAGAGCGATCAGTCTTCCACGGGGGCGGGCGTCGGCGCGCCCTATGCGGCGGGCTTCAGCCGCAGCGAGATCGAGTTGATGCAGTACCGCTGGTCGGTCGGCGTGCCATAGCCCTCGCCCTCGAACACGTGCCCGAGGTGGCTGCCGCACCTCTTGCAGCGCACCTCGACCCGGCGCATCCCGAGGGTGGTGTCCTCCAGGTACTCCACCGAGTCCCCGGCCAGCGGGGCGTAGTACGACGGCCACCCGCAGTGCGACTCGAACTTCGTCTCGCTGCTGAACAGCTCCGCCCCGCACGCCCGGCAGCTGTACACGCCGACCGTCTTGGTGTCCGTGTACTCGCCGACGAACGGCCGCTCGGTGCCGGCCTCGCGGAGCACGTGGTACTCCTCGGGTGTCAGCTCGGACCGCCACTCGGCGTCGGACTTCTGGACCTCGTAGCTCACGGCACTCTCCAGGGCTCGGCCGTCGGACTCAGACAGCAGGTGCAACGTCCGCCAGGGCGGCCAGAATTTCCGGCCCCAGGGTGGTGACGTCGCCCGCGCCCATGGTCAGCACCAGGTCACCGGGACGGGCCAGCGCGGCCAGTACGGCGGGCGCGGCGGCGAACTCGTGCTCGGCGCGGACGTCCGCACCGGCCCGGCGGGCCGCGTCGATGATCAGCTCGGCGGTGACGCCCGGGATCGGGTCCTCGCGGGCCGGGTAGATGTCCAGCACCACCGAGGCGTCGGCCAGCGCCAGCGCCTGACCCATCTCCTCGGCCAACTGCTGGGTCCGGGAGAACAGGTGCGGCTGGAACACCACCAGCACCCGGCCCGCGCCCGCCGCCTCGCGGATCGCCTCCAGGTCGGCGGCCATCTCGGTCGGGTGGTGCGCGTACGAGTCGATCACCTGCACGCCGCGGGCCTCGCCCTTCAGCTGGAGCCGCCGCTTCACACCGGTGTACGCGCCCAGCGCCTTCGCCAGCCCGTCCGCCGGAACGCCCAGCGCGACGCCCGCGGCCAGCGCCGCCACCGCGTTGTGCGCGTAGTGCCGACCCGGCACCGAGACGGTGAACGTCAGCTGCTCGCCGCCCAGTTCGACCGTCACCTCGCTGGTCATGCCGCGCGCCGCCACCGACAGCACCCGCACGTCCGCATCCTCGGCCGCGCCGACCGTCACCACGTTCAGGCCGTCCCGCCCGGCGACCCGGCGGGTCAGCTCGCGGGCGCCCTCGTGGTCGGCCGACACCACCAGGGTGCCGCCGGGCACGATCCGGCCGACGAAGGCCTCGAAGGACTCGTAGATCTCCTCCATCGACGCGTAGTTGGCGTGGTGGTCCAGCTCCACGTTCAGCACGATCGCCACCTCGGGCGCGTACTTGTGGAAGCTGCGGTCGCTCTCGTCCGCCTCCGCGACGAAGATCTCGCCCGCGCCGTGGTGCGCGTTCGACCCGGGCAGGTCCAGGTCACCGCCGATCGCGTACGAGGGCTCCAGGCCCAGCTCACCCAGGCTGACCGCCAGCATCGAGGTGGTGGTGGTCTTGCCGTGGGTGCCCGCCACCGCGAGCGCCCGACGGCCGCCCATCAGCGCCGCCAGCGCGTCCGAACGGTGCACCACCGGGATGCCGCGCTGCTGCGCCGCCACCAGCTCCGGGTTGTCGGCGCGGATCGCGCTGGAGACCACCACGCTGCTGGTCCCGGCCGGCAGGTGCTCGGCCGCGTGGCCGACGAACACCGTCGCGCCCAGCTCGCGCAGCGCCCGCACGGTCTCCGACTCCTTGGCGTCGCTGCCCGAGACGGTCGCGCCGCGGACCGCGAGGATCTTCGCCAGACCGGACATTCCGGCGCCGCCGATGCCGATGAAGTGCGGGGCGTGCAGGTCGTGCGCGGCGTCGTTCAAGGCTGGCTCCGTACTGGCAAGGGGGCGGAAAGGGTCGTCCCGCGAGTTGTGCCGCATGGCACAAGTCACGGGACGATTCTGCCCTAATCGGGAGGGCGGTCAGGAGTCGCTGGCGAACAGCTTGAGTACGGGGACGCCGACCTCGTGCCGGGCGCGGGACGCCCAGTCGCGGTGGAAGAACTCCTCGACGAAGTGCGGCGAGGTCAGGACCAGCACCTCGTCGGCCCGGTTCTCCTCCACCACCTCGCGCAGGCGCACCAGCGGCTGCTGCTCGACCACCTCGCCGACCGCCTCCGCGCCGGCCCGCCGCAGGTGCCGCAGGCTGTGCTCCAGGGACTCCCCGGCCAGCGTCGGTTCGTCGCCATCGCGCTCGTCGTGCTCGTGCACCGCCTGGTCAAGATGGCCGAGGGCCACATCGTCCAGGGCGCGCAGCAGTTCGTCCTGCCGACCGCGCGGCTGCATCAGGACGACGAAGGACACCTGCTCCTCGCCGTGGAGGGTGGTGACCAGCTCCACGTCGGCGTCGGAAAGTGCCTTTTCGATCATCAGTACGGTCTTGAACACGTGAGTCCCTTCGCTGGTACGGGCCCCCGGGTCCGGCTTCCTCATCCCCTCCTTCATAGTGCCCGGAGGAAGGATTCCTCACGCTGCACACGCGCCACATGGAACACGTGGTCCACATCGGTCAGGAAGTGGCTCAGGTGAGGGCGGGGTCGCTCGGGGACCGGTCCGGATCGGTCGGCCGCAGATAGCGGGTGAAGAGGAAACCTTCCTCCTCGATCAGGGACACCAAGCGCATCCGCCGAACGTCCGCAACCGGCGGCCCGTTCACGATCCGCGGCGAGTCACCGCCCGTCACCAACGGGGCCACCGAGAGACACAGTTCGTCCAGCAGACCGTCCGCCGCGAGCCGCCCCAACAGGCGAGGACCGCCCTCCGAGAGCTGGCGGTGCCAACCACGCTCCGTGAGCGCCGCGACCGCCCTGGGCAGGTCCACCGAGCCCGTTCCCGCGGTGATCACCTCGGCGACGTCGGCGGTCCGGGCGAGCCTGTCCGCCGGCGCGTCCGAGGTGGTGATCACCACCGTCGGGACCAGCGGCTCGGTGAACAGCGGAGCCGCGAGATCGAGGTCCAGGCTCCGGGTCACCACCGCGATCACCGGCGCCGGCAACTGCCCGGCGGCGGCCCGCTGCTCGGCGAACTCCTTGCGCGCCCGCCCCGGCCGATAACCCTCCGCCCGCACCGTCTCCGCACCCACCAGCACCACGTCGCACAGCGCGCGCAGCACCCCGAAGATCCGCTTGTCCGCCGCGCTCGACAGCCCGTCCGAGAGGCCGTCCAGCCGGGCCGCACCGTCCAACGACGCGACCATGTTCGCCCGCAGCCACGGGGTGTGCGACGGGTACGCGTACGCCTGGGCCAGCCACTCCAGGCTGCCGGGGGTGCCGGGGGTGTTGCCGATCAGTTGCTCCATGGCTCAAGTCTCGCAGCGGTGCGAACGCAGGCGGGCGCGAAACCGGGGGCGCGGGGAACTGCGCGAAGCGGAAGGCACCCAACCGCGAGATCGCGATGCGGGACAATGACCTGCACTTGATCGCGACCTTACGGACGTGGTGTCGCTGGTCGCGCAGTTCCTCGCGCCTCCTGGGCTCTCGCTCACCTGTACGCTGGTTTCTCGTGTCTGCACCTGCCTCGGAGTCCGAAATCCGTACCGCGACAGCCCTCGCCTCTCGGCGGCCGGTGGTTCCGGCCGAGCGGTTGGTGGCCGAGATGGTGCCGCCGCCACGTTTCGCCGGCGTGAGTTTCGGCAGCTACCTGCCGGATTCCTCGCAGCCGAGCCAGTACGAGGCCGTGCAGATCCTGGAGGGCTTCGCGGCGAGCCTGAACGCGGGTGCGGAGCCGGCCAAGCGCGGGTGGTTCCGCAGGTCCGCGCCGGCGCCGAGCGGGCCGGCGGGGATCTACCTGGACGGCGGGTACGGCGTAGGAAAGACGCACTTGCTGGCGTCGCTCTGGCATGCGGTTCCGGGGCCGAAGGCTTTCGGTACCTTCGTCGAACTGACCAACCTGGTCGGCGCGTTGACGTTCCAGGGCGCGGTGCGGACGCTGAGCTCGCACCGGCTGCTGTGCATCGACGAGTTCGAGCTGGACGACCCGGGCGACACGGTGCTGGTCTCGACGCTGCTGAGCCGGCTGGTGGAGAACGGGGTCAAGCTCTGCGCGACGTCGAACACCCTGCCGGAGAAGCTCGGTGAGGGCCGGTTCGCCGCCGCGGACTTCATGCGGGAGATCCAGGGCCTGTCCGCGCACTTCCGCCCGGTGCGGATCGACGGCCAGGACTACCGCCACCGCGGCCTGCCGGACGCGCCGCCGCCGTACACCGACGCCGAGGTGACCGAGCGGGCCGAGAAGACCCCGAACGCCTCGCTGGACGACTTCGACACCTTGCTGGAGCACCTGAAGGAGGTGCACCCCAGCCGTTACGGCGCGCTGCTGGACGAGATCGGCGCGGTGTTCCTGCGCGGGGTGCGGCAGGTGGACGACCAGGCGACCGCGCTGCGCCTGGTGGTGCTGGCGGACCGGATGTACGACCGGGAGCTGCCGATCACCGCCTCCGGTGTGCCGTTCGACCAGGTGTTCACCGAGGAGATGCTGCGCGGCGGCTACCGCAAGAAGTACCTGCGCGCGGTCTCCCGGCTGGTCGCGCTGGCCCGGGATTCCGCCAAGTAACTCGGACTGTCGGTGGCCGGTCGTACGGTGGAGGGGTGCGTCCCATCACGAGTATCGAGCGGTCCGTGGCGCCCTTCGAGGTCGTCAGCCCCTACCAGCCCAATGGTGACCAGCCGGCGGCCATCGCCGAGCTGGAGCGCCGGATCCGCGCAGGGGAGAAGGACGTCGTCCTGCTCGGCGCGACCGGTACCGGCAAGTCCGCCACCACCGCGTGGATGATCGAGAAGCTGCAGCGTCCCACCCTGGTGATGGCGCCGAACAAGACGCTGGCCGCGCAGCTGGCGAACGAGTTCCGCGAGCTGCTGCCGAACAACGCCGTCGAGTACTTCGTCTCGTACTACGACTACTACCAGCCCGAGGCGTACGTCCCGCAGACGGACACCTACATCGAGAAGGACTCCTCGATCAACGAGGAGGTCGAGCGGCTGCGCCACTCCGCCACCAACAGCCTGCTCACCCGGCGGGACGTCGTGGTGGTGGCGTCGGTGTCGTGCATCTACGGCCTCGGCACGCCGCAGGAGTACGTGGACCGGATGGTCCGGCTGAAGGTCGGCGAGGAGATCGACCGGGACGCACTGCTGCGCCGCTTCGTGGACATCCAGTACACCCGCAACGACCTGGCGTTCAGCCGCGGCACCTTCCGGGTGCGCGGCGACACCGTCGAGATCTTCCCGGTGTACGAGGAACTCGCCGTCCGGATCGAGATGTTCGGCGACGAGATCGAGGCGCTGTACACGCTGCACCCGCTGACCGGCGAGGTGATCAGCCAGGACGACTCGGTCTACGTCTTCCCCGCCTCCCACTACGTGGCCGGCCCGGAGCGGATGGAGCGGGCGGTCAACGACATCGAGCGGGAGCTGGAGCAGACCCTCGCCCGGATGGAGAAGCAGGGCAAGCTGCTGGAGGCCCAGCGGCTGCGGATGCGCACCACCTACGACATCGAGATGCTCCGGCAGATCGGCACCTGCTCGGGCGTGGAGAACTACTCGATGCACTTCGACGGCCGCGAGCCCGGCTCGCCGCCGAACACCCTGCTCGACTACTTCCCCGAGGACTTCCTGCTGGTCATCGACGAGTCGCACGTGACGGTCCCGCAGATCGGCGCGATGTACGAGGGCGACGCCTCGCGCAAGCGCACGCTGGTCGAGCACGGGTTCCGGCTGCCCTCGGCGATGGACAACCGGCCGCTGAAGTGGGAGGAGTTCCAGGAGCGGATCGGTCAGACCGTCTACCTGTCGGCCACCCCCGGCAAGTACGAACTGGCGCGCGGCGACGGGCAGGTGGAGCAGATCATCCGCCCGACCGGCCTGATCGACCCCGAGGTGATCGTCAAGCCGACCGAGGGCCAGATCGACGACCTGGTGCACGAGATCCGGCAGCGGGTGGAGAAGGACGAGCGGGTCCTGGTCACCACGCTCACCAAGAAGATGGCCGAGGACCTCACCGACTACTTCCTCGGCCTGGACATCCGGGTCCGCTACCTGCACAGCGATGTCGACACGCTGCGCCGGATCGAGCTGCTGCGGGAACTGCGGGCCGGCGAGTACGACGTGCTGGTCGGCATCAACCTGCTGCGTGAGGGCCTGGACCTGCCCGAGGTCTCGCTGGTGGCGATCCTGGACGCCGACAAGGAGGGCTTCCTGCGCTCCGGTACCTCGCTGATCCAGACCATCGGCCGTGCCGCGCGAAACGTCTCCGGCCAGGTGCACATGTACGCCGACAAGATCACCCCGGCGATGGAGCTGGCGATCTCCGAGACCAACCGCCGGCGCGTCGTCCAGCAGGCGTACAACGAGAAGCACGGGATCGACCCGCAGCCGCTGCGGAAGAAGATCGGCGACCTGCTCTCCACCATGGCCGGCGAGGACGTGGACACCGAGGAGCTGCTCGCCACCGGTTACCGCCAGCAGGGCAAGGGCAAGGCCCAGGTGCCCTCGCTGGGCCTCGACCGCAAGCCCGCCAAGAACCTGCCCGCGGCCGAACTCGCCGAGCTGATCCAGGACATGACGGACCGGATGCACACCGCCGCCGCCGAGCTCCAGTTCGAGGTGGCGGCCCGGCTGCGCGACGAGGTCAAGGAGCTCAAGCGCGAGCTGCGCCAGATGCGCGAGGCCGGCATGGCCTGATCCGGCTGCCCGAAACAGCCGCCGTGTCGTAGTTCTGCCACAGTCTCGCCGTCCCGGACCGGGGCGGCGGGGCGGCGGCTAAGGTGGTGCGTGGCCGGCATGGGGCCAGGACGCTCCTGTCACGGCCGGTCGCGGGCGAGAGCCGGGGCAACCCGGAGGAAGGGGTGGTGGCGTGTCGGTGAACCTGGCCAAGGGCCAGAGCGTCAGCCTGTTGAAGTCCAGTGGCGAGACCCTGAGCGTGGTCCGGATGGGCCTCGGCTGGAAGTCCGCCCCGGGCAAGCGCGGCTTCTTCAGCCGCCGGCCGAAGGACATCGACCTGGACGCGTCCGCCCTGCTGTACGACGGCAAGACGATGAGCGACGTGGTGTTCTTCTCGCACCTGGTCAGCAACGACGGATCGGTGCAGCACACCGGCGACAACCTGGTCGGCGGCGTCGGAGGCGAGGACGACGAGAGCATCCTGGTCGACCTGACCAAGGTGCCGCGCAAGGTCACCCAGATCGTGTTCACCGTCAGCTCGTACAGCGGCCAGAACTTCCTGGAGGTGCAGAACGCGCACTGCCGGCTGGTCGACGAGACCACCAATCAGGAGCTGGCCCGCTACGAGCTGGCCGGCGGCGGCACCCACACCGGGCAGATCATGGCCAAGGTGGAGCGGGACGGTGCGGGCTGGAAGATGACCGCGATCGGCGCGCCCGCGACCGGCCGCACCTTCCGGGACATGCTGCCGTTCATCGAGCCCTTCCTGTAGACCGAGGGCGGCCCTTTACCTTCTTTACCTTCCCTTGGCGTTCCTGTTACTCTCGACGGGAGCGGAGGGGAGTATTCCCCGTTCAGTGACCCCGTCATCACGGGTGCCCGTCGCGGCATCCCGGGGCACTGGTCGCGCGGCGCCGACCGATGGGCGCGCCGTGCGGCGGAAGAGACCTCCGGCAGTGACGATGTTCGCCTAGCTGCCGGAGGAGCAGTCATGGACGTTTCCGCAGGCCTGTGGGCCGGCACCATCGCGGTGCTGGCCCTGTTGATCCTGGCCGATTTCTTCATCGGCGGCCGCAAGCCGCACGAGGTCTCCATCAAGGAGGCCGGGATCTGGACGGCCGTCTGGGTCGTGCTGGCGGTGCTGTTCGGTGGGTTCCTCTGGTGGTACGGCGGCGGGCAGCCGGCCGGGGAGTTCTTCGCCGGCTACATCACCGAGAAGTCGCTCAGCGTCGACAACCTGTTCGTGTTCATCCTGATCATGGGCAAGTTCGCGGTGCCGAAGATCTACCAGCAGCGGGTGCTGATGTTCGGGGTGATCATCGCCCTGGTGCTCCGGGCGCTCTTCATCGCCGGCGGCGCGGCGCTGGTCTCCAGCTTCTCCTGGGTGTTCTTCATCTTCGGCGGGTTCCTGATCTGGACGGCCTGGAAGCTGCTCAAGGAGGCCCGGGCCGAGGAGGAGGGCGAGGAGGACTTCGAGGAGAACCGGCTGCTCAAGTCGATCCAGAAGCGCGTCCCGTCCACCGACCAGTACCACGGCACCAAGCTGTTCATCCGGGAGAACGGCCGCCGGCTGATGACCCCGATGCTGATCGTGATGATCGCGATCGGCACCACCGACGTGCTGTTCGCGCTGGACTCGATCCCCGCCATCTTCGGTCTCACCCAGGACCCGTACATCGTCTTCACCGCCAACGCCTTCGCGCTGATGGGCCTGCGGCAGCTGTACTTCCTGATCGGCGGGCTGCTGAAGAAGCTGGTCCACCTGTCCTACGGCCTGTCGGTGATCCTCGGCTTCATCGGCGTGAAGCTGGTGCTGCACGCGTTGCACGAGGCCGGCGCGCACGTCCCGGAGATCAGCATCCCGGTGTCGCTGGGCTTCATCCTGCTGACCCTGGCGGTCACCACCGTCACCAGCCTGATCGCCACGCGGAAGCAGGACGACGCCGACAAGCCGGAGAAGATCGACGCCTGACGCAAAAAACGTGAGGGCCCCCGCCTCGGCGGGGGCCCTCACGTGTGCGCTCACCAGCCGCGTTCGCGCCACTCCGGCAGGTGCGGGCGTTCGGCGCCCAGCGTGGTGTCGTTGCCGTGGCCCGGGTAGACCCAGGTCTCGTCGGGGAGGACGTCGAAGATCTTCTCGTTGACGTCCCGGAACAGCGACTCGAAGGCGGCCGGGTCGCCCCAGGTGTTGCCCACCCCGCCCGGGAACAGGCAGTCGCCGGTGAACAGGTGTGGGTGGCCCTGCGGGTCGTCGTAGATCAGCACGATCGCGCCGGGGGTGTGGCCCACCAGGTGGCGGACCGTCAGCTCGACCTGGCCGACCCGGAGCACCGAGCCGTCCTCCAGCGGGACGTCGGTGGGCACCTCGATGCCCTCCGCGTCCACCCGCCCGGCCGCGGTGCGCGCCCCGGTGGCGGCGACCACCTCGGCCAGCGCGCCCCAGTGGTCGTGGTGCCGGTGGGTGGTGACCACCACGGCCAGCCGGCTGCCGACGGTCTCCAGCAGCACCGGTGCGTCGGCGGCCGCGTCGATCAGCAGCTGCTCGTCGGTGGCCCGGCAGCGCAGCAGGTAGGCGTTGTTGTCGTACGGTCCGACTGCCACCTTGGTGATGATCAGGTGGGCCAGCTCCCGGACGTCCGGCGCGCCGCCGACCTTGACCGTTCCGTGGTACGCCATCACGTCGCTCCTCGTTGCCGCTGGGGGTGTCCCGTCAATCGCCACCATCATCCCATCGGGGGGAGCCGGGGCAGAGAGCTGCGCGCGTCGACCAGGCCCTCGTGGCCGCGGTGCACCTGGAGGCCGTCGCCGTCCGAGCGGCCCGAGAGCCAGCCGGTGAGCGCCCGCACCGGGCCCTCGGCGGTCAGCTCCGGCTCGCCCGCGCCGCCGAGCCGGGCCTCCAGCGCCGCGTCCTCGGCGATCAGCCGGACCACCGGGAGGCCGTCCAGGGCGGCGAAGTGGGTGCCCAGGCGGCGGAACTCGGCGATCGCGAACGGCTCCGGCCAGTGCGCGGGGGTGTAGCCCGCGTTCAGGTCGACGTGGTGGTACTCCAGCTCGGCCAGCCGCTTGCCGGGCAGCTGCCAGGCCGGGAAGGTGTAGCCGGAGCGGTGGGTGAGGGTGGCCTGCCAGTGCTCGGTGCCGAGCAGCCGGGCGGCGTCCACGAAGCGCTGCTGGGTCTCGCGGACGTCGGCCAGCTGCACGTCCAGCGGCCGGCCGGAGCCGGCCTCGATGTCGGCGTCCCGCGCCGCCGAGCTGGCGTACTGCGGAATGTTCTGGCCGGTGCGGGCGTTGGTCAGCAGGATGACCAGCGAGTCGGCGTTGCGCGCGATGTGTGTCAGCACGTGACCGCGGGTCCAGCCGGGCAGCCCGGACGGTTCGAACACCTCCTCGGGCTTCAGCTCGGACAGGGTGTGCAGCAGGGTCTCGGTGCTCTCGACAGTGGCCCGCAGCTGCTCGGCTGCGGTCGTCGCGTCGCTCATCGGGTGCCTTTCGACGGTCGGTGGAGCGGTTCCGGGCGGTTCTCGACCTGCCCCGGGCCGTTGCCGGGGGCGGTTGTCAGTCGTTGACGCTACCGTCGGGCGCGGGTGCCGTTCACCCCTTCGGGCGCACCCCGCTGGCGGTTCGATATTCGAACAAATGAGCTAGTACGCTGGCGGGCGCATCCTGGAAGAAGCAGACCTCACACATTTCAACCCGGAGAAAGGCGCCAGTAACTGTGGCAGACCGCCTCGTCGTCCGTGGTGCACGCGAGCACAACCTCAAGAACGTCTCGCTCGACCTGCCCCGTGATTCCCTCATCGTCTTCACGGGCCTCTCCGGGTCCGGCAAGTCCTCGCTCGCCTTCGACACGATCTTCGCCGAGGGCCAGCGGCGTTACGTCGAGTCGCTGTCCTCGTACGCCCGGCAGTTCCTCGGGCAGATGGACAAGCCGGACGTCGACTTCATCGAGGGTCTCTCCCCGGCCGTCTCGATCGACCAGAAGTCCACCAGCCGCAACCCGCGCTCCACCGTCGGCACCATCACCGAGGTGTACGACTACCTGCGCCTGCTGTTCGCCCGGATCGGCAAGCCGCACTGCCCGCACTGCGGCCGCCCGATCGCCCGGCAATCGCCCCAGGCCATCGTCGACAAGGTGCTGTCGCTGGAGGAGGGCACCCGGTTCCAGGTGCTCAGCCCGGTGGTCCGGGAGCGCAAGGGCGAGTTCGTCGACCTCTTCGCCGACCTGCAGTCCAAGGGCTACGCGCGGGCCCGGGTGGACGGGCAGACCATCCAGCTGACCGAGCCGCCCACGCTCAAGAAGCAGGAGAAGCACACCATCGAGGTGGTCATCGACCGCCTCACCGTGAAGGCCGGCGCCAAGCGCCGGCTCACCGACTCGGTGGAGACGGCCCTCAAGCTGGCCGGCGGCATGGTGGTGCTCGACTTCGTCGACCTGCCGGAGGACGACCCCGAGCGCGAGAAGATGTTCTCGGAGCACCTCTACTGCCCCTACGACGACGTCTCCTTCGAGGAGTTGGAGCCGCGGTCGTTCTCCTTCAACTCCCCGTTCGGCGCCTGCCCGGACTGCTCGGGCCTGGGCAACCGGATGGAGGTCGATCCCGAGCTGCTGGTCCCCGACGAGGAGAGGTCGCTGGACGAGGGCGCCATCCACCCGTGGTCGCAGGGCGCCACCAAGGAGTACTTCCAGCGGCTGGTCAACGCGCTGGCCGGCGAACTCGGCTTCCGCACCGACATCCCGTGGGCCGGGCTGCCCGCCCGCGCCCGCAAGGCCCTGCTGTACGGGCACAAGACGCAGGTCGAGGTGCGCTACCGCAACCGCTACGGCCGCGAGCGCTCCTACACCACCGCGTTCGAGGGCGCCGTCCCGTTCGTGACGCGCCGGCACTCCGAGTCGGAGAGCGACTCCAGCCGCGAGCGCTTCGAGGGCTACATGCGCGAGGTGCCCTGCCCGACCTGCAAGGGCACCCGGCTCAAGCCGGTGGTCCTCGCGGTCACCGTGATGGACAAGTCCATCGCCGAGGTCTCCGCCATGTCGATCAGCGACTGTGCGGACTTCCTCGGCGCGCTGCGCCTCGACGCCCGCGACAAGAAGATCGCCGAGCGGGTCCTCAAGGAGGTCCTGGAGCGGCTGCGCTTCCTGGTCGATGTCGGCCTCGACTACCTGTCGCTGAACCGCGCCGCCGGCACCCTCTCCGGCGGCGAGGCCCAGCGCATCCGGCTGGCCACCCAGATCGGCTCCGGCCTGGTCGGCGTGCTGTACGTACTGGACGAGCCGTCCATCGGCCTGCACCAGCGCGACAACCACCGCCTGATCGAGACCCTGGTCCGGCTGCGCGACATCGGCAACACCCTGATCGTCGTCGAGCACGACGAGGACACCATCAAGACCGCCGACTGGATCGTCGACATCGGCCCCGGCGCCGGCGAGCACGGCGGCAAGGTGGTGCACTCCGGCGCGCTCAAGGAACTGCTGAAGAACGAGGAGTCGCTCACCGGCCAGTACCTGGCGGGCAAGCGCGGCATCCCGATCCCGGTCGCCCGCCGCCCGCGCGACAAGAAGCGGCAGATCGTGGTGCACGGCGCCCGCGAGCACAACCTGAAGGACGTCACGGTCGCCTTCCCGCTGGGCACCTTCACCGCGGTGACGGGCGTCTCCGGCTCGGGCAAGTCCACGCTGGTCAACGACATCCTTTACACGCACCTGGCCCGCGAACTCAACGGCGCCCGCAGCGTCCCCGGCCGGCACACCCGGATCACCGGCACCGACCTGGTCGACAAGGTGGTGCACGTCGACCAGTCGCCGATCGGCCGCACCCCGCGCTCCAACCCGGCCACCTACACCGGCGTCTTCGACCACGTCCGGCGGCTGTTCGCGGAGACCCAGGAGGCCAAGGTCCGCGGCTACCTGCCCGGCCGGTTCTCGTTCAACGTCAAGGGCGGCCGCTGCGAGAACTGCTCCGGCGACGGCACCATCAAGATCGAGATGAACTTCCTGCCGGACGTCTACGTCCCCTGCGAGGTCTGCCACGGCGCCCGCTACAACCGGGAGACGCTGGAGGTCCACTACAAGGGCAAGTCCATCGCCGAGGTGCTCGACATGCCGATCGAGGAGGCCCTCGACTTCTTCGAGGCCGTCCCCGCGATCGCCCGCCACCTGCGCACCCTCAAGGAGGTCGGCCTCGGCTACGTCCGCCTCGGCCAGCCCGCCACCACCCTCTCCGGCGGTGAGGCCCAGCGCGTCAAGCTGTCCGCCGAACTCCAGAAGCGCTCCACCGGCCGCACGGTCTACGTCCTCGACGAGCCCACCACCGGCCTGCACTTCGAGGACATCAGCAAGTTGATCAAGGTCCTGGAGGGCCTGGTCGACAAGGGCAACACCGTCATCGTCATCGAGCACAACCTCGACGTCATCAAGACCGCCGACTGGCTGGTCGACATGGGCCCCGAAGGCGGCTCCGGCGGCGGCGGCGTGGTCATCGAGGGCACCCCGGAAGAGGTCGCCGTCTCCACGGCCAGCCACACCGGCAAGTTCCTCCGCGACATCCTGCCGGGCGTCTCCGACGCCACCCCGGTGAAGCGCAGGAGGAAGTGAGCTCCGGCTCGGCCGCAGGCCACTGAGGTTCTTTTCGTTCCTCATCCCCGCGCCCCGTCCGGGGTGCGGGGAACTGCGCGAAGCGGGAGGGGAACGCCAGCGAGGTCCGCTCCGGGATCGCACCAGGCCCCCCGGGCGGTCGGCGTTGTGCGTGCTACCTTGCTGGCGCCCTTTCCCGCACCGAGGAGTCCCCGATGTCCGAGCCCGTCGCGTCCCGTCGTACCGTCCTCTGCTGCGCGGCCGTCGCGCTGGCGGGTGCCACGGCGGCGGGCTGCTCGTCCTCCAGCGGCAGCAAGACCGAAACGTCCTCCGGCCCGGTCGACCTCGGCTCCGCCTCGGACGTCCCCGTCGGCGGCGGCAAGGTCTACCGCGAGCAGGCCGTCGTCGTGACGCAGCCGACCGCCGGCGAGTACAAGGCGTTCAGCGCGAAGTGCACGCACGCCGGCTGCCTGGTCAACGGCGTGGCCAAGGAGCAGATCCAGTGCCTGTGCCACGGCAGCCGTTTCGGGATCACCGACGGCGCGGTGCTGGACGGCCCGGCGCCGAAGCCGCTGCCGGAGTACAAGGTCGCGGTGCAGAACGGACAGCTCCAGGTGACCAAGTAACGTCACGCTCCGAGGTGTCGGCGCCAGTCGGTACGGTAGGGGCATGGCTGACCCGTCCACCTACCGTCCGGCTCCGGGGGCGATCCCGCATTCGCCCGGGGTGTACAAGTTCCGTGACGCGCACGGGCGGGTCATCTACGTCGGCAAGGCGAAGAACCTGCGCCAGCGGCTGTCCTCCTACTTCCAGGATGTCGCGAACCTGCATCCGCGGACGGCGACGATGGTCACCACCGCGGCGTCGGTGGAGTGGACGGTGGTGTCCACCGAGGTCGAGGCGCTGCAGCTGGAGTACTCCTGGATCAAGGAGTTCGACCCGCGGTTCAACGTCAAGTACCGGGACGACAAGAGCTACCCGGAGCTCGCGGTCACCCTGAACGAGGAGTTCCCGCGGGTCCAGGTGATGCGCGGGGCGCACAAGAAGGGCGTGCGCTACTTCGGCCCGTACGGGCACGCCTGGGCGATCCGCGAGACCGTCGATCTGATGCTGCGGGTGTTCCCGGTCCGCACCTGCTCCAACGGCGTGTTCAAGCGCGCCCAACAGGTCGGCCGCCCCTGCCTGTTGGGCTACATCGGCAAGTGCGCGGCGCCCTGTGTGGGCCGGGTGAGCGCCGCCGAGCACCGTGAACTCGCCGAGGAGTTCTGCGACTTCATGGCCGGCCGGACGGGCAACTACCTGCGCCGCCTGGAGGCGCAGATGCAGGAGGCCGCCGCCGAGCTGGAGTACGAGAAGGCGGCCCGGCTGCGCGACGACCTGGGGGCGCTGCGCCGCGCGATGGAGAAGAACGCGGTGGTGCTCGGCGACGGCACCGACGCGGACCTGCTGGCGGTGGCCGAGGACGAACTCGAAGCCGCCGTACAGATCTTCCACGTCCGCGGCGGCCGGGTGCGCGGCCAGCGCGGCTGGGTGACCGACAAGGTCGAGGACGTGGACACGGCCGGCCTGGTCGAGCACGCGCTGCAGCAGCTGTACGGCGCGGGCACCGAGCAGGTGCCGCGCGAGGTGCTCGTCCCGGCGGTGCCCGGCGAGGCCGTGCACGAGTGGCTGTCCGGCCTGCGCGGGGCCCAGGTCGATCTGCGGGTGCCGCAACGCGGCGACAAGAAGGACCTGATGGAGACGGTGCAGCGCAACGCCCAGCAGGCGCTGGCCCTGCACAAGACCAAGCGCGCCTCCGATCTGACCACCCGCAGCCGGGCGCTCCAGGAGATCGCCGAGGCACTGGAGTTGGACTCGGCGCCGCTGCGGATCGAGTGCTTCGACATCTCGCACCTCCAGGGCGAGGACGTGGTGGCGTCCATGGTGGTGTTCGAGGACGGCCTGGTGCGCAAGAGCGAGTACCGCCGGTTCCAGATCAAGGGTCTTGCCGGAGGCGAGCAATTGAGCCGCAGCGAGGGCCAGGACGACGTCCGCTCGATGCACGAGGTGATCACCCGCCGGTTCCGCCGCTACCTCCAGGAACGCGAGCAGACCGGCGAGTGGGCCGTCCCGGAGGAGGACGAGTCGCTCACCGACGAGAACGGCCGCCCCAAGCGCTTCGCCTACCCGCCGCAGCTGCTGGTGGTCGACGGCGGCCAGCCGCAGGTCGCGGCCGCCCAGCGGGCGTTGGACGAACTCGGCATAGACGACGTCGCGGTGTGCGGCCTGGCGAAGCGGCTGGAGGAGGTGTGGCTGCCCGGGCAGGACGACCCGGTGGTGCTGCCGCGCTCCAGCGAGGGCCTGTACCTTCTGCAGCGGGTGCGCGACGAGGCGCACCGGTTCGCCATCACCTACCAGCGCTCGAAGCGGGCCAAGCGGCTCACGGCGGGGGAACTGGACTCCGTCCCCGGGCTCGGCGAGACTCGCCGCCGGGCCCTGCTGAAGCACTTCGGTTCACTGAAGAAGCTCCGCGCGGCCACCATCGACGAGCTGTGCGAAGTCCCCGGGATCGGGCGCCGGACCGCCGAGACTGTTGCCGCAGCCTTGGCCTCCCGTACACCTGCCGCATTCGCGGTCAACACCGCGACCGGCGAGATCATCGAAGACAGCACCGCCACAGCAGTACCGAGAAGCGGGGAAGAGACGTGACTGTGTCCAACGGGGGAGAGAGCACCCCCGAGCTGGTGATCATCTCCGGCATGTCCGGGGCGGGCCGTTCCACGGCGGCCAAGTGCCTGGAGGACCTCGGCTGGTTCGTGGTCGACAACCTGCCGCCGGCGCTGATTCCCACCATGGTCGACCTGGGAGCCCGCTCGCAGGGCGCCGTGCCGCGGATCGGCGTGGTGGTCGACGTGCGCGGCCGCACCTTCTTCGACGACCTGCTGACCTCGCTGGAGGAGCTGGAGAAGCGCGGCGTCCGCCTGCGCGTGGTGTTCCTGGACTCCTCCGACGACGCCCTGGTGCGCCGCTTCGAATCGGTGCGCCGCCCGCACCCGCTGCAGGCCGACGGCCGGATCGTCGACGGCATCGCCCGCGAGCGCGAGCTGCTGCGCGAACTGCGCGGCGAGGCCGACCTGGTGGTCGACACCTCGAACCTCAACGTGCACCAGCTGCGCGCCAAGATGGACGCCCAGTTCGCCGGCCAGGACGAGCCCGAGCTGCGCGCCACCGTGATGTCCTTCGGCTTCAAGTACGGCCTGCCGGTCGACGCCGACCTGGTGGTGGACTGCCGCTTCCTGCCGAACCCGCACTGGGTCCCGGAACTGCGGGCCCGTACCGGAACCGATCCGGAGGTGGCAGAGTACGTGTTCCAGCAGCCCGGCGCGCAACCGTTCCTGGACGGCTACACCGAGCTGCTGCGGATCATCACCGAGGGCTACCGCCGCGAGGGGAAGCGCTACATGACGCTTGCCGTAGGCTGCACCGGAGGCAAGCACCGCAGCGTCGCGATGTCCGAGCAGCTGACCAAGCGTCTGATCGCGGACGGGGTCGAGACGGTGCTGGTCCACCGGGACATGGGCCGGGAGTAGCGGCCGGGAACCACCCGTACCGCCGCCCCGGCCGAGCACGAGACAGGAACATGGGGTCGGCGTGACGGGATACGTGCCAGCGCGGCAGCAGCTCCGGACCAGACCTGCCGAGCGGGCCGCCCCCGGGCCGCGCCCCGGGGCCCCGCGGATCGCCGCGCTGGGCGGCGGCCAGGGCCTGTCCGCGTCGCTGTCCGGGCTGCGCCGGCTGACCACCGAGCTGACCGCCATCGTCACCGTCGCCGACGACGGCGGCTCCAGCGGGCGGCTGCGCGCCGAGCTCGGCGTGCTGCCGCCCGGCGACCTGCGCAAGGCGCTGGCCGCGCTGTGCGGGGACGACGACTGGGGCCGCACCTGGTCGGAGGTGATCCAGCACCGCTTCACCGGCACCGGCGGGCTCGGCGGCCACGCGGTCGGCAACCTGCTGATCGTGGCGCTGTGGGAGAAGCTCGGCGACCCGGTGGAGGCACTGAACTGGGTGGGCCGGCTGCTGAACGTGCAGGGCCGGGTGCTGCCGATGTCCGCGGTGCCGCTGGACATCGAGGCACAGGTGCGCGGCCACGACCCGCTGAAGCCGGGCGAGGTGTCGGCGGTGCGCGGCCAGGCCGCGGTGGCGGTGACGCCGGGCACGGTGCTGTCGATCCGGCTGCTGCCGGACGAGCCCCCGGCCGTCCCCGAGGCGGTGCAGGCCGTACTGGAGGCGGACTGGGTGGTGCTCGGCCCCGGTTCCTGGTTCACCAGCGTGCTGCCGCACCTGCTGGTCCCGGAGCTGGCCAAGGCCCTCACCGAGACCCGGGCCCGCCGCCTGCTGACCCTCAACCTGGCCCCGCAGCCCGGCGAGACCGAGGGCTTCACCCCGCAGCGCCACCTGGAGGTGATCGCCGACCACGCTCCGGACCTCGCGGTGGATGCGATCCTGGTGGATGAGCGGGCCGTCAGCGGAGGTGCTTTCGGGCTCGCCGACCTGACGGGCCTGGAGCAGGCCGCGAAGCGGATGGGCGCCGCACTGGTGCTCGACCAGGTGGCCCGCGCCGACGGCACCCCGCGACACGACCCGGAGCTCTTGGCCGCGGCGTACGACCGGATTTTCCGGACTCATGGAAGGATCGGCCCATGGCGATGACGGCAGCGGTGAAAGACGAGATCTCCCGGCTTCCCGTCACCCGTGCCTGCTGCCGCAAGGCGGAGGTCTCGGCGATCCTGCGTTTTGCGGGCGGACTGCACATTGTGAGCGGCCGCATCGTGATCGAGGCGGAGCTGGACACCGGCATTGCGGCACGGCGGCTGCGCAAGGACCTCCTGGAGATCTTCGGACACTCCTCGGATCTGGTGGTGATGGCCCCCGGCGGGCTGCGTCGCGGCAGCCGGTACGTGGTGCGGGTGGTGAAGGACGGCGAGCTGCTGGCCCGGCAGACCGGGCTGGTGGACGGACGCGGACGACCGATCCGGGGCCTGCCCCCGGCGGTGGTGTCCGGCGCGACCTGCGACGCGGAGGCCGCCTGGCGCGGCGCGTTCCTGGCGCACGGCTCGCTCACCGAGCCGGGCCGCTCCTCCTCGCTGGAGATCACCTGCCCCGGCTCGGAGGCGGCGCTCGCCCTGGTCGGCGCGGCCCGCCGGCTCGGCATCCCGGCCAAGGCCCGCGAGGTGCGCGGCGTCGACCGGGTGGTGATCCGCGACGGCGACGCGATCGGCGCGCTGCTCACCCGCCTCGGCGCGCACGAGTCCGTGCTGGCCTGGGAGGAGCGCCGGATGCGCCGCGAGGTGCGCGCCACCGCCAACCGGCTGGCCAACTTCGACGACGCCAACCTGCGCCGCTCGGCCCGGGCCGCCGTCGCGGCCGGCGCCCGGGTGGCCCGCGCCCTGGAGATCCTCGGCGAGGAGGTGCCCGAGCACCTGGCGGCGGCCGGCGCGCTGCGCATGCAGCACAAGCAGGCCTCGCTGGAGGAGCTCGGCGCGCTCGCCGACCCGCCGCTGACCAAGGACGCGGTGGCCGGCCGGATCCGTCGTCTGCTGGCGATGGCCGACAAGCGCGCCGCCGAACTCGGCCTGCCCAACACCGAGGCCAACCTGACGGAGGAGATGGCCCTGAACTGACGGGCCGTCAGCCTCCCGGAACGCAACCCCGAAGGGGCGTGCGGAGCATGACGCGGCATTCGCCGCGGTCAAGCCCGCACGCTCCTTTCGGCCATCTGGGCCCTTGCGGCCTACCGGTGAGGCGATGTGCCTTGCGACACTTGGGGGAGGTAGGGTCATCAGTGGTCGGGGAAAACCCAAAATTTCACCCCCGTCGGGCTCCGGCCCGGCGTACCTAAGAGGAGATCGGTTCGTGACGATCCGGGTAGGCATCAACGGGTTCGGCCGCATCGGCCGCAACTTCTTCCGCGCGGTCAAGGCCCAGGGCGCCGACATCGAAATCGTCGGTGTCAACGACCTGACCGACACCAAGACGCTGGCTCACCTGTTCAAGTACGACACCACCCTCGGTACCTTCCCCGGTGAGGTCTCGCACACCGAGGACACCATCACCGTCGACGGCCACACCTTCAAGGTCACCGCCGAGCGTGACCCCGCCAACCTCCCCTGGGCCGCGCTGGGCGCCGACATCGTCATCGAGTCCACCGGCATCTTCACCAAGGCCGACGGTGCGAAGAAGCACCTGAGCGCCGGTGCGAAGAAGGTCGTCATCTCGGCGCCCGCCACCGGTGAGGACATCACCATCGTGATGGGCGTCAACGACGGCAAGTACGACGCCGCCGCGCACAACATCATCTCGAACGCCTCCTGCACCACCAACTGCGTGGCGCCGATGGCGAAGGTGCTGGACGAGAACTTCGGCATCATCAAGGGCCTGATGACCACCGTGCACGCCTTCACCAACGACCAGGTCACCCTGGACTTCCCGCACCGGGACCTGCGCCGCGCCCGCGCCGCCTCGCAGAACATCATTCCGACCTCGACCGGCGCCGCCAAGGCCACCGCCCTGGTGCTGCCGCAGCTGAAGGGCAAGCTGGACGGCACCTCGCTGCGCGTCCCGGTCCCGACCGGCTCCATCACCGACCTGGTGGTCACCCTGGAGCGCGAGGTCACCAAGGACGAGGTCAACGCCGCGTTCCAGAAGGCCGCCCAGGAGGGCTCGCTGAAGGGCATCCTGGCGTACACCGAAGACCCGATCGTGTCCTCGGACATCGTGAACGACCCGCACTCCTGCATCTTCGACTCGAAGCTGACGATGGTTCAGGGGAACCAGGTCAAGGTGCTCGGCTGGTACGACAACGAGTTCGGCTACTCGAACCGCCTCGTCGACCTGGTCGCCATCATCGGCGAGCAGCTCTGACTCCCAGCGGTAGCTGACGTGACGTAAGGGGCAGGGCCCGGACGGCTGTCACCGCCGACCGGGCCCTGCCGCTGCGCCCACCTCGTCCGTCCTACCCTTCCCGGTGACTCGCTGCCCCGTGTCGCCGCCTGCCGATCCATCCATCGAGGAGCAAGACCGTGAAGACGATCGAAGACCTGGAGGTCTCCGGCAAGCGGGTGTTCGTCCGCGCCGACCTCAACGTGCCGCTGTCCGGTGACACCATCACCGACGACGGCCGGATCCGCGCCGTCGCGCCGACCATCGCCAAGCTCGTCGAGCGCGGCGCCCGGGTGGTCGTCGCCTCGCACCTGGGCCGCCCGAAGGGCGAGCCGGACCCGAAGTTCTCTCTCGCGCCGGTGGCGGTCCGCCTCGGCGAGATCCTGGGCCGCCCGGTGAGCTTCGCCACCGACACGGTCGGGGACAGCGCGAAGGCCACCGTCGCCGCTCTCGGCGACGGCGAGGTCACGCTGCTGGAGAACCTGCGCTTCAACGCCGGCGAGACCTCCAAGGACGACGCCGAGCGCGGTGCGTTCGCCGACCAGCTGGCCGGCCTGGCGGACCTGTACGTCGGCGACGGCTTCGGTGCGGTGCACCGCAAGCACGCCTCCGTCTACGACCTTCCGGCCCGCCTGCCGCACGCCGTCGGCGACCTGATCGCCACCGAGGTGGGCGTGCTCAAGCGCCTCACCGAGGACGTGGCCCGCCCGTATGTGGTGGTGCTCGGCGGCTCCAAGGTCTCCGACAAGGTCGGCGTGATCGAGAACCTGCTCGGCAAGGCCGACCGGATCCTGATCGGCGGCGGCATGATGTACACCTTCATCGCCGCCCAGGGCCACGGCGTCGGCGCCTCGCTGCTCCAGGAGGACCAGATCCCGGTCGTCCAGGACTACCTGAAGCGCGGCGCCGAGCAGGGCGTGGAGTTCGTGATCCCGCTGGACACCGCGGTGTCCGGCTCGTTCCCGGACGTCAAGACCGGCGCCCCGGTGGACGACTTCGCGGTGGTGGACGTGGACGCCATCCCGGACGGCGCGCTGGGCCTGGACATCGGCCCGAAGACCGCGCAGCTGTTCGCGGAGAAGATCGCCGACGCGAAGACCGTGTTCTGGAACGGCCCGATGGGTGTGTTCGAGCACCCGGCGTTCGCGGACGGCACCCGGGCCGTGGCCCAGGCGCTGATCGACTCCGAGGCGTTCACGGTGGTCGGCGGCGGCGACTCGGCGGCAGCGGTGCGCACCCTCGGGTTCGACGAGGCGAAGTTCGGACACATCTCGACCGGCGGTGGCGCGAGCCTCGAGTACCTGGAGGGCAAGACCCTCCCCGGTCTCGCCGCCCTGGAGGACTGAGAAGGACATGACTGAGCGTCTCCCGCTGATGGCGGGCAACTGGAAGATGAACCTCGACCACCTCGAGGCCATCCAGCACACCCAGAAGCTGGCGTTCTCGCTGGCCGACAAGGACTACAAGGCCGTCGAGGTCGCCGTCCTGGTGCCGTTCACCGACCTGCGCTCCGTGCAGACCCTGGTCGACGGCGACAAGCTGAAGCTCAAGTACGGCTCGCAGGACATCTCGCAGCACGACGGCGGCGCCTACACCGGTGAGGTGTCCGGGCCGATGCTGGCGAAGCTGAAGTGCACCTACGCGGTGATCGGCCACTCGGAGCGCCGCCAGTACCACGGCGAGAACGAGGAGATCGTCAACGCCAAGGTGAAGGCCGCCTACCGCAACGGGATCACCCCGATCCTGTGCATCGGCGAGCCGCTGGAGATCCGCAAGGCCGGCACCCACGTCGCGTACACCCTCGCGCAGCTGGACGGCGCGCTGGACGGCGTTCCGGCCGGCGACGCGGAGAGCATCGTGGTCGCGTACGAGCCGGTCTGGGCGATCGGCACCGGCGAGGTCGCCACGCCCGAGGACGCGCAGGAGGTGTGCGGCGCGATCCGGGCCCGGCTCGGCGAGCTGTACGGCACCGACCTGGCCGACAAGGTCCGCGTGCTGTACGGCGGCTCGGTGAAGTCCTCGTCGGCGGCCGGCCTGATGGCCAAGCCCGACATCGACGGCGGACTGATCGGCGGTGCCTCGCTGGACGCCGAGGAGTTCGTCAAGATCGTGCGGTACCGTGACCAGGCAGTAGGCTAACGCCGCCGCAGCAACGTAGGCTTTGGGGCCGGACCGCGTGGAGCGGGCCCGGCCCCTTCGCCGAAGATTCGAGAGAGTTGGTCCCGTCGTGGTTCTCGGGTTCGAGATTGCTCTGATCATTCTCAGTGTGCTGATGATCATGCTGGTCCTGCTGCACAAGGGCAAGGGCGGCGGCCTGTCCGACATGTTCGGCGGCGGCGCGATGTCCACCGGTGGCGGCTCCGCGGTGGCCGAGCGCAACCTCGACCGCATCACCGTCGTGGTCGGCCTGGCCTGGTTCGCCTGCATCATCGTGCTCGGCCTGCTGCTGAAGAGCAGCTGACACCGACAACTGACGTGAAGTCGGCGGCGATGGTGGCACAACCTTAACCGCCGCTTACACTAGGACGACTTCGCCACCGTCCGCCCAGCCGCGGCCGGACGGCACCAGCACGCAGGGGAGTCAGACCGTGGCAAGTGGCAACGCGATCCGAGGCAGCAGAGTCGGTGCCGGCCCGATGGGGGAGGCGGAGCGCGGCGAGTCCGCTCCCCGCAACCGGATCTCCTTCTGGTGCGCCAACAAGCATGAGACGCGCCCCAGTTTCGCCGCGGAGGCGGCCATCCCGGACACCTGGGACTGCCCCCGCTGCGGGTTCCCGGCCGGCCAGGACGAGCACAACCCGCCCGCGCCGGCCCGCAACGAGCCTTACAAGACCCACCTCGCGTACGTGCGGGAGCGGCGGACCGACGCCGACGGCGAGGCGATTCTCGCTGAGGCGCTGGCCAAGCTGCGAGGCGAGATCTGAGCCGTGCGGCAACGTGAAAGCCGCCCACCTGGGGAGTTCTCCGGGTGGGCGGCTTTTTGCGTGGGTGCGTCCCTGCGTTCCCCACGAGTGACGGGGCGTCAGTGGGAACGAATGCCGCCCACCTGGGGGGTACTCCGGGTGGGCGGCATTGGCGTGGTCGCGTTCCCCCTCGCGCAGTTCCCCGCGCCCCTGACGGGGCGCGGGGGTTGAGCGCTGTTTCCACGTGCCCCTGACGGGGCGTGGGGGTTGGGTGCAGTGTCCACGCGGCCCCTGGCGGGGCGTGGGGGTTGGGTGCAGTGTCCACGCGGCCCCTGGCGGGGTGCGGGGGTTGGGCGCTGTTTCCATGCGGCCCCTGGCGGGGCGTGGGGGTTGGGTGCAGTGTCCACGCGGCCCCTGGCGGGGCGCGGAGGTTTGGCGCTGTTTTCCCGTGTCCCTGGTGGGGCGTGGGGGGTTGGGCGCTGTTTCCCCGTGGCCCTGGTGGGGGCTTGGGTGATGGGGTGTCAGGGGAGCTTGCCGGCCGCGGCGGTGTCGAGGAACCAGAGGGTTCGGGCGGTGCCGGTGACGGCGCCGGCGGGGGCGGTTTCGGGGGTGGGGGTGGTGCGGGCCAGGGCTACGGCGTCGGCCTTGTCGGGGCCGGCGGCGAGGAGCCAGACCTGGTGGGCGGTGCGGAGCGCGGGGAGGGTGAGGGAGAGGCGGGTCGGCGGGGGCTTCGGCGAGTCGTGCACGGCGATGACGGTGCCCTCGGTCTGCCGGACCCCGGGGTGGCCGGGGAAGAGCGAGGCGACGTGCGCGTCGGGGCCGATGCCGAGCAGGAGGACGTCGAACACCGGCAGGTCCGCGCCGTTGGGGGCGGCGGTGCGGAGTTCGGCGGCGTACCGGGCGGCGGCGTCCTCGGGGGAGGAGCCGTCGTCGGCGGGCATCTCGTGCACCCGGGCGCCGAGCGGCCGGACGGCGTCCAGGAACGCGGCGGCCTGCACGGCGTTGCGCTCCGGGTCGCCGGCCGGCAGGTAGCGTTCGTCGCCCCACCAGAGGTCGACCTGCGCCCAGTTCACCGCGTCGCGCGCCGGGTGGGCGGCGAGCGCGGCGAGCAGGGCGTTGCCGTTGCGGCCGCCGGTGAGTACCAGGTTGGCGGCGCCGCGCGCGGCCTGTGCGTCGACCACGGCGGTGATCAGCCGGGCGGCGACCGCCTCGGCCAGCACCGCCGGGTCGCGGTGGACCAGGACCGTCTCGGTGCTCACTGGGCGCTCCGCTTGCGGGTGGCGGTCTTCTTGGTGGCGGCGGGCTCCTCGCCCTCGTCGGCCGCGTGCTTCGCGGCGTGTCCTTCGACGGTGCCGCCGGGGCCCGCGTGCTCGACTCCGGCGATCCGCTCGCGCAGCCGGTCCACGGGGGTGCGGACGGCGGTGGCGTAGATGTCGTCGGGGTCGAGGCGGCGCAGTTCCTCGGCGATCAGTTCGGCGGTGTCGCGGCGCTTGAGCGCGACCATGCGGTCGGGCGCGCCGGGCATCGACAGGGTGCCGAGCAGGCCGTCGGGGCGGTCCAGGACGATGTCGCCGTCCTTGGTGCGCAGCGTGACGGCGGTGATGCCGGGGCCGCCGGTGACGACCCGTTCGACCGGTACCCGCAGGCGGTTGTGCAGCCACAGGCCGAGCAGTTCGACGCTGGGGTTGTACGACTCGCCCTCGACCACCGCGGCGGTGATCTCGACGTCGCGCTGGTCGAGCGCGGCGGCCAGCATGGAGCGCCAGCCGGTGATCCGGGTCCACGCCAGGTCGGTGTCGCCGGGGGTGTAGCCGGCGGCCCGCTGGGCGAGCTGGCCGACCGGCGACTCGGCGGTCACCGCGTCGGTGATCCGGCGCTGGGCGAGCGCGCCCAGCGGGTCCTGGGCGGGGTGGAGCGGTGCGTTGTCCGGCCACCAGACCACCACGGGGGCGTCGGGCAGCAGCAGCGGCAGCACCACGGACTGCGCGTGCGAGGCGAGTTCGCCGTGCATGCGCAGGATGACGGTCTCGCCGCTGCCGGCGTCGCTGCCGACCAGGATCTCCGCGTCCAGCCGGGTCTCGGCCCGGGCGCGGGGCGAGCGGCCGGCCCGCTTGATGACGGCCAGGGTCCGCGAGGGGTGCTCGCGGGAGGCGTCGTTCGCGGCCTTCAGGGCGTCGTAGGCGCTGCCCTCGTCGGTCACGATGACCAGGGTCAGCACCATGCCGGCGGCGGTCGAGCCGCTGGCCCGCCGGGCGTCCATCAGAGCAGCGTTGATCTTGCTCGACGTGGTGTTCGTCAGGTCGATCTTCATGGCCGGCGCCAGCTCCTGCCGTCTCGTGCGAGCATCTCGTCCGCCTCGGCCGGGCCCCAGGTGCCGGCCGGGTACTGCGCGGGCTTGCCGTTGGCGTCCCAGTACTGCTCGATCGGGTCGAGGATCTGCCAGGACAGCTCGACCTCCTGGTGCCGCGGGAAGAGGTTGGCGTCGCCCAGCAGGACGTCCAGGATGAGGCGCTCGTACGCCTCGGGGCTGGACTCGGTGAACGACTCGCCGTAGGCGAAGTCCATGGTGACGTCGCGGACCTCCAGCGCGGTGCCGGGGACCTTCGAGCCGAAGCGCACGGTGACGCCCTCGTCCGGCTGGACGCGGATCACCAGGGCGTTCTGGCCGAGCTCCTCGGTGGCGTAGGAGTCGAACGGCAGGTACGGGGCACGCTGGAAGACCACCGCGATCTCGGTGACCCGGCGGCCCAGCCGCTTGCCGGTGCGCAGGTAGAACGGCACGCCCGCCCAGCGCCGGTTGTTGATCTCCAGCTTGATGGCCGCGTAGGTGTCGGTCTTGGACTCGGGGTTGATGCCGTCCTCGTCCAGGTAGCCGACCACCTCCTGACCGCCCTGCCAGCCGGAGGTGTACTGGCCGCGCACGGTGTGCTTGCCCAGGTCGGCGGGGAGCTTGACGGCGCTGAGCACCTTCAGCTTCTCGGCGACCAGCGCCTTCGGGTGGAAGGACGCCGGCTCCTCGATGGCGGTCAGCGCCATCAGCTGGAGCAGGTGGTTCTGGATGACGTCACGGGCCGAGCCGATGCCGTCGTAGTAGCCGGCCCGGCCGCCGATGCCGATGTCCTCGGCCATGGTGATCTGCACGTGGTCCACGTACGACCGGTTCCAGATCGGCTCGAACATCTGGTTGGCGAAGCGCAGCGCCAGGATGTTCTGGACGGTCTCCTTGCCCAGGTAGTGGTCGATCCGGAAGACCTCGTCGCGCGGGAAGACCTCGTGGACGATCCGGTTCAGTTCCTGGGCGCTGGCCAGGTCGTGGCCGAACGGCTTCTCGATGACCGCGCGGCGCCAGGAACCCGGCGCCGGGTCGGTCAGGCCGTGCTTCTTCAGCTGCTGGACCACGGTGGGGAAGAACTTCGGCGGCACCGACAGGTAGAACGCGAAGTTGCCGCTGGTGCCCTGCGCCTGGTCGAGTTCCTCGATGGTGCGGCGCAGCGTGTCGAAGGCCTCGTCGTCGCCGAAGTCGCCCTGGACGAACCGCATGCCCTTGGCGAGCTGCTGCCAGACCTCCTCGCGGAACGGGGTGCGCGCGTGCTCCTTGACGGCGTCGTGCACCACCTGCGCGAAGTCCTCGTCGGCCCACTCGCGCCGGGCGAAGCCGATCAGCGAGAAGCCCGGCGGCAGCAGGCCGCGGTTGGCGAGGTCGTAGATGGCCGGCATCAGCTTCTTGCGGGACAGGTCGCCGGTGACGCCGAAGATCACCAGGCCGGACGGGCCGGCGATCCTCGGGAGCCGGCGGTCGGCAGGGTCCCGCAGCGGGTTGACGGGCTGGCTGGGGGTGGTGCCCCCGACCGGCTCCGTGCCCTCCACGTCCGGGTACGGCTGGGTGTTGCTCACTGTGGTGTGCTCCGCTTTCCGTTCGGTTTCGTGAGCAGGAGTCAGTTGTCGCCGTGCGACTGGAGTGCGGCGGTGACGGTGTCGAGCAGCTCGTTCCAGGAGACCTCGAACTTCTGCACGCCCTCCTCCTCCAGCACCCGCACCACGTCGTCGTAGTCCACGCCGGCCGCGGCGACCGCGTCCAGCACGGCCTTGGCGTCCGCGTAGTTCGGGGTGATGGTGTCGCCGGTGACGACGCCGTGGTCGTCGGTGGCGTCCAGAGTGGCCTCGGGCATGGTGTTGACGGTGCCCGGGGCGACCAGCTCGGTCACGTACAGGGTGTCCGGCAGGCTCGGGTCCTTCACACCGGTGGACGCCCACAGCGGGCGCTGCGGCTTGGCGCCGGCCGCCTCCAGGGCCTGCCAGCGGGCCGAGGCGGGCTTGCTGCCGTCGACCGAGCCGTACACCTCCTCGTACGCGTGGTAGGCGAGGCGGGCGTTGGCCACCGCGGCCTTGGAGCGCAGGCCCTTGGCCTCGCCACCGATCGCGTCCAGGCGCTTGTCGATCTCGGTGTCTACGCGGGAGACGAAGAACGAGGCGACCGACTCGATCTGCGAGAGGTCCAGGCCGGCGGCCTTGGCCTGCTCCAGGCCGGTCAGGTGGGCGTCGATGACGGCCTTGTAGCGCTCCAGCGAGAAGATCAGCGTGACGTTGACGCTGATGCCCTTGGCGAGCACCGCGCTGATCGCGGGCAGGCCGGCCAGCGTGGCGGGGATCTTGATCAGCACGTTCGGGCGGTCGACCAGCCACCACAGCTGCTTGGCCTCGGCGATGGTCGCGGCGGTCTCGTGGGCCAGCCGCGGATCGACCTCGATGGAGACCCGGCCGTCACGGCCGTTGGAGGCGTCGTACACCGGGCGCAGCACGTCGGCGGCGTCCCGGACGTCCGAGGTGGTGATCATGCGGACGGCCTCGTCGGTGGTGACCTTGCGCACCGCGAGGTCCTCCAGCTGGCGGTTGTAGGCGCCGTTGCCGGCGATCGCCTTCTGGAAGATGGTCGGGTTGGTGGTGACGCCGACGACGTGCTTCTCCTGCACCAGCTCGGCCAGGTTGCCGGAGTTCAGCCGCTCCCGGCTGAGGTCGTCCAGCCAGATCGCCACGCCTTCTTCGCTGAGGCGGTTCAATGCGTCGGTCATGGTGCTCAGTCCCTCTTCTTCTTTTCGTACGTCTGCGGTGGAGTCCGGGGCCCGGCCCGGGGGAGTGCGGATCCCCCGGGCCGGGGTGCGACCGGGCCTTAGCGGGAGACGGCCTCGACCGTGCGCAGCGAGGCGCGGGCCGCGTTGGCGACCGCGTCCGCGGTGATGCCGAACTCCTGGTAGAGCACCTTGTAGTCGGCGGAGGCGCCGAAGTGCTCCAGGCTGATGATCCGTCCGGCGTCGCCGACCAGCTCGCGCCAGCCCTGGGCGATGCCCGCCTCGACCGAGACCCGGGCCCGGACGTTCGGCGGCAGCACGCTGTCGCGGTACGCCTGGTCCTGCTCGTTGAACCACTCCACCGACGGCATCGACACCACCCGGGTCGGGGTGCCCTCGGCCTGCAGCGCCTCGCGGGCCTGCATCGCCAGCTGCACCTCGGAGCCGGTGCCGATCAGGATCGCCTTGGGCTCGCCGCCCTCGGCCTCGGCCAGCACGTAGCCACCCCTGGCCGCGCCCTCGGCGGAGCCGAACAGCTCGCGGTCGAAGGTCGGCACGCCCTGCCGGGTCAGCACCAGGCCGACCGGGCCGGGGTGGCTGGTCTGCCGCTCCAGCACGGTGCGCCACACCACGGCGGTCTCGTTGGCGTCCGCCGGGCGGACCACCGCGAGGCCCGGGATGGCGCGCAGCGCGGCCAGGTGCTCGACCGGCTGGTGGGTCGGGCCGTCCTCGCCGAGGCCGATCGAGTCGTGCGTCCAGACGTAGACCACCGGCAGCTTCATCAGCGCGGCGAGCCGGACCGCGGGGCGCATGTAGTCGGAGAACACCAGGAAGGTGCCGCCGTAGATGCGGGTGCGGCCGTGCAGCGCGATGCCGTTCATCACGGAGCCCATGGCGTGCTCGCGGATGCCGTAGTGGATGGTGCGGCCGTACGGCGAGGCGCTCTTGAGCGGGTTGCCCTCCGGAAGGAAGGAGGACTCCTCGTCGATGGTGGTCAGGTTGGACTCGGCGAGGTCCGCGGAGCCGCCCCACAGTTCGGGGATCAGCTTGCCGACGGCCTTCAGGGTGTCGCCGGAGGCCTTGCGGGTGGCGACGTCCTTGCCGGCCGGGAAGACCGGCAGCGCCTTCTCCCAGCCGTCGGGCAGCTCGCCGATCTGGATCCGGTCGTACTCGGCGGCGCGCTGCGGGTTGGCGGCGCGCCACTCGCGCAGCTGCTCCTCCCAGGCGGTGCGGGCGGCCTGGCCGCGCTGCACGACCTCGCGGGCGTGCGCGACGACCTGGTCGGTCACCTCGAAGGTCTTCTGCGGGTCGAAGCCCAGCACCTTCTTGGTGGCGGCGATCTCGGCGTCGCCGAGGGCCGAGCCGTGCGCCTTGGCGGTGTCCTGGGCGTTCGGCGCGGGCCAGGCGATGATGGTGCGCATCGCGATGATCGACGGCTTGCCGGTCTCCGCCTTGGCGGCCTCCAGCGCGGCGGCCAGCGCGACCACGTCGATGTCGCCGTCCGACTTCGGGACGACCCGCTGGACGTGCCAGCCGTACGCCTCGTAGCGGGCCAGCACGTCCTCGGAGAACGCGGTGGCGGTGTCGCCCTCGATGGAGATGTGGTTGTCGTCGTACAGCGCGACCAGGTTGCCCAGCTTCTGGTGGCCGGCCAGCGAGGACGCCTCGGCGGAGATGCCCTCCTGGAGGTCGCCGTCGGAGACGATCGCCCAGATGGTGTGGTCGAACGGCGAGGTGCCGGCCGGCGCGTCCGGGTCGAACAGGCCGCGCTCGTAGCGGGCGGCCATCGCCATGCCGATCGCGTTGCCCACGCCCTGGCCGAGCGGGCCGGTGGTGGTCTCGACGCCGGCGGTGTGGCCGTGCTCGGGGTGGCCGGGGGTGCGGCTGCCCGCGACCCGGAAGGCCTTCAGGTCGTCCAGCGACAGTCCGTAACCGGACAGGAACAGCTGGGTGTACAGCGTGAGGGAGGTGTGCCCCGGCGAGAGCACGAAGCGGTCGCGGCCGACCCAGGTCGGGTCGGTGGGGTCGTGGCGCAGGAAACGCTGGAAGATGAGGTAGGCGGCGGGGGCCAGCGACATGGCGGTGCCGGGGTGTCCGTTCCCCACCTTCTGCACGGCGTCCATGGCCAGGACCCGGGCCGTGTCCACGGCACGCTGGTCCAGCTCGCTCCACTCGAATACGTTCGGCGTCGTGCTCACCCTTGCTCAGGGCTCCTTCCGGATTTTTGTAGAAGTGTCACCCCGTGAAGGGGACCGGTCGGCCACGCCGCTGTGGCTGGTGCCGATCACGGAGGGTTGATCCCGCTTCTCTGTGCGAGCCTACCGTTTGCGGGGCACCTCACCCTGCGTGCCGGGCAACCAGGAGCGGCGGCGTCGCATTCCCCTGCCGGGTCGTCAACTCCTCTGTCCTACATTCACCCGTCCGGGGAGGGTTTGCCCGTCCGAGGCGTAAGACGCGCATGCGCACGGCTCGCCGGGGGACCCCGGGGCGGATCGGGAGATATGGAGCGTCTATGGTTGCGTGGTACGCGCAGCGCGGACGGTGGGCACCCTGCGGGTTCTCCGGGACGCCTGTGGAAGTTCATCGACTGTTGAGGTGTCCGTGACCGCCGTCGAAACCCGCCCCGCCGGGGTGGTAGGGACGAGCACCGCGCGCCGGCCGTTCGGGGCCCGCATCGGGGCCTTCGTCGCCCTCACCAAACCTCGGATCATCGAGCTGCTGCTGATCTCCACGGTGCCGGTGATGTTCCTGGCCCAGGGCGGCGTGCCCAACCTGTGGCGGGTGCTCGCGGTAGTGGTCGGCGGCTACCTGTCCGCGGGTGGCGCCAACGCGCTCAACATGTACATCGACCGCGACATCGACGCGGTGATGTCCCGCACCGAGCGGCGCCCGATCGTCACCGGCATGGTCTCGCCGCGCGAGGCGCTGGTCTTCGGCATCTCGCTGGCCGTGGTCTCCACCGTCTGGCTCGGCGTGCTGGTCAACTGGCTGTCCTCGGCGCTGGCCGGCAGCGCGCTGCTGTTCTACGTGTTCGTCTACACGCTGGGCCTCAAGCGCCGCACCGCGCAGAACATCGTGTGGGGCGGCATCGCCGGCTGCATGCCGGTGTTCGTCGGCTGGGCGTCCGTCACCAACTCGCTGTCCTGGTCGGCGCTGCTGCTGTTCCTGGTGGTGTTCTTCTGGACGCCGCCGCACACCTGGGTGCTGTCGATGAAGGTCCGCGACGACTACGCCCGGGCCGGCGTGCCGATGCTGCCGGTGATCCGCGGCAACATCGGCGTCGCCAAGCAGGTCGTCGTCTACTCCTGGGTGATGGTGGCGACCTCGATGCTGCTGTGGCCGGTCGCGCACACCAGCTGGCTGTACCCGGTCACCGCCGCCGTGCTCGGCGCGCTGTGGATGAAGGAGGCGTACGCGCTCCAGTCGCGCGCCAAGGCCGGCATCGTGGGCGCCAAGCTCAAGGAGATGCGGCTGTTCCACTGGTCGATCACGTACCTGACGCTGCTGTTCCTGGAAGTCGCGATCGACCCGTTCGTGGGCTGACACCCCCGTTTTCCAAACCTCTCGGCCTCAGCGCGGCGCAAGCCCGCTGGGGCCGACGTGGTTCTCCAGCCACTCGTGCAGCGGGGCCGCCGCGTGCAGGAAGCCGGTGACCCGGCCGTACGCCTTCGCGGTGCCCAGCCAGGGCGCGGGCTCCCACCGCTGCCAGGCGATCAGGCCCTTGTGGCGCAGCAGCTCGATCCGCGGGTGGTCCTTCGGGTAGCCGCGCGGCGCCGTCTTCAGACTGTCCCGGCCGACCACCTCGGGCCCGGCCGCGCGCACCTGCGCCACCACCCGCTCCAGCTCGGCGCCCGGCAGGTCCTCGGCCACCGCGGTGCGGTAGGCCGCCAGCTGATCGGTGGCCAGGTGGTAGTAGCCCAGCCCGCAGGCCAGCCCCTCGGCGGACAGCTGCACGTACCCGCCGGACTCCAGCACCGCGCCGATGTGCGTCTTGTACGGGGACTTGTCGGCCGAGAACCGGACGTCCCGGTTCGGCCGGAAGATCTTCCCCGGGCCGAACTCGGGCTCCAGCCGGGCCAGCAGCGCCTCCATCGGGGCGCGCACCTGTTCCTCGTACTGGGCGCGGTGCGCCGTCCAGAACGTCCTGGAGTTGTCGGCCTCCAGGTGCTCGTAGAACTCCAGGGCCTCGGCCGACCAGCCACGGAAATCGTTCACAGGGCCAGTATTCACGCCGCGGCGGCGCGGGCCGCGGGCTTTGCCTGCGCAAGGGGTGACGTTTCGTCAGCGGCAACAGTTCTCCAGTAGGGTCGGCGACCGCCGCGATCCTGTCGTTGTCTTTCGGGGGAAACCGATGCCGCTGCAGTCCATCGTCCTGTCCGGACACCTGTTCCTGGCCCGCGAACCGGCCGAGCTCGCCGGGCTGCTCGGCGCCTTCGCCGACGCGCCCACCCGGATACTGCTCGGCGCGGACGGGCTCACCACCACCCTGCTGTCGGCCTGGACCCGCGGGCCGGTGCGGGTCGGGTACGCCGACCACCGGCGGGTGACGGCCGTCGAGGCGCCCGCCGGGGCGGCGGCGCTGCTGCTGGCCGACGGCGGCGAGGAGCTGATCGTCCGCCGCTCGGTGCTCACCGCCGGTGACGGCGCCGAGGTCTCGCGCAACGTGGTGGTCGCCCGGCCCGTGCTGTCCGCCGGCGCCGAGCAGTGCCTGACCGACACCGCCGCGCCGATCGGCGCCGCCCTGCAGGCCCGCGGAACCGGGTACCGGCGCACCGTGCTGGACGTCGGCGTGCGCGACTGGGACGGCGCGGACGCCGCGTACAAGACCTACCTGATGTGGCACGGGCCGAACCCGCTGGCCGCCGTCACCGAAACGTTCAACCCCGCCCTGGTGCCCGCCGCGACCGTCGCGCCCGGGGCCGCCCTGCTCGCCGTCGGAGGCCGCCGATGACCCGCCGCACCACCACCGTCGCGATCGTCGGTGCCGGGCCCGCCGGGCTGGTGCTCGCCCACGTGCTGCACCGGGCCGGGGTCGCCGTCACCGTCCACGAGCGCCTGTCCCGGGCCGCCGTCGAGAGCGCCGCCCGGGCCGGGGTGCTGGAGCACCGGGTGGTGGAGTACCTGCGCGCGCTGGGCCTCACCGACCGGCTGACCGCCGAGGGCGAGCGGCACGGCCGGTGCGAGATCACCTGCCTCGGCGAGAACGTGCTGGTCGACTACGGGGTGCTGTCCGGCGGCATCCGGCACTGGGTGTACCCGCAGCAGCTGCTGCTGCGCGACCTGATCGCCGCGTACCTGGAGGCCGGCGGCGCCATCGCCTTCGAGCGGCCGGTGGAGTCCGTCACGCTCGGTGCCGACGGCCGGCCCGTGCTGCACACCGCCGACGGCCCGCTGGGCGCCGAGTACGTGATCGGCTGCGAGGGCGCGCACGGCGTGGTTGCCGCCGCCTTCCCCGACGGCGCCGACGGGCCAGGGCGGCGCTACCCGTACGACTGGCTGACGGTGCTGGCCCGGATCTCCCGGCCGGTCGAGCAGATCCGTTACGCCGTGCACGCGGACGGCTTCGCCGGGATGATGCCGCGCACCGCCGACGTCGGGCGGTTCTACCTGGAGGTGCCCGCCGGGGAGGACCCGGCCGGCTGGGGCGAGCGGCGGATCCGTGCCGAACTCGCACGCCGGCTGGAGCTCGACGGCGAGGACCCCGCGCTCGGCGCGCTGCTGGAGACCGGCATGCTGCGGATGCGCGGCAAGGTCGCCCGCCGGATGCGGGCCGGGCGGCTGCTGCTGGCCGGGGACGCCGCGCACACCGTCACTCCGTCCGGCGCCAAGGGCCTCAACTCGGCGGTCGCGGACGTCGCCGATCTGGCGGGCGCGCTGCTCGCCGAGCTGAGCGGCGGCGAGCCGGACGGCGCCGGCCTGGCGGGGTACGAGCGGCGCCGGCTGGACGCCGCCTGGCAGACCCAGGAGTTCTCCGAGCAGCTGCTCGACCTGCTGCACCTGCCCGCCGGACTGCCGCCCGAGCAGCGCGAGTTCGCGCTGCGGCTGCGGCTGGAGCGGATCCGCCGGATCGCCGCCCCCGGGCCGGAGGGCGAGGCCTTCGCGCTGGCCTACGCGGGGGCGGGTGAGCTGCCGCTGCCCGCCATGTGGCCGTCGGCACAGGCCGGTGCCGTCGCCACCGGCGCTACCGGTCGGTAGCATGCGGGCATGAGCGCAGAGACCGCCACCACCGCCGCGCCGGACGCCCGCGTCGAGCGCCGCGCCAAGCGCATTGCCAAGCACCTGAGCAGCTTCGCCAAGCAGCACGGCGGCAGCGCCGACGGCGTCGTCGAGTACGTCGGCCGCACCGCCACCCGGATCGTCGTGGTCGGCGCGGACGGCACCTGGGGCGACCAGGTCGCGCCGACCTACGCCATCGGCCGCCGGGCCGCCGAACTCGCCGGGCTCACCCTGCACGAGGACTTCGAGGGCGAGCTGGGCCTGAAGGTGAAGACCGGCCCGTACGAGTGGAAGCGAATGGCGGGCATCCAGATCTGAGGGCCGTCACCCCGGGGCGGTGAGTTTGAGCAGGAGCGCGGACAGCTGTCCGCGCTCCTGTGCGTTCAGCGGGGCGAGCGCCTCGTCCAGCAGCGCCGGGACGGTGCGCTCGGCGGCGGTCAGGCGTTCGCGGCCCGCCGGGGTGAGGGTGACGGCGTAGGCGCGGCGGTCGGCACGGTCGCTCGGCCGCGGGCTGCGGGAGGCAGCAGCGAGGTGTCCCGCGAGCTGATCGAACAGTGCGTGGACCTGGCCACCCAGGCGCCCACCGGCCGCAACCGGCAGCGCCGGCACTTCCTCGTCATCGAGGCGGAGCAGCGGCTGTGGCCCGGGCACCGTCCGGACCACCGCGCGGGGCCCGGTGGAGCGCGAACTCGGCGGGGTGCTCGGCGTCCCGCACGAGGAGGTGATGCCGGCCGCGTTCATCCCGCTCGCGCACACCGTCGGGGTCGACTTCGAGCCGGCCCGACGGATTCCGCGCGAGCAGGTCCGGCACTGGGACAGGTGGTGAGCCTCAGGCGACCAGTTCGGTCGACGGGGCGGCGGCCTGGGCCGGGATCCCGGCGCGGCTGCGCAGGGCCAGCGGGATGCGGAGCGCGGCGCCCAGGACCAGGGCCGAGCCCAGCATGTGCACGCCGACCATGATCTCCGGGGCGTCGGTGAAGTACTGGATGAAGCCCAGTACGCCCTGGATCATCAGCAGGGCGAACAGGTCGCGGACCCGGGCCCGGGCGGCCGGCGGGGCCTTCACGGCGGCGAACACCAGCAGCGCGGCCAGCGTCAGGCCGACCGAGAGGAACACCAGGTCGGCGTGGGCCTGGACGAGGCGGTCGTAGTCGATCGGGATGCGGTACACCGGCTTGCCGTCCTTGGACGAGGCCCCCGGGTGGTGGCCCGCGCCGGTGACCGCCGTGCCGGCCAGCACCAGCAGACCGATCACCGCCACCAGCACCTGGGCGAGGCGCCGGATCGGCTCCGCGACCAGGGCCCGCGGCGCGCCGTCGCCCTCCCGGGTGCGCTCCCACATCACCACCGCGACCCAGACCAGGGCCAGCGCGGCCACCATGTGCGCCGCCACGATGTACGGGTTCAGGCCGGTCAGGACGGTGATGCCGCCCAGCACCGCGTTGCTCATCACCAGCCAGAACTGCGCCCAGCCGAGCTTGGTCAGCGAGCGCCGCCACGGCTTGGCGCAGCGGGCGGCCAGGATCGCCCAGCCGACCGCCGCGCACAGCACGTAGGTGAGCATCCGGTTGGTGAACTCGATGACGCCGTTGATGCCCATCTCGGGCGTCGGCGTCAGGCTCTCGGCGGTGCAGCGCGGCCACGTGGTGCAGCCGAGGCCGGAGGCGGTCAGCCGGACGGCGCCGCCGGTGACCACGATCACCACGCTCATCACCAGGGCGGCCATGGCCGCACGGCGGACGTGCTGCGCGCTCGGGTGCCAGCGCTCGGCGAGGAGGGAGAACGGGTTGGTCACCGGACCATCGTAGGCGGGCTTACACGGTGCTCCGGCGGCACGGGTGCGGCGACCGGCCTCGCGGGCGGCGCGCGGACAAAACGGACGGATCGAGCGTGTCGGCCCATTGGTCTTGACCACTTGGCGAGTGGCCGAAAGAGTGCGGCTTGGTCCAGACCTTTCACCGTTCGGGCTCAACTCCCCCTGCCCGCCTCCACCTGTGGAGTCCTGCACATGCGCGGGTCGCCGGGTCCGGGCGGCCCGGGCAGTGCGGCGCCGAGCCCGTCCGCGAGCCGCTCCGCTGCGGCGGGCGGGGGCAGCGGTGGCGGTGGCGGTGGCGGGCTGGCGTTCACCGGGGCGGAGGGCCTGGTGGCGCTGACCGTGGGCGGTGTCGCGGTGCTCGCCGCAGGTGGCGGGCTCGTCTGGGCGGCCCGTCGCAGGAAGGCCGGCGCCGCCTCCTGAGCGGCTGCCGTGGTGGCCCCCGGGGGGACGGGGGCTACTCCCAGCGGAAGAAGCGGGCGGCGGCGGCCAGGCCGAGCACCGACCAGACGCCCAGGACGCCGAGATCGGACCAGGGCATGCCGTGGCCGAGCTGGAGCACCGAGCGCAGGCCGTCGGAGAGCGCCGAGATCGGCAGCAGCTCCAGCACCGGGCGCACCGCGTCCGGGAACTTGGCGAGCGGCACCACCACGCCGCCGGCCAGCAGCAGCAGGATGAACACCAGGTTGGCGCCGGCCAGGGTGGCCTCCGCGCGCAGCGTGCCCGCCATCAGCAGGCCGAGACCGGAGAACGCGGCGGTGCCGAGCACCAGCAGGAGCAGCACCGCCAGCGGGTTGCCGTGCGGCGACCAGCCGAGGGCCAGCGCGATGCCGGACAGCAGCAGCACCTGGAGCAGCTCGGTGACCAGCACGCAGCCGGTCTTCGCGGTGAGCAGCGCCCAGCGGGGCAGCGGGGTCGCGCCGAGGCGCTTGAGGACGCCGTAGCGGCGCTCGAAGCCGGTGGCGATGGCCTGGCCGGTGAAGGCGGTGGACATCACGGCGAGCGCCAGCAGGCCGGGGGCGAGGAAGTCGACGCGCTTGCCGGGGCCGTCCACGGCGACCACGTCCACGGCGGAGAACAGCACCAGCAGCACGGTGGGGATGACCACGGTGAGCAGCAGCTGTTCGCCGTTGCGCAGCAGCATCCTGGTCTCCAGGGCGGTCTGCGCGAGCAGCATCCGGCCGACCGGGGCGGCGCCCGGGCGGGGGGTGAGGTCGGTGGCGGTCATCGCAGGTCCCGTCCGGTCAGGTCGAGGAAGACGTCTTCGAGGCTGCGGCGCTGCACCGCGAGCTTGTCGGGCATCACCCCGGCCTCGGCGCACCAGCCGGTGACGGCGGCCAGCAGGGCGGCGTCCAGGGTGGCCTCGACGCGGTAGGAGCCGGGGGTGGGCTCGGCGACGACGGCGGTGTCCGGGAGGACCTTGCGCAGGCCGGCCAAGTCCAGGGCGGGCGGGCCGTCGAAGCGCAGCTGGGCTTCGGAGCCGCGCAGTGCGTCGGGAGAGCCGTGGGCGATGACCTTGCCGCGGTCGACGATCGCGACCTCGTCGGCGAGCTGTTCGGCCTCGTCCATCTGGTGGGTGGTGAGGACGACGGTGACGCCGCAGGTGCGCAGTTCGGTGACCAAGTCCCAGGTGGCGCGGCGGGCCTGCGGGTCGAGGCCGGCGGTGGGCTCGTCCAGGAAGACCAGTTCGGGGCGGCCGACCACGGCCATGGCGAGGGCCAGGCGCTGCTGCTGGCCGCCGGAGAGCCGGCGGTAGGGGGTGCGGCCGCAGGAGTCCAGGCCGAGGCGCTCGGCGAGCGGGCCGACGGGCAGCGGGTTCGCGTAGAGCTTCGCGGTGTGGTGGAGCATTTCGAGGGCGCGCGCACCGGCGTACACGCCCCCGGACTGGAGCATCACGCCGATCCGCGGCTTGAGCTGCCCGGCCTGGGCGACCGGGTCCAGGCCGAGGACCCGGACGGTGCCGGCGTCGGGGCGGCGGTAGCCCTCGCAGGTCTCGATGGTGGTGGTCTTGCCCGCGCCGTTGGGGCCGAGCACCGCGGTGACGGTTCCGCGCGCGATGGCCAGGTCCAGGCCGTCCACGGCGGTCTTGTCGCCGTACCGCTTGACCAGTCCGGTCACCTCGACGGCGGGGTCTGCATGCATACCGGCGAGTGTAGGAGCAGTTCACGGCCCTCTTCAGGTAAGGCATGCCTTCCGTGATGGAGGCCACCGGTGAGACCGGGGTCACGGCTTGTTTCCCGCGGACGAATTACGCAACAATCGTGTTGTGAAAAAGATTCGCGAGCATGACGCTCAGCGGGAGCCCGAGGCTCCCGACTGCGCCGTGCCCGCGACCGCCGCGGAGGCGCTCGCCGCCGAGGGTCACCGGGCCACCCGGGACAGGGTCGCCCGTTCGATCCTCGACCACGGGCCGTCCTCGGCCGCCGACCTGGCCGGCCGCCTCGGCCTGACCACCGCCGCGGTGCGCCGCCACCTGGACGGCCTGACCGCCGCCGGGCTGGTCGAGTCCCGCGAGCAGCGGGTCTACGGCAGCCGCGGCCGGGGCCGTCCGGCCAAGGTGTTCGCCCTGACCGACGGCGGGCGGGACGCCTTCTACCAGGCCTACGACCAGCTCGCCGCGGACGCGCTGCGCTGGATCTCGGAGGCCGCCGGCGGCGGCGAGGCGGGCGAGCAGGCGGTCGCCGCCTTCGCTCGGGCCCGGCTCGCCAAGCAGGGCCGGAAGTACCAGGGTGAGGTCGAGCAGGCCGACGCCCCGCAGCGGGCCCAGGCACTCGCCCGGGCCTTGAGTGCCGACGGGTACGCTGCCACGGTGCGGCCGGTCCCGTCCGCCGCCGCGGCGCCTGCCGCCCCGGCCGGCGCCCAGCTCTGCCAGCACCACTGCCCGGTCGCGCACATCGCCGAGCAGTTCCCGCAGCTCTGCGAGGCGGAGACCGAGGTCTTCTCGCAGCTCCTCGGCACCCATGTGCAACGGCTGGCCACCATCGCCCACGGCGACGGGGTCTGCACCACGTATGTGCCGGCATCCGGTGCCGCACCGTCGTCCTCCGGGGCGCCCGGTGCCGTGCCGACTGCCGGTACCTCCCATCGAACGTCCGACGAAACCGGCTCCACCGCGCGGAGGAACCTCGCATGACTGACATCGCACACCCCGAGCTCGAAGGTCTCGGCACGTACGAGTACGGCTGGGCCGACTCGGACGCGGCCGGTGCCGCCGCCAAGCGCGGCCTGAGCGAAGAGGTCGTCCGCGACATCTCGGCGAAGAAGAACGAGGCCGAGTGGATGCTCAACCTTCGCCTCAAGGGCCTGAAGCTGTTCGGCAAGAAGCCGATGCCGACCTGGGGCTCCGACCTGTCGGGCATCGACTTCGACAACATCAAGTACTTCGTGCGCTCGACCGAGAAGCAGGCCGAGTCCTGGGAGGACCTGCCCGCCGACATCAAGGCCACCTACGACAAGCTGGGCATCCCGGAGGCGGAGAAGCAGCGCCTGGTCGCCGGCGTCGCCGCCCAGTACGAGTCCGAGGTCGTCTACCACCAGATCCGCGAGGACCTGGAGGAGCAGGGCGTCATCTTCCTGGACACCGACACCGCGCTGCGTGAGCACCCGGAGCTGTTCAAGGAGTACTTCGGCACCGTCATCCCGGTGGGCGACAACAAGTTCGCCTCGCTGAACACCGCGGTGTGGTCCGGCGGATCGTTCATCTACGTGCCGAAGGGCGTGCACGTGGACATCCCGCTGCAGGCCTACTTCCGGATCAACACCGAGAACATGGGCCAGTTCGAGCGGACGCTGATCATCGTCGACGAGGACGCCTACGTCCACTACGTCGAGGGCTGCACCGCGCCGATCTACTCCTCGGACTCGCTGCACTCCGCGGTGGTCGAGATCATCGTCAAGAAGGGCGGCCGCTGCCGCTACACGACCATCCAGAACTGGTCGAACAACGTCTACAACCTGGTCACCAAGCGCGCCGTGGCGTACGAGGGCGCGACCATGGAGTGGGTCGACGGCAACATCGGCTCCAAGGTCACCATGAAGTACCCGGCCGTCTACCTGATGGGGGAGCACGCCAAGGGCGAGACGCTGTCGATCGCCTTCGCGGGCGAGGGCCAGCACCAGGACGCGGGCGCGAAGATGGTCCACATGGCGCCGAACACCTCCTCGCACATCGTCTCCAAGTCGGTGGCGCGCGGCGGTGGCCGTACCTCCTACCGCGGTCTGATCGAGATCGGCGAGGGCTCGCACGGCGCCAAGTCGAACGTGCTGTGCGACGCGCTGCTGGTGGACACCGTCTCCCGCTCGGACACCTACCCGTACGTGGACGTCCGCGAGGACGACGTGTCGATGGGTCACGAGGCGACGGTCTCCAAGGTCTCCGAGGACCAGCTCTTCTACCTGATGAGCCGCGGCCTGACCGAGACCGAGGCGATGGCGATGATCGTCCGCGGCTTCGTCGAGCCGATCGCGCGTGAGCTGCCGATGGAGTACGCGCTGGAGCTGAACCGGCTGATCGAGCTGCAGATGGAGGGCGCGGTCGGCTGACGCGCCGTCAGCCCCCGCCCGTCCGTCGACCATTTCCGAAAGAGAGCAACACGAACAGCCATGGCTGAGCAGAACACCCCCGGCTCCACCACCGCCGGTTCGATCGAGGTGGGCACCGCCGGCGCCGGCGCGCAGCTCGCCGGCCCGGGCACCGGCCGCGAGAGCGTCCGGCAGCCGATCGACGCCCGCGTCGCCGTCAAGCCGTCCTACGACGTGAACGACTTCCCGGTGCCGACCGGCCGCGAGGAGGACTGGCGGTTCACGCCGATGCACCGCCTCGCCGGCCTGCACGACGGCACCGCGGTTGACGCGGTGCGCGGTGAGACCAAGATCGAGCTGGGCCTGCCGGAGGGTGTCACCTCCGAGCTGGTCGGCCGCGACGACGCCCGCGTCGGCAAGGCCGGCACCCCGGTGGACCGGATCGCCGCGCAGGCGTTCAGCGCCTTCGAGGAGGCCCTGGTGGTGACCGTCCCCAAGGAGACGGTGCTGACCGAGCCGGTCCGGATCGACGTGCACGGCGAGGGCGGGGTCCGCTTCGCCCACGTGGTGATCGAGGTCAAGCCGTTCGCCGAGGCCGTCGTGGTGCTGAACCACACCGGCACCGGCACCCGCGCCGCCAACGTGGACCTGCTGGTCGGCGACGGCGCGAAGCTGACCTTCGTCTCCGTCCAGGACTGGGACCGGGACGCGGTGCACGTCGCCCAGCACAACGCGCTGGTCGGCCGGGACGCCACCTACAAGTCCGTGGTGGTCACCTTCGGCGGCGATCTGGTGCGCCTGCACCCGCGGGTCTCCTACGCGGGCCCCGGCGGCGAGGCCGAGCTGTTCGGCCTGTACTTCGCCGACGCGGGCCAGCACCTGGAGCACCGCCTGATCATCGACCACGACACCCCGCACTGCCGCTCCAACGTCGCCTACAAGGGCGCGCTGCAGGGCCAGGACGCGCACGCGGTGTGGATCGGCGACGTGCTGATCCGCGCGGCCGCGATCGGCACCGACACCTACGAGCTCAACCGCAACCTGGTGCTCACCGACGGCGCCCGGGTCGACTCGGTCCCCAACCTGGAGATCGAGACCGGCGAGATCGTCGGCGCCGGTCACGCCTCCGCCACCGGCCGCTTCGACGACGAGCAGCTGTTCTACCTGCAGTCCCGCGGCATCCCGGCCGACGAGGCCCGCCGCCTGGTGGTGCGCGGCTTCTTCGCCGAGCTGGTCCAGCAGATCGGCGTCGCCGAGATCCAGGACCGCCTGATGGAGAAGATCGAGGCCGAGCTGGAAGAGACGGTGGCATGAGCGCCGGCTACGTGCGCGCCTGCGCGCTGAGCGTGCTGCAGGAGGACGTGCCCAAGAAGGTCGAGCTGAACGGCGTCCCGGTGGCGATCGTCCGCACCGACGAGGGCGTGTTCGCGATCAACGACATCTGCTCGCACGCCAACGTCTCGCTCTCCGAGGGCGAGGTCGAGGACTGCATGATCGAGTGCTGGTTGCACGGCTCCAGCTTCGACCTGCGCACCGGAAAGCCGTCCGGGCTGCCCGCGACCAGGCCGGTCGCCGTCTACCCCGTAAAGATCGAAGGGGACGATGTGCTCGTCTCCGTCAACCAGGAGAACTGAGTACCCCATGGCAACGCTTGAAATCCGCGACCTGCACGTCACCGTCGAGGCCGAGGGTGGTCCGCGGGAGATCCTCAAGGGCGTCGACCTGACGGTCAAGCAGGGCGAGACCCACGCGATCATGGGTCCGAACGGCTCCGGCAAGTCCACCCTGGCCTACTCGCTGGCCGGCCACCCCAAGTACACCGTCACCGGCGGCCAGGTGCTGCTGGACGGCGAGGACGTGCTGGCGATGGCGGTCGACGAGCGCGCCAAGGCCGGCCTGTTCCTGGCCATGCAGTACCCGGTCGAGGTCCCGGGCGTCTCGGTCTCCAACTTCCTGCGCACCGCCGCCACCGCCGTCCGCGGCGAGGCCCCCAAGCTGCGGCTGTGGGTCAAGGAGGTCAAGGAGGCGATGGCCGCCCTGCAGATGGACCCGGCGTTCGCCGAGCGCAACGTCAACGAGGGCTTCTCCGGCGGTGAGAAGAAGCGCCACGAGATCCTCCAGCTGGAGCTGCTCAAGCCGAAGGTCGCGATCCTCGACGAGACCGACTCCGGCCTGGACGTCGACGCGCTGCGGATCGTCTCCGAGGGCATCAACCGGGTCCGTTCGACCGGCGAGGTCGGCACCCTGCTGGTCACCCACTACACCCGCATCCTGCGCTACATCAAGCCCGACTACGTGCACGTCTTCGCGGGCGGCCGGATCGTCGAGTCCGGCGGTGCCGAGCTCGCCGACAAGCTGGAGGAAGAGGGCTACGAGAGCTACGTGAAGGGCGGCTCCGTGAGCGGAGCGAACTCGAAGGACGGTGCCGAGTGACCCACTCCCATCTGACCGGACTCCTGGACACCGACGCGATCCGCAAGGACTTCCCCGTCCTGTCGCGGGTGCTGCACGACGGCAGGCCCCTGGTGTACCTGGACAACGCGGCGACCTCGCAGAAGCCGCGCCAGGTGCTGGAGGCGCTGAACGCCTACTACGAGCAGCACAACTCCAACGTCCACCGCGGCGTGCACGTGCTCGCCGAGGAGGCGACCGCGCTGTACGAGGGCGCCCGGGACAAGGTCGCGGCGTTCATCAACGCGCCCAGCCGGAACGAGGTGATCTTCACCAAGAACGCCTCCGAGTCGCTCAACCTCGTTGCCAACATGCTGGGTTGGGCCGACGAGCCGTACCGGGTGGACGCCGACTCGGAGATCGTGATCACCGAGATGGAGCACCACTCCAACATCGTGCCGTGGCAGCTGCTCGCGCAGCGCACCGGCGCGAAGCTGAAGTGGTTCGGACTGACCGACGAGGGCCGGCTCGACCTGTCCAACATCGACGAGCTGATCACCGAGAAGACGAAGATCGTCTCCGTCACGCTGGTGTCCAACCTGCTGGGCACCATCAACCCGGTGGAGACCATCGTCCGCAAGGCCCAGTCGGTCGGCGCGCTGGTCGCCGTCGATGCCTCGCAGGCCGCCCCGCACGCCGTCCTCGACGTGCAGGCGCTGGGGGCCGACTTCGTCGCCTTCACCGGCCACAAGATGCTGGCCCCGACCGGCATCGGCGTGCTGTGGGGCCGCCAGGAGCTGCTGGAGGACCTCCCGCCGTTCCTGGGCGGCGGCGAGATGATCGAGACCGTCACCATGGGGTCGTCCACCTACGCCCCCGCGCCGCACAAGTTCGAGGCCGGCACCCCGCCGATCGCCCAGGCCGTCGGCCTCGGCGCCGCCATCGACTACCTGTCGGCGATCGGCATGGAGCGCGTGGCCGCCCATGAGCACGCGATCACCGCGTACGCGATCGAGCGCCTCGCCGAGGTGCCCGACCTGCGGATCATCGGCCCGCGCACGGCCGTGGACCGCGGCGCGGCGATCTCCTTCACGCTCGGCGACATCCACCCGCACGACGTCGGTCAGGTGCTCGACGAGCAGGGCATCGCCGTCCGGGTCGGCCACCACTGCGCGCGGCCGGTCTGCCTGCGGTACGGAATTCCGGCGACCACCAGGGCGTCGTTCTATCTGTACTCCACGCCCGGTGAGGTGGACGCGCTGATCGACGGCCTCCACCACGTCCGCAACTTCTTCGGCTGAGGTGGTCGCATGAAGCTCGACTCGATGTACCAGGAGATCATCCTGGACCACTACCGCAACCCCCACGGCAAGGGGCTGCGGGACGGCGACGCCGAGGTGCACCACGTCAACCCGACGTGCGGCGACGAGATCACCCTGCGGGTGAAGCTCGACGGCGCGACCGTCGCGGACGTCTCCTACGAGTCGCAGGGCTGCTCGATCAGCCAGGCCTCCGCCTCCGTGCTCAACGACCTGGTGGTCGGCAAGACGGTCGGCGAGGCGCAGCAGGTCCAGGAGGCGTTCCTGGAGCTGATGCAGAGCAAGGGCCAGTCCGAGGGCGACGAGGAGATCCTGGAGGACGCCGTCGCCTTCGCCGGGGTCTCCAAGTACCCGGCCCGGGTCAAGTGCGCCCTGCTCGGCTGGATGGCCTGGAAGGACGCCACCGCCAAGGCGCTCGCCGGCCACCCCGAGATCACCACCGACTGACGCCCCGTTAGGACACTTGATTCATGAGCGAGAACGAGACCCCCGAGGCCGCCGCGGCCGAGGTCGCGGTGTCCGACAGCCCCGGTGCGTTCACCACCGCCGGGACCGTCTCCACCGAGGACCTCATGGAGGCCCTGATGGACGTCGTCGACCCCGAACTGGGCATCGACGTCGTCAACCTGGGCCTGATCTACGGCCTGCACATCGACGAGGACGACACCGCCACCGTCGACATGACCCTCACCTCCGCGGCCTGCCCCCTCACCGACGTGATCGAGGACCAGGCCCGCACCGCCACCGACGGCCTGGTCAAGGACCTGCGCATCAACTGGGTCTGGATGCCGCCGTGGGGCCCCGACAAGATCACGGACGAGGGCCGCGACCAGCTTCGCGCGCTCGGCTTCAACGTCTGATCGGCCAGTAGTACCGGTAGGGGCGGGACCTTCGGGTCCCGCCCCTACCGCATGCCCTCAGGAGGCAGGGGCCGTTCGCGTCGATGGGTTCGAACTGGAATCCGTGACTTTCGCGGTGGGCGGCGGAGAGCCGGACTGGGCCGCGACGCAGCACTCTGACGCCCGGTGCCGAGCTCGGTGGCCGCGAGGTCAGTCCCTGCGGCGCAGGACGGCGGCGGCCAGGGCCAGCGAGGCGGTGGCGGCGAGGAGGGCGAAGCCGGTGACGGCGGTGAGCAGGCCGTAGGTGCGGGTGAGGGCGCCGACGGCGATGATCGGGGCGGAGGAGCCGAGGTAGACGATGACCCAGAGGGTGGAGAGTTCGCTGCCTCGGCGGGCCGGGTCCAGGGCGGCGACCGCGGTGGTGAACAGGGAACGGAAGGCGATGCCCTGGGAGACGCCGGCCACCACGCTGCCGACGAAGAGCAGGGCGGGGGTGCCGGTGGCGGCGGCCACGGTGAGCAGGCCGAGGCCGACGGCGAGGCCGGTGAGGCCGGCGGCGACCACGACGCGGTCGGAGGTCGGCGGGACGAGCAGCTGGGCGGCTGCCGAGGAGCCGAGGAGGAGGGCCGCGACGGCGGCGCCCGCCATGCGGGAGTCGGTGTGCAGCAGGGTGCTGGAGAACGCCGGGGCGAGCGCCAGGTAGACGCCGAAGACCGCGTAGGAGACGAAGCCCGCGCCGGAGGCGAGCAGGAACTCGCGGCGTCCCGAGCGGGGCAGCCGCAGGCGCTGCGGGCGCAGGTGGGCGGGGGTGGTGATGCGCGGCGGGGAGGCCGGCGGGCGGACCGAGCCGGGCATCCGCGGGTGCACCAGGGCGAGGGGTACGCACAGGGCGAGCAGCGCGACGGCGTGGGCCAGGAACAGGCCGGGCAGCGGGTTCGCGCCCGAGGCCATGGCCGCGCCGACCAGCGGGCCGAGCGCGACGCCGCCGGCCGAGCAGGCCAGGGTGAGTTTGGCGGCCAGGGTCGGCCGGTCGGGCAGCAGGTCGCCGAGGGCGGCGCCCGCCGCGCCCGTGGACAGGCCGACCGCCATGCCCTGGACGGCGCGTCCGGCGGCCAGCTGCCAGAACGAGCCGGCGCTGGCGAAGACCACGTCGCCGACGGCGGACAGCGCCACCGCGGGCAGGATCATGGCGCGTCGCCCCAGGTGGTCCGACCAGTGGCCGACCGCGGCCAGCACCGGGACCAGGGCGAACACGTAGACCGTGAAGAGGATCGTGGTGTCGAGCGGGGTCAGGCCGAGCCGCTGCTGGAGCGCGGGGTAGAGCGGCGTGACCAGGTTGGCGCCGATCAGCATCAACAGCAGTCCGGCGGCCACCAGGCCGACGCGGATGCCGCGCAGCGCGTTCCAGCGGCTGATCGCGGCGAGCTGGAGCTGCCCCCGAGGGGCGAGTTCCAGTGGAAGCAGGGCCTCCGACAGTCGGCGTCCGGCGTACTGAGCGGTGCTCAGGCCGGCGCCGGCGGGGGAGAGGTCCGCCATGGCAGGGGTCTCCTGTGGCCGGGCGCCGCCGGGCACGGCCAGGCCGGGGAGTGGTGGCATGGTCCAGTGGCCCGGTCGGTGCGGGTGTGCACGTGGTTCTGGGGGTTCGGAGCCTCGTCGCTCCGGGGGCGCACGCGCGGGGGTGTGCGCGACGCCCACCGAAGGATACGTGCACCGGGCACTCGTTCGGCCCTACCGCCCCACTCGTTCGGGCGGACCCCCGGGCGGCTCATGCGTCCGGTGATCGCGGCCGATACGCTGGGTTGACGGGCCGACACACCGGCCCGCGCCGCCGATGCCCCGGCGTCCGCCCCTTTGTCGGACCGCCCACCGGGCGGCGGTACCCTCCGACGAGCAGCGGGAGTTCGCGCGCGATGGCCGGACGAAGCCGTAAGACCCCTGAGCAGCAGCCGTCCGACGTCGAGGCCCTGCTGCCCGCCGACTACGACCTCGCGGACCTGTACGGCTCGCAGAGCGGCGACGAGGACCCCGACGACACCGCGGTGCTGATCCCGCCGATCGTGCTGCCCGAGGACCGTGAACTCGCCGACGCGGCGCTCGCCGTCCCGCTGATCGCCCGGGTGGTCGCGCTGGCCCGCTGGGTCGACCCGCACCGGGACGTCGACGAGCACGGCGACCTCGGCCCCGAGGACCGGATCCGGGCGGCCCGGATGCTCGGCTTCGAGGACCCGGACGAGGAGGACGTGGTCGAGGCGATGCGCGCCTGGGCGCTGGCCTGCGACCTCGGCGTGGTGGAGACCGGCACCACCGAGGGCGGCACCCACATCGCCGTCCCCGGCCCCGACCTGCCCGCCGTCGAGGCCGGCGAGCCGGCGGCCGTGCTCGGCCTGTGGTTCGAGGCCGCCGAGCTGGTCCGCGAACTCGCCGCCGAGGCCGAGTCGGTGGACCCGGAGGTGGTCGAGGGCGACAAGAGCGCCGCCTCCGAGGACACGGCGGCCCTGGCCGAGGTGGAGGACGCCCGGGACCAGGCCGCCGAGATCCTCGACGAGGCGCTGCACGTGCTGTACGAGTCCACCGCGTTCGCCGAGCCCGGCGCGGACACCACCGTCCCGCTGGGTGTGCTGGCCGCGCTGCTGGTCGTTCCCGAGGGCGAGGAACCCGACGAGGAGATGCTCGGCGAGATCACCGACCTGATGGTCATCCTCGACCCGATGCTCGGCGACCTCGCCGAACTCGGCCTGGTCGAGCACACCCCGATCGACCCCGAACTGTTCGAGGAGGAGGAAGAACAGGACGCCGCCGCCGCGGCCACCGAGCCCGAGCAGCCGCTGACCGACGAGGACGCCGCCCGCTTCGGCACCGTCCGGCTCACCCCGCTCGGCCAGTACGCGGTGCGCGAGTGGCTGATCGCCGACGGCTTCGAGGCCCCGCTGATCGGCGACCTCGCCGAGCTCGACGGCCCCGCCCTGCTGCGCGCCCTCGCCGAGAACGGCGCCACCTTCGCCGAGCCCGAGCTCAAGGCCTGGCTCGCCGCCCGGGAGAACCCCGTCGAGGCCGCCCGCGCGCTGCTGGCCGGCGGCCGGGGCCGCGACGTGCAGTCGCCGGTGCGCCGCTACTACTGCGGGATCGCGCTCGGCGAGCTCGGCGAGGACGCCGTTCCCGCCGTTCGGGAGGTCGTCGACGACCCCGAGCTCGGCGGCCTGGCCCGCGAGTGGCTGCGCGCCCGCGGCGTGGACGTCGAGGCCGCCGAACGCCCCGCCGCGCTGTGGCGGGTGGTCGACTCGGTGGCCGCCGTGCTGCTGCTCACCGCCGGCGAGGGCGGCCGCCTGCAGGCGCTGGTCGCCGACCTGCCGGTCACCGACAACCCGGCCAGCTACTTCGGCGAGGTGTGGCGGGTGCCGCACCCGTTGACGGTCGAGGTGCTGGAGGTCGTCGGCGCGCTCCACCTGGACCGCAAGGTCGCCAAGGAGGCGCGGCGGGCCGCGATCAAGGCCCGTTCGCTGCGAGCGCAGCGCTGACCGGCAACCCGGGCGTGTTCCCGCCGCGTCCTCCTGTCGGAAGACCGCCGTTGAGCTGATGGATCGACAGGTTCCCCGGGCCGTATGGTGGGGCCGTGCCGGGCCCGCCCGGCGGGGAACGGTGTGGCGAGTGCCGGGGGTGCGGCGAGAGATGAAGAGGCAGCACGCGAGCGGGCCGTGGGAGATCGAGGAGGTCTACGCGGACCAGGAGGCGTACAGCCGGCGGCTGCTGGCCGGGGCCGGGTTCCCGGTGTTCGGCTGGGAGCACCGCGCGGGCGGCCTGCCCGGGCGGGACGTCCTCGCCGAGTACCAGGTCGACAACGGCGAACTCGGCTGGGTGGAGGTCCGCTCCGGCGACTGGAACCGCGCCGACGGCCCGTACGTGACCGTCCGCACCTACCGGCCCGGCGCGGAACTCACCGAACCGCTGCCCGACCTGGAGGACGTGGTCGAGGACGAGCGCGACCGGGTGTACGAGCAGCTCGGCATCGACGAGGGCGACACCCCCGGCGGCGTGCGGGCGCTGCGCGAGTGGATCACCGTGGACGGCGACCCGCGCGCCCTGCAGATCCACGAGGACCGCCGCCCCGGCGCCGGCACCGTCTGGGCCGGCCGGCTGTGGATGGACGGCACCACCGTCACCGTCACCGGACGCGGCGTGCCGCCCGGCGCGATCGAACTGCGCGGGATCGCCGACTTCGAGCAGTACATCATCGGCCGCACCGCGCTGCTGCGGACGCTGGCCGCTCGCCAGCCCGCCCCGACCGAGCCGGCACCCGAGCCGACCCCCGGCGAACTCGGGCTGAGCGCCCACCGCGAACTGGCCGAGCACGCCATCGCCCGGGCCACCGTGCTGCTCGCCCAGCTGCGGGCCGGCCGCTCCGCCCGGCTGCCCCGGCACCTGCGCGGCCAGGACCGCAAGGCCCGCTGGGAGACCGTGGTGCACCAGCAGAGGTGGCTCGCCTCGGAGACCGAGGAGGAGGCCGACCGCGCCGTCACCTCGATGGTCAACCACCTCGGCCGGCTCGCCCACCACGTGGACTGGCTGAGCGGCACCCCGGAGGGCGGCGCGGCCGTCGAGGAGGTGGTGCGGTACACCGTGTTCGCCAGCGAGGTGCCGAGCCTGCCCGCGCAGCGCGCCTGGGAACGGCTGTGGGTGGGAGGCACGCCCGAGCTGCCGTCCGGCACGGAGGACGCCTGGCTGACCGCCTGGGAGCAGTGGCGGATCGAGCGTACGCAGCACCGGAACCGGTGGTAAAGGCCCGGTCATCGGGTTGTTCTCGGTTGGTAAAACGGTTGGTGGATCTCTGCTTTGACGCAGCATCGGGTTCACGTCCGGTTCACGCCCGGGCCGGACTCTGACGGTCACCGATCCGTCCCCTCCCCCTCAGGAGTGACCGTCATGTCGCTGTCCCGCCGGGACTTCGTGAACCGTTCGACCGTGCTCGGCGCGGGTGTCCTGATCGCCGGCAGCGCCGAGGTGCTCGCCACCGCGCCCGGGGCGATCGCCGCCCCCTCCGGCGGCGAGGCCGCCCTCGCCGGGGGCGGGCACGGCGCGGTCGGCTACGGCGCGCTGGTGTCCGACCCGCAGGGCATCCTGGCGCTGCCGAAGGGCTTCTCGTACGAGATCATCACCCGGACCGGCGTCACCACCCTGGTGACCGGCGAGAGCACCCCCAGCAACCACGACGGCACCGCCGCGTTCGAGGGCCGCCACGGGGCGACCCTGCTGGTCAACAACCACGAACTGGCCGGCCCGCGCGCCAAGTGGCCGCACCCCGTGCCGCTGCTGGACGGCCACGTGTACGACCCGGCGGCGGCCGGTGGCTGCACGGTCGTCGAGGTGTCGGGGCACGGGCACGGGAGCGGCCAGGGGAACGGCCACGGCCGGCGGCGGGTGCGGGAGTGGGTCGGCATCGCGGGTACCGCCACCAACTGCGCCGGTGGAGCCACCCCCTGGGGCACCTGGCTGACCTGCGAGGAGACCGAGGACAAGGCCGGCACCAACGGCTTCACCAAGGACCACGGCTACGTCTTCGAGGTGGACCCGCACGACCAGGACGCCAACCGGAACCCGCAGCCGATCAAGGCCTTCGGCCGGTTCGCGCACGAGGCCGTCGTCATCGACGAGAAGCGCGGCCACGCCTACCTGACCGAGGACGCGGCCAAGCCCAACGGCCTCTTCTACCGCTGGACCCCGCCGGCCGGCTTCCGGCACGGCAAGGGCAAGCTGCGCACGCTGGCCGCCGACGCGGGTGTGCTGGAGGCGCTGAAGGCGTTCGACGCCCAGGGCAAGCTGGTCGACGACCTGTCCCGGGCCACCAAGCCCGGCACCACGTACGGCGCGGACTGGGTCAAGGTCGCGGACCGGGACGCCCGCACCACCTCGATCCGCAAGCAGTTCAAGGACGGGGAGGTCACCCGGGCCCGCAAGCTCGAAGGCATGTGGTGGGGGGACGGCGGCATCTACTTCGTGTCGTCGTTCGCCCGTGAGGAGTCGCCGCTGCAGCACGACGGGCAGGTGTGGTTCTACCACCCGGCCCGGCGGACGCTGACGCTGAAGGTGATCCTCGGGGTCAACGCGGAGGTGTGGACCGACCAGGGGAACTTCGACGGTCCCGACAACATCACGGTGTCGCCGCACGGCGGGTTGATCATCGCGGAGGACGGCAACGGGCTGCAGCACCTGTTCGGGGCGACGACGGACGGGCGGACGTACGCGCTGGCGCGGAACGAGCTGAACATCGGGACGGCGGAGAAGCCGGAGTTCAGCGAGTTCACGGGCGTGACGTTCTCGCGGGACGGGCGGACGCTGTTCGCGAACATCCAGGAGCCGGGGATCATGCTGGCGATCACTGGGCCGTGGCACCGCATGTGACGTGACTGGTGGGTCCGCCCGGGGAGGGGTGTTGCTCTCCTGCGGGCGGATCCTGCCGTTTGTGGGGTCGCTCGCGCCTGACGGGCGCCGAGTTCGAGCGGGAACTAGTTGTCGGTGAGCCTCAACTGGAGCATGGCCAGGAGGCGTTGTTGGGGTTGGGCCAGATCCAGGCCCGTCAACTGTTCGGCGCGGCGGACTCGGTATCTGAGGGTGTTGGGGTGGATGTGGAGGGCGTCCGCCGCGGTGCGGACTTCGCCGAGGGCGTCGAGGTAGGCGAGGACGGACTCGGCGAGGCGGGTGTGGTGGCGGGCGTCGTAGGCGGTGAGGGCGGTGAGGCGGGGGTCGCGGAGTTCGGGGCGGTCCTGGAGGAGGGCGAGGACTTCGGAGACCAGGACCTCGGCCTGGACGTCGTGCAGGGCGGCGACGTCGGGGACGACGCCGCCGCGACCCATGGCGTCGAGGATGCGGTCGGCCTGGGCGCGGGAGGCGGGGACGTCGGCGAGGCCGGGGACGGTGGGGCCGATGGCGGCGCGCAGCGGGATGGCGAGGTGGGTGCGGGCGGCGTCGACGGTTTCCTGCGCCCAGTCGCGGAGGGTGGACTGCGGCAGGGCGGGCGGGAGTTCGGGCAGCAGGACGTAGATGCGGGAGTCGACGGGGGCGAGCAGGGCGCCGCGGTGGCGGGCGGCGGTGTGGACGGAGATCAGGCCGGTGACTTCGTCGCGGGAGAGTTCGACGTCGCGTTCGGTGGTGGCGGCCGGGGCGTAGGCGAGGACGGTGGCCGGGCGGCGCAGGTCGAGGCCGAGGTGGGTGGCGAGCGACTGGGGGCCGGTGGAGCCTTCGAGCAGGCCGGTGAGCAGGGTCTGGGTGAGCCGGGCGTCGGCGGACAACTCGCGTCGGCGGCGCATCAGTTGGCCGGCGGCGACGCGGGCGGCGCCGACCAGGGCGCGGTCGGCGGTCGGGGCGAGCGGGCGGGTGCTCTCCTGGACCCAGATGGTGCCGAGCGGTTGGGCGCCGGAGCGGATCGCGATGGCGAGGCGGCGGCGGATGCCGAGTTCGGGGTGGGCGGCGATCTCGATCGCGCCGTCGGAGCCGCGCAGGTGGGAGAAGACGCCCCATTCGCGGAGCTTGGCGAGATACGGCTCGGGCCCCTGGCGGCCGAGGATGGACAGCCGGCGCAGGTCGTCGACCTCGTCGGAGTCGGAGGTGCGGGAGTAGGCGAGGACCCGGCTGGAGGTGTCCTCGATGGAGACGATGCCGCCGGTGAGGACGGCCACGGTCTGGGCGAGGGTGAACAGGTCGCCGGTGTCGGCCTCGCCCGGCGCGCCGCTGTCGGGTCCGGTGAGCAGGGTGCGGGCGAGCGAGTCGAGGTGTTCCCAGCGGGTTTCGCGGCGGACCGACAGCAGGGCGACGCCGGCTTCGGTGGCGGCCTCGCGAAGGGCGTCGGCCTGGCCGGGCCCGTCGAGTTTGACGGCGACGGCGGCGGCCCGGGCGCGGCCGGCGGCGCGCAGGGCGGGGAGGGCGGCGCGGCCGCGGGCGCCGATGGCCAGGACGAGTTCGCCCGGGGCGGCGGTCGGCGGGTCCTCCGGGTCGAGGATGGCGACGTCGCGGACCGGGACGTCCAGGCCGGCCGGCGCGGCCTGGAGTTCGACCAGGGGTTCGCCGAGCGACATCAACAGCTGGCGCAGCGGCAGGCCGTTCATGTGCGGGTCCTCGTCGGGTTTCGTCGGATCTTCGTCGGGTTCTCTTCGGGTCCCCGGCGGGTTTTCGTCGGGGCCCTGTCGGGTCTTCGTCGGGGCGGACAACATCCCGGGGCCGAGTTTAGTGAGCCGGACAGAATTCGGCGGCCGTGACCGGGATGTGACGGTGTTCGTCCGGGCGGACAACGGCGAGCGGGGGACTTTGGCGGCGCGGCCAACAGTTCGTGGCGGGAACGGGGAATAGCGTTCGTGGCATGGCCGGCGTGTCACCTCCCGTCGGCGTCCCATGACGAGAAGGAGAGCGTGCGCCATGGATGCTGTGACCCAGGTCCCCGCGCCGGTCAACGAGCCGGTCCACAGCTACGCCCCCGGCAGCCCCGAGCGGGCCCGCCTGGAGGCGAAGCTGAAGGAGCTGGGCGGCCAGGGGCCGATCCAGCTCACCATGACGATCAACGGCGAGCAGCGCCTCGGCGGCGGCTCCGAGATCCACGTGGTGCAGCCGCACAACCACGCGGCCCGGCTCGGCACGCTGCGCAACGCCACCCAGGACGACGCGCGCGAGGCCATCGACACCGCGCTGGCCGCCGCCCCGGCCTGGCAGGCGCTCTCCTTCGACTCCCGCGCCGCGATCTTCCTGCGGGCCGCCGACCTGCTGGCCGGCCCGTGGCGCGAGACCCTGGCCGCCGCCACCATGCTCGGCCAGTCGAAGACCGCCCAGCAGGCGGAGATCGACACCCCCTGCGAGCTGGTCGACTTCCTGCGCTTCAACGTGCACTTCGCCCGGCAGATCCTGGCCGAGCAGCCGATCTCCTCGGACGGCGTGTGGAACCGCACCGACCACCGCCCGCTGGAGGGCTTCGTCTACGCGATCACCCCGTTCAACTTCACCGCGATCGCCGGCAACCTGCCGACCGCGCCCGCGCTGATGGGCAACGTGGTGATCTGGAAGCCGTCCCCGACGCAGCAGTTCGCCGCGCACTACCTGATGCGCCTGCTGGAGGCCGCGGGCCTGCCCAAGGGCGTCATCAACATGGTCACCGGCGACGGCCTGGCCGTCTCCGAGGTGGCGCTGAAGCACCCCGCGCTGGCCGGCATCCACTTCACCGGCTCCACCGCCACCTTCCAGCACCTGTGGCGTTCGGTCGGCGAGAACATCTCCGGCTACCGCACCTACCCGCGGATCGTCGGCGAGACCGGCGGCAAGGACTTCCTGGTCGCCCACCCGTCCGCCGACAAGGCGATCCTGAAGACCGCGATGACCCGCGGCGCCTTCGAGTTCCAGGGCCAGAAGTGCTCGGCGCTGTCCCGCGCGTACGTCCCGGCCTCGATCTGGGCCGAGCTGAAGGACGAGTTCCGCGACGAGGTCGAGTGGCTCACCATGGGTGACGTCACCGACCTGGCGAACTTCATGGGCGCCGTCATCGACGAGCGCTCGTTCGCCAAGAACAAGGCCGCGATCGACCGCGCCCAGGCCGACCCGAAGGTCGAGGTCCTGGCCGGTGGTACGTACGACGACTCGGTCGGCTACTTCGTCCGCCCGACCGTGCTGGTCTGCGAGGACCCGTCCGCCGAGTACTTCAAGGACGAGTACTTCGGCCCGATCCTCGCCGTGCACGTCTACGAGGACGACACGTACGAGGAGATGCTCGCGCAGATGGAGTCGGTGTCGGCGTACGGCCTGACCGGCTCGATCATCGCCCAGGACCGCGAGGCCGTGCAGCACGCCATGCACGTGCTGCGCAACGCCGCCGGCAACTTCTACATCAACGACAAGCCGACCGGCGCCGTCGTCGGCCAGCAGCCCTTCGGCGGCGGCCGGGCCTCCGGCACCAACGACAAGGCCGGCGCCAAGCAGAACCTGATGCGCTGGACGTCCACCCGGTCCATCAAGGAGACGTTCGTCCCGCCGACGGACTACCGCTACCCGCACATGGGCTGACCGTCCGCCGCTCGCGGGGCGGCCGCCACCCCGGCCGCCCCGCACCTCTCGCCACCAGCTGAACCTTGATCCGGGAGTCCACGATGCTCCGTTCCGCCCTCCTCGCCGCCTCGCGCTCCCCGCAGGTGCGCACCATGGTCGAGAAGTTCCCGCCCACCCACGCGATAGTCGAGCGCTTCGTCGCCGGCGACCGCCTCGACCAGGGCGTGGACGCGACCGAGACGCTGGTCAACAGCGGCCGCAAGGTCACCCTCGACCACCTCGGCGAGGACACCAAGGACGCCGACCAGGCCGCCGCCACCGCCCTGGCGTACGAGCACCTGCTGACCGCCCTCAAGGAGACCGGCCTCGCCGCCGACGCCGAGGTCTCCGTCAAGCTCTCCGCGGTCGGCCAGTTCCTGCCGGTGGACGGCGAGAAGATCGCGCTGGAGAACGCCCGCCGGATCTGCCAGGCCGCCGCGGACGCCGGCACCACGGTGACCCTCGACATGGAGGACCACACCACCACCGACTCCACCCTCGGCATCGCCCGCGAACTGCGTGCCGACTTCCCGTGGCTCGGCGTCGTCCTGCAGGCCTACCTGCGGCGCACCGAGGCCGACTGCCGCGACCTCTCCCACGAGGGCTCCCGGGTGCGCATCTGCAAGGGCGCCTACAAGGAGCCCGAGTCGGTCGCCTTCCAGGGCAAGCACGAGGTCGACCTGGCGTACGTCCGCGCGCTGAAGGTCCTGATGGCCGGTCAGGGCTACCCGATGGTGGCCTCGCACGACCCCAACATGATCAAGATCGCGGGCCAGCTGGCCGAGTGGAACCGCCGCGACGTCACCTCCTTCGAGTACCAGATGCTGTTCGGCATCCGCCCCGAGGAGCAGCTGCGCCTGGCCGAGGCCGGCAACACCATGCGGGTGTACCTGCCGTATGGCCAGGAGTGGTACGGCTACTTCATGCGCCGCCTCGCGGAGCGCCCCGCGAACCTGACGTTCTTCCTGCGGGCGATGGCCACCCGCGGCTGACGGCAGCTCAACTCCCGTACGGGGCCGGTGGCTTGACGCCGCGGGCCCCGTCGGCTTGTCAGAGCATCGCGGCGGCCGGCTTGACCATGGAGCGGGCGGTCTTGGCGTCGACGTATTCGCCGAGGGCGGTCATGACCCATTCGCCGGAGAACTGGCGGACGAGTTTGCACATGGCGACGCCGGTGCGGGGTTCGGCGTGGGTGAGGTCGAAGCGGACGAGTTCCTCGCCGGTGGTGGCGTCGGTGAGGCGGCAGTAGGCGTTCTTGATGTCGGTGAACTTCTGGCCGGAGAAGGAGTTGACGACGAAGACCAGGCCGCAGACCTCGGGAGGCAGGCCGCCGAGGTGGACGGTGATGGATTCGTCGTCACCGCCGCCCTTGCCGGTGAGGTTGTCGCCGGAGTGGGCGATCGCGCCGTTGAAGACCGAGAGCTTCATGAACCAGGCGGTGTCGACCTTTTCGCGCTGGGCGTCGTAGGCGATCACCGAGGCGTCCAGGTCGATGCCGCGGCCGTGGTGGGCGGGCTCCCAGCCGAGGCCCATCCGCACCGAGGCGAGGAACGGCTTGCCGCCCTTCTCCAGGGAGACCGAGCCGCCCTTGACCAGGTTGACCCTGCCCTTGTCGAGGGTGATCTTGCCGACGGCCGGCGAGCCGGAGGGCATCGGGGGCGAGGGCATCGGGGGCGCGGCCGGGGGTGCGTCCTCGACCGTGACGCCGAAGTCGGTGGCGATGCCGGCCAGGCCGTTGGCGTAGCCCTGGCCGACGGCGCGGATCTTCCACTCGGCGCCGCGCCGGTACACCTCGACCACCACCAGGGCGGTCTCGCCGCCGAGCCGGGGCGGGGTGAAGGTGAACAGCTCCCGGCCGCTGTCGGCGTCCCGGACGGTCGCGGTGGGCTCGGTGCCGGCGAAGGTGGCCTGCCGGTCGTCGAGGGAGGCGGTGACCACGATCCGGGTGACGTCGGCGGGCACGGCCGAGGTGTCCACGGTGATCGCGTCGGGGGTGCTGCCGGCGGCCGGCCGGTGCGTCACACCGGGGCCGGCGGGGGCGTTGAAGAAGACGAAGTCGGCATCCGAACGAACCTTGCCGGACTCGGTCAGCAGCAGCCCGGACACGTCCAGCTGCTTGCGTGCGGTGACCTCCACCACGACCCGGCCCGCGCCGAGCGGCGCGTTGCCGCCCCGCACCAGATCAGTCGTCACTTGCTCCTCCTCGACTCGCCGCCGCGACCCACCCTAGCCAACTCCTCGGACCGGCCCGGGTACGCCGCCAGCGAATCCGGGCCGAACGCGCTTGCCGGTCCCCGGCGGGCTCGGCGAGCATGCAGTCATGCCAGCACTGCAACGAGCCGAAGCAACTGTCCGTGCCCGCCTGTTGGCGGTCCACGGCTACACCGTCGACCTCGACCTGACCCGCGGACCGGACCGGTTCGGCAGCACCACCGTGATCCGGTTCGGCTGCGCCGAGCCCGGCAGCGACAGCTTCCTCGACCTGGAACCGGCCGCCCTGCACCGGGCCGTCCTGAACGGGCAGCCGCTGGACGTGGCCGCCCTGGACGGCAACCGGCTCGCGCTGCCCGGCCTGCGCGCCGAGAACGAGCTGCTGATCGAGGCCGAGATGCGCTACTCGCGCACCGGCGAGGGCCTGCACCGCTACACCGACCCCGCCGACGACGCGGTCTACCTGTACGCCACCTGCGGCCCCGACCTGGCCGCCAAGGTGTTCGCCTGCTTCGACCAGCCCGACCTGAAGGCCCCGATCACCCTCACCGCCACCGCCCCCGAGGAGTGGACCCTGGTCGCCAACGGGGCGCCGGTCAAGTCCGACGGCGGGCACTGGGAGTTCGCCGCCACCAAGCCGATCTCCACCTACCTGTTCACCGTGGTGGCCGGCCCGCTGCACTCGGTCTACGGCGAGCACGACGGCATCCCGCTCGGCCTGCACGCCCGCCGCTCGCTGGCCGCCGAACTCGACCGCGAGGCCCCCGAGTTGTTCGAGGTGACGGCCGCCTCCTTCGACCGGCTGCACGAACTCTTCGACGAGCGCTACCCGTTCGGCGAGTACCACCAGGCCTTCGTCCCCGAGTTCAACTGGGGCGCGATGGAGAACCCCGGCTGCGTGGTGTTCCGCGACGAGATGCTGTTCCGCTCCCCGGCCACCGACGTCGAGCACGAGCGCCGCGCCATGGTGATCTGCCACGAGATGGCCCACATGTGGTTCGGCGACCTGGTCACCATGCGCTGGTGGGACGACCTGTGGCTGAACGAGTCGTTCGCCGAGATGCTCGGCTACCGGATCGCCGCCGATTCCACCCGCTTCACCGGCGCCTGGACCGGCTTCTCGGTGCAGCGCAAGGGCTGGGGCTACGACGCCGACCAGCGCTCCTCCACCCACCCGGTGGCGGGCAACGGCACCCGCTCGGTCGCCGAGGCGATGGTCAACTTCGACGGCATCTCCTACGCCAAGGGCGCCTCCGTGCTGCGCCAGCTGGTCGCCTGGCTCGGCGACGAGGCGTTCTTCACCGGCCTGAACGCCTACTTCGCCGACCACCTCTACGGCAACGCCGAACTGCCCGACTTCCTGGCCGCGCTGGCCACCGCCAGCGGCCGCGACGTGCACGGCTGGGCCGAGAGCTGGCTGCGCACCAGCGGCGTCGACACGCTGCGCGCCGAGACCGAGCGCGCCGCCGACGGCACCCTGACCGCGCTCACCGTGGTCAACGAGGGCGAGCGGCCGCACCTGATCGAGGTCGGCGGCTACCGGGTCGAGGACGGCCGGGTCGTCCCCGTCGGCCGGGCCGCCGTCGAGATCGGCCCCGGCCGCCGGGTCGCCGTGCCCGCCCTGGTCGAGGCCGGAGCCCAGCTGGTCGTCCCCAACGACGGCGACCTCAGCTGGGCCAAGATCCGCCTGGACGCGCACTCCTGGCAGCTCGTCACCGAGTCGCTGTCCGCGGTCGAGGACGACGTCACCCGCGCCGTGCTCTGGGCGCACGCCCGCGACCTGGTCCGGGACGCCGAACTCGACCCGGCCGCCTACCTCGGCCTGATGGAACGCCACCTGCCCGCCGAGAGCGCCAACGCCGTCGTCGAGGCGGTGCTCACCTTCGCCCACGTCCACGTGGTCGGCCGCCAGCTGACCGGCGAGCGCCGCACCGAGGGCCTGGCCACCCTCAGCCGGACCGCCCGCGCACTGCTCACCGGCGGCGCCGGCGACGGCATCCGGCTGGCCGCGCTGCGGGTCGCCGTGGAGAGCTCCGGCGGCGAGCAGCAGCTCGCCGAACTGCGCGGCTGGCTGGCCGGCGACGGCGTGCCCGCCGGACTGGAGATCGGCCCCGAGCTGCGCTGGGCGGGCCTGGCCCGGCTGGCCGCGCTCGGCGAACTCGGCGAGGACGAGATCGCCGCCGAACTCGCCCGCGACCCCGGCACCGAGGCCGACTTCGGCGCCGCGAGGTGCCGTGCGGCCCGGCCCGGGAGTGCGGCCAAGGCCGCGGCCTGGCAGGAGCTGTTCACGCCCGACTCGATGTCCAACCGCCTGCTGGAGGCCACCGCCCGCGGCTTCTGGGACTCCGGCGACCCGGCCGAGCAGGCCGCGTACGCGCTGCGGTACTTCGAGCGGGTCGGCGAGGCTGCGCAGCGCGGCGACATTGTCGCGCGCTTGCTCGGGGGGACGCTGTTCCCGGCGGACCAGGCCACCGCGGAGGTGGTGGCTGCTGCGGAGAACGCTCTCGCGGACCCGGAGTTGACGCCGTCGTTGCGGCGCAACCTGGCCGACTGCGCGGACGATTTGCGGCGCACCCGGGCGATTCGGGTGGCGTTCGAGTAGGCCGCGGCGCGAGGCCCAGGGGCTCGGGGACAGGACGGGACGGGGGCCGGAAACGGCGGAGCGCACAGCGCCCTGTCGATCATCCGCAGACACGGCCCCGCCGTTCTCCCCCAGCCCTGGCGGGCTGGGAGTACCCCCACGGGCCCCTGATGAGGCTTCGTCGATGGTCGGTCAGAAGGTGCCGCGGGCCGCGACCGCGCGGCTGGTGGGGAGGGCGAAGGCGGAGGCCGTCCAGGTTTCCGGGGTGGTGGGGGTGGGGGCGGCGAGGGCGCCGGTGACGGTGAAGGTGTAGACGCCGGGTGCCAGTGGCAGGTGGGACGGCGTGGTGAAGCGGTACACCAGGGTGTCGCGCTCCAGGGCGATGGTGGCGACCGCGCCCGGCAGGTCGGTGGCGGGGACCGTGCCGGGGAGCGCGGCCGGGCGGGCGAGCCGGAACTCGACCTGCAGGGCCGTCATCGTCTCGTCCAGCCGCACCTGCACGACATGCCGGGTGCCGGCGCGGCCCAGGGCGTCCACCCGGGCCGTGCCGCTCAGGGTCTGCGCGGGGTCGGGAGAGGGCGCCGGCGACGGGGTGGCCGACGGCTCTCCGGGGTTCAGTGGCGAGTTGGTGTCGCTCGGCGACGGGGACGGCGTGCCCGGGATCGACGGCGAGGGCCGGGTCGCCGTGGCCTCGGGGACGTTCACCGGGGCCGACGGCCCGGCCGGGCCGGTGGCGGCTGCCGGGCGGGCCCCGGTGCGGGCCGGGCCCGGGACGGGCGAGGAGGCCGCGGAGCCGCGCGGGGACGGCGGCGGGGCGGTCTGCTCGCCGGTGGGCTGGTCGACGGGGGTGGCCTCGGCGGTCGGGGAGGAGGCGTCCGGGCTGGGCACCGGCGGGCCGCCGACGGTGACCCCGGGGCGGCGGCCGATCTGCTGCTGCTCGTTCAGCAGCCAGGTGGTGGCCAGGCTGATCCCGACCACCGTGGACATCGCCATCGCCGCGCCGGAGAAACGGATGGTGGGCAGCCGGAGCCGCCCGCCGAAGGGCCGGGGGCGGCCGTGCCGTCCGGTCCGCCCGGCGGCGACGGGCCGGGAGTGCTCGCGGAGCGCCACCGGGCTCCCCTTCCTGGGTCTGGTCCGCGTCCGGCGTCCGGTCCGAACGCCACGCCGCTACCCCGCGCCGCCGGGGGTGCCCGGACGAACGGCGCAGGGGGAATGAGAGTATCAGCGGCCTGACGGTCCGCCAGTTCCAGGACCGAACCGGGGTGCGAATCGGGCCTTTTGCCCGCCCGCCGGGACTGGCCGGTCACAGTACGGTGTGCAACCCCCTGCAACCGTTGCGGGCGCCGGTGCGCGGGAGCAGGCTTGGCGGATCCCCAGCCGTCCCGGAGAGACCGTCATGCCGCGCGATCCGCTGCCCGCCCCGTCCGACCAGCCGCTCGCCGCCACCCCCACGGGCGGCGAACCGACCGGAGCCGCCGTGCCCCGGGTGCTGGAGGAGACGCTGGTGCTGCGGATCGCGCTGGAGGAGGAGCAGGTCGGCGAGGTGCGTACGCGCTTCCGCTACGACGCCGCCGAGCCGTACGAGGTGCGCCTGACGTTCCACGCGGGGCGTTCCGACGAGGCGGACTGGGTGTTCTCCCGCGAGCTGCTGCGCGACGGCCTGGACTCGCTCTCCGGCCAGGGCGACGTCAAGCTGTGGCCCACCCACTGCCCGTGCCACGGCCACACCCTGCACGTGGCGCTGGAGTCCCCGTACGGCAGCGCGCTGCTGGAGGCGTCCAGGCCGCAGGTGAGGGCCTGGCTGGAGGGCACCTACCGGCTCGTCGCGGACGGCCAGGAGGGCGAACTGCTGCCCAGCGACGAGGAGTTGGCGCTGCTGATCGCCGAGGGCTGAGCGGCCCCTGGGGCGGTCGGCAGCCGAAGCACGCCGTGCGCCAGGTCTGCCCGCAGGGCCCGCACCGCCGGGGCGGCCGAGCCGGGCAGCAGGTCGTACGGGTCGTCCGGGCCGAGCACCGCCGCCCGGACGCAGGCCGCCAGCCGGTACGGCCGGGCCTCCAGCAGCGGTCCCAAGTGCCGCCGCAGGCGGGAGAGTTCGGCGCGGACGGTGACGGTGCGGGCGGCGTCGGCGAACAGTTCCTCGGCGACTTCGGCGGCGCTCAGGCCGTCCCGGTGCAGGGCCAGCAGCAGGAGCAGCTCGGTGTGCCGCGGGCTCGGGGTGTGCGACCAGCAGCCCGCGCTGCCGCTCACCCGCAGCTCCGGCCGGTCGGTGCGGCGCAGGTCGAGTTCGATCAGGCCGGAGCCGGGGTGCTCGGTGGGGTCGGCGGGCCGCGGCGCGGACGGGCGGATCAGCCAGCCGTCGGCCAGCGGCTCCACCGCGCACTCGCCGAGCGCCGGCACCCAGTGCACCCCGCCGCCCTCCCAGCTCTCCGCGGGCAGTGCCAGCCGGGGCGGCGCGGGGAGGCCGACCGCGGCGGCCGTCCAGCCGGCCGGGTCGACCACCAGCGCGGGGCCGCCGAAGCGGGACAGCAGCGGTACCGCGACGGTGCGCAGGTGGTGCAGCGACTCCAGGTGGGCGGCCCGCAGTTCGGTCTCGGCGAGGCGGGCGGCGGTCAGCGTGAGCTGCCGCAGGTAGTGGTGGTCGCCGGCGGCCGGGCCGCTCAGGTCGATCACGCCGGCCGGGCGGCCGGTGCGCGGGTCGCGGATCGGCACGCCGCAGCAGATCCAGCCCCGGTGGCTGCGCAGGTAGTGCTCGGCGGAGTGCACCTGGGAGGGCCGGGCGGTGCGGGCGGTCAGGCCGATGGCGTTGGTGCCGACCTCCTCCTCGGACCAGAGCGCTCCCTGTTCGAAGCCGATCGAGTCCACCGCGCGGCGCAGCCGCTGTTCGCCGTCCATCCACAGGATCCGGGCCTTCGGGTCGGAGACCGCCAGCACCAGCGGGGTGGAGTCGCCGGGCGCGAACAGGGTGGAGCGCAGCACCGGCAGCACCGCGGCCAGGCCGGTGGCGCGGCGCAGCTCCTCCAGTTCGGCGGGCGGCAGCCGGTGGGTCTCGCGGGGGCGCTCCGGGTCCAGGCCGAGGCGGCGCAGCCTGGTCCAGGAGTCCTCGATCTCCGGGCGGACCGAGTGGTCGCCGGGGGCGATCCGCTCGCCCGCCATGATCCGCTCGTAGGCCCGGGCAGTGGCGTGAACGCGGGTCGGTGGCCTGGCGCCCCTGCTGCCGTGCTGCATGCGTACCCCCGTCTCGACGTCGGCTGTCAGCGTAGGCCGGTCGGCGTGGACACGCCGAACCGGGCCAAAGGCGTCGTGTGCGCGTCAGGACGTGCTGCGCGCCGGTCGATTCTGTTCGGCCCGGGACGGTCGGCGGTGCGGGGCGGGCGGTGCCGACGGTCCGTCAGTGGTCTTGCGCGGGGCGCTCGCCCTGGGCGGTTTCGACGGCCCGGTGGAGGTCGTGGCCGGCCTCCGCGATGGTGACGGCGGTGGCGGCCAGGCAGCCGGCCAGCGCCAGCGCGGCCAGGGTGCGGGCGGGGCGGTGGCGCGGGGGGCCGGGGGTGAGCAGGGCGCGGACCCGGCGGGGCACCGGGCCGCCGGCCGCGGCGGGCGCGAGCCGCGGGCGCGGGGCGGCCGGCGCGCGGG
>NZ_JBHWEN010000017.1:0-175001 GCF_042734215.1 Kitasatospora sp. NPDC059673 | reverse complement strand
GCGGGTGGTGCGTTGGGTGGTGTGGTGGCGCGCCGTTTGGTGGTGGGTCATGGGGTGCGGCGGTTGTTGTTGGTGTCGCGTCGTGGTGTGGGTGACGCGGGGTTGGTGGGGTTGGCGGGGGAGTTGCGGGGTTTGGGCGCGGTGGTGGAGGTGGCCGCGTGTGATGTGGGGGATTTGGGGGCGTTGCGGGAGTTGGTGGGGGGTTTGCCGTCGGGGTTCCCGTTGACGGGTGTGGTGCATGCGGCGGGGGTGCTTGAGGACGCGACGGTGGAGAACGTGTCGGTGGGGGGTTTGGGCCGGGTGTGGGGTCCGAAGGCGTTGGGTGCGTGGAATCTGCATGTGGTGGCGGGGGATGTGGCGGCGTTTGTGGTGTTTTCTTCGGTGGCGGGGGTGTTGGGGACTGCGGGTCAGGGGGGTTATGCGGCGGCGAATGTGTTTGTGGATGCGTTGGTGGCGTGGCGTCGTGGTGTGGGGTTGTCGGGTGTGTCGTTGGCGTGGGGTTTGTGGGAGCGAGCCGGTGCGATGACGGGGCATTTGGGGGAGGTGGATCGGGCGCGGATGGCGCGGGTGGGTATCGCGTCGATGTCCGACGAGACCGGTCTCGCCCTCTTCGACACCGCTGTCACCAGGCCCGAACCGCTGCTGGTCACCGCACCGATCGACCTGCAGGCCCTGCGGGCCGCCGCCAAGTCCGGCACCGTCCCCCCGCTGCTGCGCGGGCTCGCGCCCAGGGTGCGGCGCCGCGCCGGTGCCCAGGGCTCGCTGTCCGATGGTTCCTTCGCCGAGCGGTTGGTGGGGTTGTCGGTGGCGGAGCAGGAGGGGCTGCTGCTGGAGTTGGTGGTGGGTCAGGTGGCGGTGGTGCTCGGTCATGCGGATGGTTCGCGGTTGGACGCGGGTCGGGCGTTCAAGGATCTGGGTTTTGATTCGCTGACTGCGGTGGAGTTGCGCAACCGCTTGCAGGCGGCGGTGGGGGTGCGGTTGCCGGCGACGGTGGTGTTCGACCATCCGAGTCCGTTGGCGCTGGCGGTGCGGTTGCGTGAGGAGGTGTTGGGTTCGGCGGCGTCGGCTCCGGCGGTTCCGGCGGTTGTGTCGGTTCCGGTGGATGAGCCTGTGGCGATTGTGGGGATGGCGTGCCGGTTCCCGGGTGGGGTGCGTTCGCCGGAGGATCTGTGGCGGCTGGTCGCGGAGGGCACTGATGCGATCGGTGGTTTCCCGGAGGACCGGGGGTGGGATCTGGAGGGGTTGTTCGATCCGGATCCGGAGGCGCGGGGGAAGTCGTACACGCGTCATGGTGGGTTCTTGTACGACGCGGCGGAGTTCGATGCGGAGTTCTTCGAGATCTCGCCGCGTGAGGCGTTGGCGACGGATCCGCAGCAGCGGTTGTTGCTGGAGCTGGCGTGGGAGGTGGTGGAGCGCGCCGGGATCGATCCGGTGACGTTGCGCGAATCGCAGACCGGCGTGTTCACGGGCGTCATGTACAACGACTACAGCTCCCGACTGGACCGGACCCCCGACGGCATGGAGGGGTACCTGGCGATCGGCAACTCGTCGAGCGTCGCCTCCGGCCGGGTGGCTTATCAGCTGGGTCTGCAGGGTCCGGCGGTCACCGTCGATACGGCTTGCTCGTCCTCGCTGGTCGCGCTGCACCTGGCGGCCCAGTCCCTGCGCCGCGGCGAGTGCGATCTCGCCCTCGCGGGTGGGGTGACCTTGATGTCCACCCCGTCGATGTTCGTGGAGTTCAGTCGGCAGCGGGGGTTGGCGGCGGATGGTCGGTGCAAGCCGTTCGCGCAGGCGGCGGACGGGACGGGGTGGAGTGAGGGTGCGGGGCTGCTGCTGGTGGAGCGGTTGTCGGACGCGCGGCGGCTGGGGCACCGGGTGCTCGCGGTGGTGCGTGGTTCGGCGGTCAATCAGGACGGGGCGAGCAATGGTCTGACCGCGCCGAACGGTCCGGCTCAGCTGCGGGTGATCGCTGCCGCGCTGGCGGCGGGCGGGCTGGTGCCGGCGGAGGTCGATGCGGTGGAGGCGCACGGCACCGGGACCAGGCTGGGTGACCCGATCGAGGCGCAGGCGCTGATCGCGGCCTACGGGCGGGGCCGGGAGGAGGGCCGGCCGCTGTGGTTGGGGTCGGTGAAGTCGAACATCGGTCACACGCAGGCGGCGGCGGGTGTCGCGGGTGTGATCAAGATGGTGAAGGCGATGGAGCACGGGGTGCTGCCGCAGTCGCTGCACGTGGACGCGCCGAGTGAGCATGTGCAGTGGGAGGGTGGCGGGGTCGAGCTGCTGGCCGAGCAGGTGGTGTGGCCGGAGGTCCGGCGTCCGCGCCGGTCCGCGGTGTCGGCGTTCGGGATCAGCGGGACCAACGCGCATGTCGTCCTCGAACAGCCCGAAGCCCAGCCCGCCGCCATTGTCGCGGCCCCGGTGTCGGCCGCCCCGGCGACGGCCGGTCCGGTGCCGTGGATCCTGTCCGCGCGGAACGAGGCCGCCCTGCGTGCGCAGGCCGCCAACCTCGCGGCCGCCGTCCGGGACGGCGGGAGCGCCGATCCGGTGGACGTGGCCCGGGCCCTGGCCACCACCCGCACCCGCTGGAACCACCGCGCGGCGGTGGTCGGCGGCGACCTGGACGGCTACCTCGCGGGCCTGGACGTGCTGGCCGAGGGCGGCGTCGCGCCGGAGGCGGTCAGCGCCGTCGCGGGCACCGGCGCGGTGGCGTTCATGTTCACCGGGCAGGGCAGCCAACGGCTCGGCATGGGGCGGGAGTTGTACGCGTCCCAGCCGGTGTTCGCGGCCGCCCTGGACGAGCTGTTCGCCGCCCTCGACCCGCACCTGGACCGGCCGCTCGCCGAGGTGGTGTTCGCCGAACCGGGCAGCCCCGAGGCGGCGCTGCTGGACAGCACCGGGTACACGCAGCCGGCCCTGTTCGCGCTCGAGGTGGCGCTGTTCCGGCTGCTCGAACACTGGGGAGTGCGCCCGGACGTGCTGCTCGGGCACTCGGTCGGCGAGATCGCGGCGGCGCACGTGGCGGGCGTGTTCGGGCTCGGGGACGCGGCGAAGCTGGTCGCCGCGCGGGGCCGGCTGATGCAGGCGCTGCCGCCGGGCGGGGCGATGCTCGCGGTGGAGGCCGGCGAGGAGCAGGTGCGGGCACTGATCGAGCAGCGGGGATCCGGGGTGGACCTGGCCGCGGTGAACGGCCCGATGGCGGTGGTGGTCGCCGGCGACGAGGACGCCGTCACCGCGCTCGCCGGGGAGCTCACCGAGGCGGGCCGGCGGACCAAGCGCCTGACGGTCAGCCACGCCTTCCACTCGGCGCACATGGACGCGATGCTGACCGAGTTCCGTGCCGTCGCCGAGACACTCGACTACCGTCCGGCCACCGTCCCGGTGATCTCGGCGCTGACCGGCCGCCCGGCCGGGGACACCGAGCTGGGCTCGGCCGAGTACTGGGTGCGGCACGCCCGTGGCACGGTCCGGTTCGCCGACGCGGTGCTGCGGGCCCAGGAGGCGGGCGTCGAGGTGCTGGTGGAGCTAGGCCCCGGCGCGGTGCTGGCGCCGATGGCGCTGGACAGCTGGCCGGTCGACGCCGAACGGCCCGCCGCGGTGCCGGTGCTGCGGGCCGACCGCCCGGAAGGGCTGGGCGTCGCCACCGCGCTGGCCCGGCTGCACGTGCACGGGGTGGGGATCGACTGGCCCGCGCTGCTCGGCGCCGGGAGCGGCGGGTTCGCCGTGCCGAGCTACCCGTTCCAGCGCCGCCGTTACTGGCTGGAGCCGGCCCCCGGGCCGCAGCCGGTCGCGGCGGCCGGGCTCGGCGAGGCGGGCCACCCGCTGCTCGGCGCGGTGATCGACGACCCCGAGTCGGCGGCGCTCGCTCTCACCGGCCGGATCGCGGCGGCCACCCACCCGTGGCTGGCCGACCACACCGTCGCCGGGGCCGTGCTGCTGCCCGGCACCGCGGTGGTGGATCTGCTGCTGCACGCCGCCGACCGGGTCGGCGCGGACGGGGTCCGCGACCTGCTGCTGGAGTCCCCGGTGGTCCTGCCCACGGGCCGGGCGCTCCAGCTGCGGCTGGTCCTCGGCGCGCCCGCCGAGGACGGCGAGCGCACCGCGGTGCTGTACGCCAGGCCCGAGGACGACGACCCGGCCACGGGCTGGACCAAGCACGCCACCGCCCGGCTCGGCGGCGTCGCCCCCGGGCCGGACGGCGCCGACCAGGACGGCCGCCAGTGGCCGCCCGCCGGAGCCGTCGCCCTGCCCGTCGACGACCTCTACCCGGACCTCGCCGAGCGTGGCCTCGGCTACGGACCGCTGTTCCGCGGCCTGCGCGCCGCCTGGCGCGACGGCGACACCGTCCTGGTGGAGGCCGAGCTGCCGCAGGGCACCGCCACCGACGGTTTCGTGCTGCACCCCGCGCTGCTCGACTCCGCGCTGCACGGTTTCCTGCTGCTGAGCGACGACCCGGCGCCCGTGCTGCCGTTCGCCTGGAGCGGGATCCGCGCGGCCGCCCGCCCCGTCACCGCGCTGCGGGCCCGGATCACCCCGCTCGCGGCCGATCGGCTGCGCTTCGAGGCCCGGGACCTGGACGGGCGGCTCCTCGTCCGGATCGACTCGCTCACCACCCGCCCGCTGCCCGCCGGGACCCTCGGCGGGGACCGGGGCGGACTGTACGCGACCGAGTGGGTGCAGGCGCCGCTGCCGCCCGTCCCCGCCGCAGGGTGGGCACTGCTCGGCGGCACGGACGCCGCGACGGCCGCTCTCGCCCTGCCCGCCGGAACGCGGCGCCACCTTGACGTCGCCGCGCTCGCCGCGGCGGAAGGCGGGGTGCCCGGCGTGGTGGTGGCGCCCTGCCCGGCCTTCGCCCCCGCCGCGGCCGACCCGGCCGAGGCGGTCCGGGCGGAGACCGCGGGCTTCCTCGCCCTGCTGCGGTCCTGGCTGGCCGAGGAACGGCTGTCCGGCAGCCGCCTGGTGGTCCTCACCCGTGGCGACGGCCTCGCCGCCGCCGCGGTGCGCGGACTCCTGCGGGCCGCGCAGCGCGAGCACCCCGGCCGGTTCGCCCTGATCGACACCGACGAGCGGAGCACCGCCGACCTGCTGCTCGCCGCCTGCGCCGGTGACGAGCCCGAACTGCTCCTGCGGGACGGCACCGCCCTGGCCCCCCGGCTGGCCGCCGTGCCCGAGGAGGCGACCACCGCGGAGCCGGTGCTGGACCCCGACGGCACCGTGCTGATCACCGGCGCCACCGGCGCGCTCGGCCGACAGCTCGCCCGGCACCTGGTCCGGCGGCACGGCGTGCGCCGGCTGCTGCTGGTCAGCCGCGGCGGCCCGGACGCCGAACTCGCGGCCGAACTCGCCGCAGCCGGAGCGGACGCCGGCTTCGCCGCCTGCGACGTCGCCGACCGGGCCGCGCTGGCCGAGGTCCTGGCCGCGGTGCCGGCCGCGCATCCGCTCACCGGGGTGTTCCACGCCGCCGGCGTGGTCGCCGACGGGGTGCTGGAGTCACTGACCGCCGCCGACCTGGACACCGTGCTGCGGCCCAAGACCGACGCCGCCCTGCACCTGCACGAACTGACCCTGGACGCCGACCTCGGCGCGTTCGTCCTGTTCTCCTCGGTCGCCGGGGTGCTCGGCTCCGCCGGGCAGGCGAACTACGCCGCCGCCAACGCCGCCCTGGACGCCCTCGCCGGGCAGCGCCGTGCCCGCGGCCTGCCGGCCGTCTCGCTGGCCTGGGGCAGTTGGGAGGCCGAAGGGGACGGCCGCGGTATGACCGGGGCCCTCGACGGCGCCGAACGGGCCCGGCTGCGCCGCACCGGCGTGGTGCCGCTGACCGCGCAGGACGGACTCGCCCTGCTCGACCGGGGTCTGACGGCGGACCGGCCCGTGCTGGTGGCCGCCCGGTTCGACCCGGGGGCGCTGCTCGCGCAGGACGCCGAGGGCACCCTCCCGGCGGTGCTGCGCGGCCTGCTGCCCGCCCGGCGCCGGCCCGCGCCGACCGCGGCGCCCACCCGGCCGGACCCGCTGCGGACCCGGCTGGCGGCGCTGGCCGGGCCGGAACGCGGCCGGCTGCTGCTGGACACCGTGCGTCAGCGGGCCGCCGCCGCGCTCGGACACCCCGGCGCGGACGCCGTTCCGGCCGGCCGCGGCTTCCTCGACCTCGGGTTCAACTCGCTCACCGCGGTCGAGTTCCGCAACGACCTGGAGCGGCTCACCGGACTGCGCCTGGCCGCCACCGTGATGTTCGACCACCCCACCCCGGACGCGCTGGCCCGGCACCTGCTGGAGCTGGCCGGGCCGGCCGACCCGGCGCCGGCCGCCGCCCCCGCGTTCACCGGACTGGAGGAGTTCGCCGGCACCCTCGCCGGACTCGAAGCCGATGCCCGGGCCAGGGCGGCCGTGCGGCTGCGCGAACTGCTGCAGGAACTCGACGGAACGGCCGCCGCGGCCACGGACGGCTTCGACGACGTCAGCGACGACGACATCTTCGACTTCATCGACCGGGAACTCGGGGCCTCCTGATGGGCCGCCAACCGTCCCCGCAGACCCCGAGAGGACAGCTGAACGTGACGACCGAACAGAAACTGCGCGACTACCTCAAGCGGGTCACCGGCCAGCTCGCGCAGGCCAACCGCCGCCTGCGCGAGGCCGACGAGGCCCGGACCGAACCGATCGCGATCGTCGCGATGAGCTGCCGCTACCCGGGCGGGGTCCACACCCCCGAGGACCTGTGGCAGCTGGTCGCCGACGGCCGCGACGCCACCGGCGAGTTCCCCGCCGACCGGGGCTGGGACACCGAAGGGCTGTACGACCCCGACCCGGAGTCCACCGGCCGCACCTGCACCACCCGCGGCGGCTTCCTCTACGACGCCGACCGCTTCGACCCCGAGTTCTTCGGAATCAACCCGCGCGAGGCCCTCGCCACCGACCCGCAGCAGCGGCTGCTGCTGGAACTCGCCTGGGAGGTCTTCGAACGGGCCGGCATCCGTCCGCAGGACGTCCGCGGCAGCGCCACCGGGGTGTTCACCGGAGTCATGTACAACGACTACGGGGCGCGGCTGCGGCCGATGCCGGGCGCCTTCGAGGGCTACCTGGGCAGCGGCAGCGCGGGCAGCGTCGCCTCCGGCCGGGTCTCCCACACCTTCGACCTCGGCGGCCCCGCGATCACCGTGGACACCGCCTGCTCGTCCTCGCTGGTCGCCATCCACCTCGCCGCCGAGTCGCTGCGCCGCGGCGAGTCCGTGCTCGCGCTGGCCGGCGGCGTCACCGTGATGGCGACCCCCGACACCTTCGTGGAGTTCAGCCGCCAGCGCGGCCTCGCCCCCGACGGCCGCTGCAAGCCGTTCTCCGCGCACGCCGACGGCACCGGCTGGGGCGAGGGCGGCGGGCTGCTGCTGCTGGAGCGGCTCTCCGACGCGCGGCGCAACGGCCATCCGGTGCTCGCCCTGGTCCGCTCCAGCGCCGTCAACCAGGACGGCACCAGCAGTCAGCTCACCGCCCCCAACGGCCCCGCGCAGCAGCGCGTCCTGCGGCAGGCGCTGGCCAACGGCGGACTCCTGCCCGGTGACGTGGACGCCGTCGAGGCGCACGGCACCGGCACCACCCTGGGCGACCCGATCGAGGCGGGCGCGCTGATCGGGGTCTACGGCGCCGACCGGTCCCCGGACGCGCCGCTGCGACTCGGCTCGGTCAAGTCCAACCTCGGCCACACCCAGGCCGCGGCCGGCGTGGCCGGCGTGATCAAGATGGTGATGGCGCTGCGCCACCGGACGCTGCCCCGCACCCTGCACGCCGAACAGCCCTCGCCGCACGTCGACTGGGCGGGCGGCCACCTCGCCCTGCTCACCCAGCCGGTGGCCTGGCCGCCCCGCGAGCGGCCCCGCCGGGCCGGTGTCTCCTCGTTCGGCATCAGCGGCACCAACGCCCACGTGATCATCGAGGAGGAGCCGGCCGCCGAACCCGCCGAGCCCGCTGCCGAGCCCGCCGCCGAACCCGTCGTCAGCGCGCCGACCCCGCCCTGGGTGCTGTCCGCCCGCACCGACGGGGCGCTGCGCGCCCAGGCGGGCCGGCTCCGGAGCTGGCTCGGCGACGCCCGCACCGGCGACGCCGAAGTCGCCGCCGCGCTGGCCGGGCACCGCACCCTGTTCGAGCACCGTGCGGTACTGCTCGGCGGCGACCGCGACCGGCAGCTCGCCGCCCTCGACGCGCTCGCCGCCGGCCGCCCGTCCCTCGACCTGGTCGAGGGGCACGCCGAGACGGCCGGCCGCACCGTCCTGGTCTTCCCCGGGCAGGGCACCCAGTGGGCCGGCATGGCCGGCGACCTGCTCGAACGCTCCCCCGTCTTCCGGCGCGCCCTGGAGGAGTGCGCCGACGCGCTCCGCCCGCACACCGACTGGTCACTGCTGGACGTGGTGCGCGCCGGCGGCGACGGCGACCTGCTGGCCCGCGTCGACGTGGTGCAGCCCGCGCTGTTCGCCATGATGGTGTCGCTGGCCCGGCTGTGGCGCTCCGTCGGTGTGGTCCCCGACGCCGTCGTCGGCCACTCCCAGGGCGAGATCGCCGCCGCCCACGTGGCCGGCGCCCTCGACCTCGACGACGCCGCCCGCGCGGTCGCCCTGCGCAGCCGCGCCCTGACCCGGCTGGCCGGCAGCGGCGCGATGGCCTCGGTCGCGCTCGGCGCCGAACAGGTCGCCCGGACCCTCGCCGACGGCCGGCCCGGCGTGCACATCGCCGCCGTCAACGGGCCCGGCGCCACCGTCGTCGCGGGCGACCCCGACGCCGTCCGGGTGCTGCTCGACGAGTACCGGGCCGCCGGAGTGAAGGTCCGGCTGCTCCCGGTCGACTACGCCTCGCACTCCCCGCACGTCGAAGCCATCGAAACCGAGATCCTCGACGCGCTGGCCGGCCTGAAGCCGCGCACCGCCGACACCGCCTTCTACTCGACCGTCACCGCAGGCCCGATCGACACCGCCACCCTCGACGCCGCCTACTGGTACCGCAACCTGCGCCGACCGGTCCGCTTCGACGAAGCCACCCGGCGGCTCGCGGCCGACGGCCACCGGCTGTTCGTCGAGGCCAGCCCGCACCCCGTGCTGACCGCCGCCGTCGAGGAGACCGTCGAACAGGCCGGCGCCACCGTCACCGCGATCGGGACCCTGCGCCGCGCCGAACCCGCCGCCGACCGCTTCCTGCGCTCCGCCGCCGAACTGCACACCCAGGCCGCCGACCTCGACTGGACCGCTCTGCGCAGCGCCGCACCGTCCCGCGACGCCGTCCCGCCGACCTACGCCTTCCAGCGCCGCCGGCTGTGGATCGACACCCCCGCCGGGGCCGCCGACGCCGCCGGCCTCGGCCTCGACCCGGCCGGACACCCGCTGCTCGACGCGGCACTCGCCACCGCCGAACCCGGCACCCTGCTGCTGACCGGCCGGATCTCCCGGCGCACCCACCCCTGGCTGACCGGCCACGCCGTCGCCGGCAGCGTGCTGGTCCCCGGCACCGCGCTGCTCGAACTCGCCCTGCACGCCGCGGGCCGGGCCGGCGCCGGCGCGGTCGAGGAACTCACCCTGGAAGCACCGCTGCCACTGCCCGAGGACGAGCCGGTGCAGCTCCAGGTCGCCGTCGTCGCCGACGGGCCGGGCCGGCACCGGGTCACCGTGCACTCCCGGACCGCCGCCACCCCCGGCGACTGGACCCGGCACGCCGCCGGCACCCTCGCCGCACCGTCACCCGCCGCACCCGCGCCCGACACCGACACCGACACCGCCGCGGCCTGGCCGCCGCCCGGCGCCCGGCCCGTCCCGCTCGACGGCGCGTACGAACGGCTCGCCGCCCTCGGCTACCACTACACCGGGGCGTTCCGCGGCCTGCGGGCCCTCTGGCAGGACGGCACGGACCTGCACGCCGAAGTGGAACTGCCTGCCCCCGACACCGACAGCACCGGCCACGCCGTCCACCCGGCGCTGCTCGACGCCTGCCTGCACGGCCTGCTCGCCGCCGACCCGCCCACGGACGAACTCCTCCTGCCCTTCCACTGGAGCGGCGTGCGCCTGCACGCCACCGGCGCCCGCACCCTACGGGTCCGGCTGCGCCGCACCGGCGAGCAGACCCTGGCACTCGCCGCGGCCGACCCCCACGGCCGTCCCGTGCTCGACGCGGACGCCCTCACCCTGCGCCCGATCGACCCGGCCCGCCTCGCCGCCGGCGGCCGCAACGCCCGCGACGCCCTGTACCACCTCGGCTGGCGGCCGCAGGCCCCGGCCACCGGGACCGTCCCCGCGACCGGTCCGCTGACGCTGCTCGCCGCACCCGTCCCCGGCGGTCCGGAGGCCGCCGAGGACGCCGCCCGCCGGCTGGCCGACCGCCACGGCCGGCCCGCCTGCCACCCGGACCTCGGCGCGCTGCGGGCCGCGGGCGCCCCCCGGCCCGCCGAGGTGCTGGTCCTCGTACCGCCGCAGGGCGGCGCGGACGTCCCCGGCGACACCCACCGGCTGACCGCCGGACTGCTCGGCCTGCTCCAGGACTGGCTCGCGGACGAGGCGTTCGCCGACACCCGGCTCGTCCTGGTCACCCGCCGGGCCGTCGTCACCGCCGCCGACGAACCCGGGCCCGACCTGGCCGGTGCGGCCGTGTGGGGCCTGGTCGGCGCGGCGATGGCCGAGAGCCCCGACCGGTTCGGCCTCGCCGACCTCGACGAACACTCCCTCGACTCGCTGCCCGCCGCCCTCGCCACCGGCGAATCCAGGCTCGCGGTGCGGGCCGGGACGGTGCTGCTGCCCCGGCTCGCCCGCTCCGGCGGACCGCACCCCGACCTGGCGGTCCCCGACCGACCGGCCTGGCGGCTCGACCTCACCGAGCGCGGCAGCCTGGAGAACGTCGTCCTCGCCGACTGCCCGGAACTCGCCGCCGCACTCGAACCCGGCCAGGTCCGGGTGGCACTGCGGGCGGCCGGCCTGAACTTCCGGGACGTGCTGATCGGCCTCGGCATGTACCCGGGCGACGGCCGGATGGGCGGCGAGGGCGCGGGCGTGGTCCTGGAGACCGGGCCGGGCGTCACCACGCTGCGCCCCGGCGACCGCGTCATGGGCCTGATCACCCACGGCACCGGGCCCGTCGCGGTCACCGACCACCGGATGCTGACGGCGATCCCGGACGGCTGGTCCTACGCCCAGGCCGCCACCGTCCCGATCGTCTTCCTCACCGCCTACTACGGGCTGCAGGACCTGGCCGGCGCCCGCCGCGGCGAACGCCTGCTGCTGCACGCCGCCACCGGCGGCGTCGGCATGGCCACCCTGCAACTGGCCCGCCACTGGGGCCTGGAAGTGCTCGCGACCGCCAGCCCCGCCAAGTGGCCGGTGCTGCGCGCCCTCGGCGTGCCCGCCGAACGCATCGCCTCCTCGCGCGAACTCGGCTTCGAGGCGATGGTCGCCGAGCAGACCGGCGGGGCAGGCGCCGACATCGTGCTCAACTCGCTCGCCAAGGAGTTCGTCGACGCCTCGCTGCGGGCGCTGCGACCCGGCGGACGGTTCGTCGAAATGGGCAAGACCGACATTCGCGACGCCGACACGATCGCCCGCGAGCACCACGGCGTCCGCTACCGGGCGTTCGACCTGCTCGACGCCGGGCCCGAACGGATCGCCGAGATGCTCGCCGACCTGGCCCGGCTGTTCGCCGAGGGCACGCTCGCACCCCTGCCCGTGCACAGCCGGGACGTCCGGCAGGCCAAGGAGGCGCTGCGGTTCCTCTCCCAGGCCCGCCACACCGGCAAGCTGGCGCTCACCCTGCCCGTTCCGCGCGACCCCGACGGCACCGTGCTGCTCACCGGCGGCACCGGCACCCTCGGCGCGATGGTCGCCCGCCACCTGGTCCGTGATCGCGGTGCCACCCGCCTGCTGCTGATCGGCCGGCGCGGCCCCGAGGCGCCCGGGGCGGAAGAACTCGCCAAGGAACTGACCGCGCTCGGCGCGCACGTCGACATCGTCGCCTGCGACGCCGCCGACCGGCAGCAGCTCGCCGACCTGCTGGCCGAGGTCCCCGCCGAGCACCCGCTGACCGCGGTGCTGCACCTCGCCGGGGTGCTCGACGACGCCACCGTCCCCAACCTCACCGCAGAACAGCTGCACACCGTGCTGCGGGCCAAGGTCGACGCCGCCTGGAACCTGCACCGGCTCACCCTGGACCTCGACCTGTCCGACTTCGTGCTGTTCTCCTCACTGGCCTCCACCGTCGGCGCCCCCGGCCAGGCCAACTACGCCGCCGCCAACGCCTTCCTGGACGCCCTCGCCCGGCACCGGCAGGCCCACGGCCTGCCCGCCACCTCGCTCGCCTGGGGACTGTGGGCGCAGGCCAGCGGCATGACCGACCACCTCGACCGCGACGACCTGGCCCGGCTGCGCCGCAGCGGCGTGCTGCCGATGGACGAGGAACTCGCCCTCGGGCTGCTCGACCTCGCCCTGGACAGCAGCCACCCGGCCGTGGTGCCCGCCCTGTTCGACCCGGCGGCGCTGCGCCGGCAGGCCGAGGCCGACCTGCTGCACCCCGTCCTGCACGACCTGGCGCGCCGCCCCGCCGGACGGGACGACCCCGCCGCGCCCGCGCAGCCCGCCGTCCTGCAACTGGCCGACCGGGACCCGGAGGAGCGGGCCCGGGCCGTGCGGGAACTGGTCCGCAGCAACGCCGCCCTGGTGCTCGGCCACGACTCGCCCGACGGCGTCCCGCTGGACCGGCCGTTCAAGGACATCGGCTTCGATTCGCTCACCGCCGTCGAACTGCGCAACCGCCTCAACCGGGCCACCGGCCTCCGGCTGCCCGCCACCGTGATCTTCGCCCACCCCACTGCCGGGCAACTCGCCGAGCACCTGCTCACCGCCCTCGCCCCGGCCGGACCCACCCTGCTCGCCGAACTCGGCGAACTGGAGGCCCGGCTCACCGCCGAGGACCCCGATGACGCCCTGCGCGAGGAACTGCTGACCCGCCTGGAGGCGATGGCGCGGCGCCTGCGGCCCGCCGAACCGGAGCCCGGGGCGCCCTCCGAGGCCGGCATCGACGCCGCCAGCACCGAGGAGATCTTCGCACTCATCGACCGGGAGCTGGGCCGATGAGCGGCGCACCGGCGCCCCGCACCGCCGCCCACCCCCATCGACCGCACCCCACCGGAGAGGCCGGGCCAGCCGTGACCGAGGAAGCCAAACTCGCCGACTACCTGAAACGGGTCACCGCCGACCTGCTGAAGACCCGCCGCCGCCTGCAGGAGGTGGAGGCCGAGCAGACCGAGCCGATCGCCGTGGTCGGCATGGCCTGCCGCTACCCGGGCGGCGTGCGGAGCCCCGAGGACCTGTGGGACCTGGTCGCCACCGGCACCGACGCGATCACCCGGTTCCCCGACGACCGCGGCTGGGACCTCGACGCCATCCACCACCCCGACCCCGAGCACCGCGGCACCAGCTACGTCGACCGCGGCGGATTCCTGCCCGAGGCGGGCTGGTTCGACGCCGCGTTCTTCGGGATGAGCCCCCGCGAGGCCCAGGCCACCGACCCGCAGCAGCGGCTGCTGCTGGAGATCGTCTGGGAGGCCGTCGAACGGGCCGGCATCGACCCGGCCTCACTGCGCGGCAGCGACACCGGCGTCTACGCGGGCGTCATCGCACAGGACTACGGCCCGGTCGGCGCGCACGGCGTCCCCGCCGACATCGAGGGCTTCGCGATCGGCAACCAGACCAGCGTCGCCTCCGGCCGGGTCTCCTACACGCTCGGCCTGAACGGGCCCGCGATCACCCTGGACACCGCCTGCTCCTCCTCGCTGGTGGCGATCCACCTGGCCGCCCGCGCACTGCGCGACGGCAGCTGCTCGCTGGCCCTGGCCGGCGGCGTCACCGTGCTGCCCAGCCCGCGCGGCTTCATCGAGTTCAGCCGCCAGCGCGGCCTGGCCCCCGACGGCCGGTGCAAGCCGTTCGCCGCCGCCGCCGACGGCACCGCCTGGGCGGAGGGCGCCGGGGTACTGCTGCTCGAACGGCTCTCCGACGCCCGCCGGTCCGGCCGCCGGGTGCACGCGGTGATCACCGGCACCGCCGTCAACCAGGACGGCGCCAGCAACGGACTGACCGCGCCCAGCGGCCCCGCCCAGGAACGGGTGGTCCGCCGGGCGCTCGACGCGGCCCGCCTGCTCGCCGCCGACATCGACGCCGTCGAGGCGCACGGCACCGGAACCCCGCTCGGCGACCCGATCGAAGCGCAGGCCCTGATCGCCACCTACGGGCAGGGCCGACCCGCCGACCGGCCGCTGTGGCTCGGCTCGGTCAAGTCGAACCTCGGCCACACCCAGGCCGCCGCCGGGGTGTGCGGGGTGATCAAGACGATCGAGGCGATCCGGCACGGGCGGCTGCCGCGCACCCTGCACGTCGACGCGCCGTCGCCGCACGTCGACTGGTCGGCGGGCGCCGTCCGGCTGCTCACCGAGGACATACCGTGGCCCGCCGTGGACCGGCCGCGGCGCGCCGCGGTCTCCTCGTTCGGGATCAGCGGCACCAACGCCCATGTCATCGTCGAACAGTGCCCCGAGCCACAGCCCCAGCCGGAGCCCGACGCCGCGCCGCCGGCCGAGGCCGGGTCGTCCGACCCCGCCCCGTCCGACCCCGCCCCGTCCGACCCCGCCCCGTCCGACCCCGCCCCGGCCGGCCCGCGCCCCTGGGTGCTCACCGCCCGCACCCCGACCGCGCTGGCCGCGACCGCCCGCCGCCTGCTGCACCGGCTGCGCACCTCGCCCGACACCGACGAGGCGGTCGGCCGGGCACTGGCCACCACCCGCACCCGGTTCGAGCACCGAGCCGTGCTGCTGGGCGGCGACCGCGACGGGTTCGCCGAGACCCTGCACGCGCTGGGGGAGGGACGCACCTCGCCGCGGCTGCTGACCGGCCGGGCGGCGGCCCCGCTCCGGGTGGCGTTCATGTTCTCCGGTCAGGGCAGCCAGCGGCCCGGCATGGGCACCGGCCTGTACCGTGCCCACCCGGCCTTCGCCGCCGCGTACGACGCCGCCTGCGCGGCCCTCGACCCGCACCTGCCGAGGCCGCTGCGCGAGATCGTCGACGCCGCGCCCGGCAGCCCCGAGGCCGCGCTGCTGGACCGCACCGAATACGCGCAGCCCGCCCTGTTCGCCCTCCAGGTGGCGCAGTTCCGGCTGGTCGAGGCGTTCGGCGTCCGGCCGGACGCGCTGATCGGACACTCGGTCGGCGAGTTCGCCGTCGCGCACTGCGCGGGCATGCTGTCGCTCGCCGACGCGGCCGGCCTGGTGGCGGCCCGCGGCCGGCTGATGGGCGAGCTCCCCGGCGGCGGCGCGATGATCGCCGTCGAAGCCACCGAGACCGAACTCCGCGACGCCCTGGACGGCCTGCACGAGCGGCTCGGCATCGCCGCCGTCAACGGCCCCCGCGCGGTGGTGCTGTCCGGCGCGGCCGAGGAGGCGGAGCAGGTTGCCGAAGCGTTCCGCCGGCAGGGCCGCCGGGTCCGCCGGCTCACCGTCAGCCACGCCTTCCACTCGCCGCTGATGGAACCGATGCTCGGCGCCCTCGGCGAAGCGGCCGCCGCAGTCCGCTTCGCGCCGCCCCGTGTCCGGGTGGTCTGCGGCGCCACCGGCGACAGCGCCGACCAGTGGCTCACCACCCCCGACTACTGGGTCCAGCAGGCCCGCGGCACGGTCCGTTTCCACGACGGGCTGCGCAGCCTGCAGGAGTCCGGGATCAACGCCTACCTCGAACTCGGACCGGACAGCGTGCTGGCCGCGCTCGCCCAGCGCCCCCCGGCCGCCGGGGACGGCGCCGAGCTCGCCGCGCCCCGCGTGGTCGTCCCGCTGCTTCGGCGCGACCGGCCCGAACCCGAGTCGGTGCTCGCCGCCCTCGGCGAGCTCTACGTCGAGGGCGGCGCGGTGGACTGGCACGCCGCCTACCCGCCCTCGCCCACCACCGCCGCGGCACAGCTGCCCACCTACCCCTTCGAACGCGACCACCACTGGCTGACCCCCAGCACGCCGCCCCGCGCCGGAACCGAACGGCTCCGGGCCGCCCTCGACCGCGCCGACACCGCCGAACTCGCCCGGCTGACCGGCCTGCCCGACGACCGCCCCACCACCCTCGCCGACCTGGTCGCCGCCCTCGGTACCCCGGCTGGCCCCGGCCAGGACCGGTCCGAGGACGGCACCGCCCACCGCGCCGTCTGGCGACGCGTCCCCGCCCCGGACGTCCCGCTGCTCTCCGGCCGCTGGCTCGCCGTCCTCCCGGCCGACGGCGCCGGCGACCCGTTCTCCGACGCGGTCCTCGCCGCCCTGAGGGCCGGCGGCGCCGAGGCCGTCCCCGTCCTTGCGGGCCCCGGCCTCCCCGCCGCCCTCCGCACCGTGGCCGCCGGCCCGCCGCCGGTCGGCGTCCTGTCGCTGCCGGCCCGCCGCACCCCGTCCGGGGGCGTGGACGGGGACGCCGAACCGGCCGCCACCGAACGCCTCTCCGCCGCCCTGCTGGAGGCCGGGCTGGACGCGCCGCTGTGGTGCCTGACCCGGGCCGCCGTCGATCCCGACGCGGCGGAGCGCGGGACGGCCGCCGGGCGGCTGTGGTCGCTCGCCGACGCCCGCCGGACCGCCCCCGTCCCGTGGTACGGGCTGGTGGACCTGCCCGAGGAGCCCACCGCGCGCACCCTGTCCTGGCTGGTCGCGCTGCTCGCCGACCCGGCCGGGCCCGAGCACGCCGCCATCCGGCCGGCCGGCGTGCAGGTGCGCCGACTGGAGCGGAGCGGGCCCGGCCCGGAACCGACGGGCCGCCCGGGCGGAACGGTCCTGATCACCGCCGGTCCGGCCGCCCTGACCGACGCCGCGCTCCGCTGGGCCGTCGAACGGGGCGCCGCGCACGTCCTGCTGCTGACCGGCCCGGAACAGCCCGCCGGGCAGCTCGGCCGGCAGCCCGGCCAGGAGCCCGGCCAGGAGCCGACGGCCGGGGGAGCGGCCGTTCCGTCCCCCGGCGGTGGGCGCCCCTGCGAGGTGACGGTGCGGCCGTGCGACCCGGCCGACCGGGCCGCGCTGGCCGCAGTGCTCGGCGCCGTCCCGGCCGACCACCCGCTGACCGACGTGCTGCACCTGTCCGCCCTCGCCGACGCCGACGTCGATGCCGACGGCGCGGCCGCGTCGGCGCTGCACGAGGCGACCGCCGGGCTGCCGCTGGCCCGGTTCGCGCTGTTCGCCCCGCTCGCCGCGCCGCTGACCGGGGACGCCCCGGACGGCTCGGCGGCGCTGCGGGCCGGACACGCCGCGGTGGCGGGTGCGCGGCGGGCGGCCGGAGCGTCCGGCCGGAGCGTGGCGTGGGCCGGGCCCGCCGACGCGGTGGCCGGGATCCGGGAGGCGCTGAGCGGCCCGGACGCGGACCTGCTGGTCGCCGACCTGCCGCTGACCGGTCTGCTCACCGCGTTCGCCGGCCATCCGGTACCGCCCCCGCTGCGCGACCTGCTCGGCCGGACCCGGACCACCGACGACCCCGCGGCCCCCGACGGGTCCGGCACCCGGCTGGCCGCGCACCTTGCCGGTCTGCCCGCGGCGGAGCGGCGGGAGGCGCTGCTGTCGCTGGTGCGCCGGAGCACGGCGTTCGTGCTCGGGCACGCCGCGCACGACGCGGTGCCGGTGGACACCGCGTTCGCCGAACTCGGCCTCACCTCGTTCACGGCGTTCGAGCTGCGCCGCCGCGTGGTGGACGCCACCGGCGTCGACCTGCCGCTGGCGCGGATATTCGAGCACCCCACCCCGTCCGCGCTGGCCGAGCACCTGCACACGGTGCTGCCGGCCGCCGCCCGCTGAGGAAGGAAGTGCAGTCGTGAACGCCGATGTCTGTTCCGAGGCGGACGTGGTCGTGGTCGGGGGCGGCCCGGTCGGCCTGTTCCTGGCGGCCGAGCTCGGCCTGGCCGGCGCGTCCGTGCTGGTGGTCGAGCGGCTCGACCGGGCGGCCCGCACCGACAGCCCCGCGCTGCGCGGGGTCACCACCCGGACGATGCGCACGCTGGCGCTGCGCGGACTGGACGGGCCGGTCGTGGCGGCCGCCGAGCAGGCGCTGCGCACCCTGATCGGCACCGCCGCCACGCTCGCCCCGGCCGGTCCGCGGCCGGTCGCGGCGGGCGGTCAGGTCGCCTCCACCCAGCTCGGCAGCGGCGGCGCGACCAAGGGGCACATCGGGATGGTGCCGCTGACCGACCCACTCGGGGAACACACCGACGTGTCGCTGCTCCCGGTGCCGTACACCGTCCTGCGCGAGGTGTTCGCGGCCCGGGCCCGGCAGCACGGCGCCGGGCTGCTGCACGGGCGTTCGGTGGTGGCGGTCGAACCGGGGCCGGACGGGGTGGTGGCCCGGCTGGACGACGGCCGGACCATCCGGGCGGGCTACCTGGTGGGCGCGGACGGGGGCCGGAGCGCGGTGCGCCGGCTCGCCGGGTTCGACTTCCCGGGCACCGGTCCGACCCTGTTCGCGGTCGGCGGGGAGGACGTCGCGCTGCTCGACGCGGAGAAGCTGCCGCGTGGCTTCACCCGCACTCCGGCCGGCGCGCTGATGGTCGACGTGGTGCCGGGCCAGGTGGTGGCGCTGGAGTTCGACCGCCCGCCGGCCGACCGGCGCGCCCCCGTGACCGCGGCGGAACTGCAGGCGGCGCTGCGCCGGGTGGGCGGGGCCGACGTGACGGTCGCCCGGGTGGGTTCCCCGTTCCGGTACAACGACAACGCCCGGCAGGCCACGAGCTACCGCTTCGGCCGCGTCCTGCTGGCCGGCGACGCGGCCCACGTCCACTCGCCGTTCGGCGGGCAGGGCGTCAACCTCGGCATCCAGGACGCCGCCAACCTCGGCTGGAAGCTGGCCCGGGTGGTGCGCGGCTCGGCCCCCGAGGACCTCCTCGACAGCTACACGGCCGAACGGCACGCCCCCGCCGCCCGCGTCCTGCGCAACTCCCGGGCCCAGGCCGCGCTGCTGCGCCACGGCCCTCAGGTGGACGCGGTGCGGGACTTGATCGCCGACCTGGTCGAAGTGCCCCAGGCCAAACGGATGCTGATCGAGATGCTGCACGCGCTGGACGTCACCTACGACCACCCCGACCGCAGCGCCGGCCACCCGCTGGTGGGACGGTTCGCTCCCGACCTGCTGCCGGTGGACGGCCTCGACGACGGGCTGGCGGTGCTGCTCGACGCCACACCCGCCGGCGAGCACCGCGCGGCCGTCGCCGGCCGTCCCGGTCTGCGCTGGAGCCGGGCGGAGTTCCCCGGTCACCCCGGCCTCGGCGCGGTGCTGGTCCGGCCGGACGGCTACCTGGCCTGGGCCGGCGACCGCGTGGACCCCCGTCCTGGACCGGCCGGGGCGCTGAACCGCTGGTTCGGCCCGGCCACCGCCTGACATGCGGTGGCACCTGGCGGCCCGGACCGCGGCGATCTCGCTGTGCTGCCGCCTCGGCCGGGCACTGATCGGCTTCGGCACCTGCTGGTTCCCCGGCCCGCCCGCGCCGGTGCCGCACGAGCAGGACCCCGGCCCGGGGCACCCCGAGCGGCTCTGCCCCGAACTACCGCCCAGCGCCACCGAACTGGCGCTGTGGCGCCAGCTCGGACACCGGGGCCGGGCCTGACCGGCCGGCCTGCCGCTCCGGCCCGGCACTGCTGGCGTTGGGGTCGGCAGCGGCCTCGTCACCGCCATCCGGCACTCGCCCCGGGCGTCCCTGCTCGGGGTGGCGGGACGGTAACAGACTTTAGGCCAGGCCCCGATCGTGCCCCGGAACCCGGGGTCTTGACGGTACATGCAACCCTTGCGGGGGCAGAGGCCCGGCGGAACCCGGGCCGGTCGACGTGAACAGGAATGAGGCAGCCGTGCGACTCTCCGACGAATTCGGCGTGGTGCTCGAGGTGACGATACCCGCCCCGCCGCAGCGGGTCTGGGAGCTGGTGACGGACATCTCCACCTCCCCCCGCTTCAGCCCGGAACTCCAGCGCACCGAATGGCTCCAGGACGCGGAGGGGCCCGCCGTGGGCGCCCACTTCGCGGGCCACAACGCCCGGCCGGACGGGCAGCAGTGGCAGACCGTCAACCGGATCACCGAACTCACCCCGAACGAGCGCTTCGGCTGGTCGGTCCTGCCGGACATCGCCACCGCCCAGGGCGACGCCTTCGCCAACTGGTACTACGAGTTGACCCCCGAGGGCACCGGCACCCGCCTGCGCCACGGCATGCGCCTGGGCAACCTGCGTACTCCCCTGCACAAGTACGTCGAAGCCAACCCGGACCAGGAGGAGATGCTCGTGGACGCCCGCCTCGCCAGCCTCCACGACGGCATCGAGGCGGTCCTGAAGGGCATCGCCACCGAGGCCACCCGCTCCTGACCGGGCGGTCAGCGGGGGTTGTCCTCGCCGGCCGCGCGGAGGTGGTGGACGACGTCGGGGCTCCAGTGCGGGATTTCGGGCCAGTCACCGTTGTCGTCCTCCACCGGGAGGGACTTGAGGACGGCCGCCAGGCGCGGAGGCAGGCGCGGGGACATGCCCTGCTTGCAGCGGGCGAGTATCTCGGCACGGACGCTGCGAGGCACCAGCGGGCGGTCCTGGGAAATCAACTGCCAGGCCGGTTGCGGGAGTTCGGCCAGGGATTCGGCCTGGAGGCGCCAGAAGTTCGCGTCCCTGGGCTCGCCGCGCGACTGGTGCAGGAACCACAGGCAGGAGGCGGCGAGGTGGCTGCCGCCGCCGGCCGCGAACTCCCACCAGAAGCGGGCGCCCTCCTCGTAGTCGGCGAGGTTCAGCAGTACGCCCAGGACCAGGGCGCCGTCCGGACGTTCGACCTCGCTGTCGACGAGCTTGGCCAGCGAGCTCGCCGCCGCCGGGTTGGCGAGGATCAGCGAGCACAGCATGGCCAGTTCGTGCCGGGCCTGACGGTGTGCCAGGCGCAGCGGCGCCGGCGCGGCTCCCCGGCTGCGCTCCAGCATCACTTCGGTTGCCGTGGATCTGCCACTCACGCGTTCCTCCGGGCGAGCTTCTCCTTGAGACGGTCCTCGGCGTGGCGGGCGTTGGAGCGCACCGTCCCCACGGTCGAGCCCAGGTACTCGGCGACCGTCTCGTCCCGCAGGTCGAGAGCGTAGCGGAGGATGATCACGTCCTGCTGGCGTTCGGGCAGGGAGAGGATCGCCTCGTAGGTGCCGTTCAGGTCCGGGGTGAACTCCATCCGCATGCGGTGCATGGCAGTTCGGATCGCCACCCGCCACTGGTCGTGGGGCCAGTGCTCGCCGTCGGTGTCCGCCGCCGTCAGGCCCGCCTTGGCGATCTCGTCCTTCAGCACCTTCCAGGCGGAGGCCGCGGGGGCCGGCTCGCGCAGCAGCATCTGCCAGTCGCCCCACAGCCAGTCGCGCACCGCGTCGACCACCGCGTGGGCCTGTTCGTCGGACAGCCGGCAGGCCCGGGCGGCGCCGAGCCAGGCCTGCTCGTGGGTCTCGCAGAACGCGTCGAAGGTCAGCTGATCGCGCCGCTGCGGTACCGCCAATCCGAACTCCGGGTCCACTGTCACCCCTCCCAGCGGGAGAGCCTCTCCCGCGCCGATCGGATCGCGGCCCGCGCCCCCTCCGCGCCTGACGCCGATGCCTTGACGAGGGGATTGTCACCCCCCTCACACCACCATTTCAGCGTATCGGGATCCCTGTGGTGAAAACGGAACTCCGCGAACATCCGGGGCACAGAAGTGAAAGCCGGACGGCCAGTTGGGGCTTGAGAGGGGTTGGACCCGGTCGATGGGCCCCGGCGGGGGTTGGCCCGGGCCGGGGCGGGCATGCAGTCGGCAGGGCGCGACCCGGCCGGTTGCCCGGCTGTTCCGCGGGCATGATCTCATGAGTTCCGCGCAAGGGGGTGCGCCATGCCGCGCGCCACCGAAGCGTTGACGAGGACTCAGCGACCAGGGGGGACGCGCGATGGCTGACGACACCGCTCAGCAGACGCCGGAGATCGGCATCAACCTGAACATCCACCAGGCCCATTCGGCCCGGATGTACGACTACTACCTCGGCGGCGTGACCAACTTCCCCGCCGACCGGGAGGCCGCCGGCCGCGCGCTGGACGCCTTCCCCAACGCCCGGCTCGCCGCGCACGCCAACCGGGCGTTCATGCGCCGTGCCACCAGGACCATCGCCGAACTCGGCATCGACCAGTTCCTGGACATCGGCACCGGCATTCCCACCTCGCCCAACCTGCACGAGGTCGCCCAGGGCGTCAACGCGGCCGCGCGCGTGGTCTATGCGGACAACGACCCGATCGTCCTGACGCACGCCGAGGCGCTGCTGGAGGGCACCCCCGAGGGGCGCACCTCGTACGTGCAGGGCGACGTCCGCGATGCCGAGGCGATCCTCGACGCCGCCGCGGGCACGCTGGACCTGGAGCGCCCCGTCGCGCTCAGCATGGTCGCGCTGCTGCACTTCGTCGCCGACCGCCCCGGCGAGAGCGCGGCCGATGTCGTCGAGGCGTTCATCTCGCGTCTCGCGCGGGGGAGTTACCTGGTCATCAGCCACTTCACCGCCGACTTCGACCCCGAGGCCACCGCCCGGATGGAGCAGGTCTACCGCAGCTCCGGCACCGACCTCCAGGCGCGCACCCGGGCGGAGATCACCGGGCTCTTCCAGGACTGGCGCCTGCTCACGCCCGGCGTCGTCGCCAGCCCCCGGTGGCGGCCCGACACCGGGGTTGCCCCCGTCACTGACGCGCAGGCGGGCTGCTACGGCGGGGTCGCGCAACTCGGGTGACGCGGGCGGCAGTTGAGGTGGGCGGCCGGTGGGTGCGGCGTCGTCGTTGTGGCCGCCCCCCGGCACGGCTCCCGGTACCGGAGGCGGCCCGGCCGGCGCCTTCGTGGCCCTGCTGGTGGCCCTGACCGGCACCGTCCTGTGCGCACCGGAGTCGAACCGCTCCCGCCGGGCGGGCCGAATCCCGTCGACGGACCGTCAGGGCTCGGGCAGACTGGGCACGATGACTGAGCGAACCGATACGCCTCCCAGCTGGGACGAGCGCACGCAGCTGACCACCTTCCTCGACTACGCCCGGGCCACCGCGAAGGCCAAGTGCGAGGGCATCTCCGCGGAGGACGCCCGGCGTTCGCCGCTTCCCGGCTCCCCGTTGATGACGGTGTGCGGGCTGATCAGCCACCTGCGATGGGTGGAGTACTGGTGGCTCCACGCGGTGTTCCTCGGCGAGGAGGACACGGGGCCGCTGGCCGGGGCCACCGCGGAGGACCCCGACCCCGAGATGCGGACGGCGGTCGACGTGCCGCTGGAGCAGCTGCTCGCGGAGTACGAGGAACAGTCCGTCCGGTTCCGGAAGCTGGTCGCCGAGCACGACCTGGACGAGAGGGCCGTCCGCCCGATGCGCGGCGGGGTGCACATGGACCTGCGGTGGATCCTGCTGCACCTGATCGAGGAGATCGCCCGGCACAACGGGCACCTCGACATCGTCCGCGAACTGCTGGACGGCCGGACCGGAATCTAGGGCCTGCCTTCCGGGCCGGCGCCGCGGTCGGAGGCCGTCCACGGGTGGAGCTTCTCCGGGTTGCGGACGCCCCAGATGTGGGTGATCCGGTCGTCAACGATCCGGAACGCGAACACCGTCACGGTGACACCGTCGAGTTGGGCGATCAGGCCCGGCTGGCCGTTGACGGTGCGTTCCAGGAAGGTCATGGCGGGGATCAGGTGGGCCATCCTGAGGTAGCCGCGGACGATGTTGTCCCGGCCGGTGAGCGGCTCCAGCAGGGCGCCGACCAGGCCGCCGCCGTCGGCGATCACCGTGGCGTCCGGGTCGAGCAGATCCATCAGCGACCTGACGTCCTGGCTCTCCCAGGCCCGCTTGAAGTTCCGCACGATGCCCGCCTGCGCGCCGGCCGGGGTGGCGGGCACCGGTGCGGAGCGGATACGGCGGCGGGCCGAGGTGGCCAACTGGCGGCAGGCGGCCGGGGAACGCCCGAGGACCTCCGCCACCTCGGTGAACGGGTACTGGAACACGTCGTGCAGCACGAACGCGACCCGCTCCGCCGGGGTCATGGACTCCAGCACGACCAGGAACGCCATGTGGACCGACTCGTCGAGGGTGATCCGGTCCGCCGGGTCGGCCGCCGCCCCGCCCGCCCCCTCCCGGTGGGCGGGCAGCGGCTCGGGGATCCACTGGCCCACGTAGCGCTCCCGGCGGGCCCGCGCCGAGCCCAGCAGATTGAGACAGATCCGGCCCGCCACCGTCGTCAACCACCCGCCGGGTGACTCGATCGCGGCCCGCTGCCGCTCCGACTGCGCGTACCAGCGGGCGTACGTCTCCTGCACGACGTCCTCGGCGTCGGCCAGCGAACCGAGCAGCCGGTACGCCAGGTTGGTCAGCCGGCGGCGCTCGCCCATGATCGCGTCCAGCTCGTCGTCCGGTCGCTGGTCCACGGTGTTCGGCACGGGTCCGTCTCCTTGTCGGTGGTGGTCATCCCTTCCCAGTAGGACCGGACAGGGCGCCGGAATGTGACGTCGCGCCGTCCCGTCACATTCCGGGCGGCTGCTTTGTCGTACTGGGCAGGAAGACGAACGGAGAATCCGATGACCACGTTTCAGGCGATCGCCGATCGCGTCGAGATCCAGGCGCTGCAGGCCGAGTTCACCGACGCGGTGACGATGCGCGACCGTGCCCGCCTCGCCGCGCTGTTCACCGCGGACGGCGTGCTGCGGATGCCCAACATCCCGATCGAGCTCACCGGCCCCGAGGAGATCCGCCTCGGCGGCGAGAAGCTCCAGGAACAGTGGGTGTTCTTCGTGCAGAACACCCACCCCGGCGCGATCACCATCGACGGCGACACCGCCACCGGCCGCGCCCACATGCACGAGATCGCCCGCACCCGCAACGGCCTGGAGGGCCTCAACTACGCCATCTACCACGACCGTTACCGGCGCACCCCGGACGGCTGGCGATTCACCGAACGGGTCTACGAGCTCCGCTACCTGGACACCAGCCCGCTCACCGGATCCGCCCCCGAGCAGGCCACCGAGGCACCTGCGGCCCGCTGGACCGAACCGGTCGGCGCGGACCGCCTGGAGCGGGCGGCCGACGCACTCGCCGCGCGCGGCTTCGCCGTCGAGATCCTGGCGGACGCCGAAGCCGCCCGCGCCCGGGTCCGAGAACTCGTCCCGGAGAAGTCCGGCGTGTTCACCACGGCCAGCGAGACGCTCCGGCTGTCCGGCATCGACGAGGACCTCAACAGCGACCGGTACCCCCGGGCCGTCAAGCCGCGCGTCCTGACCATGGACCGGGAGAGCGAGGCCGAGGAGATCCGGCACCTGCTCGCCACCCCCGACGTGGTCATCGGCAGCGTCGCCGCGCTCACCGAGACCGGCTCCCTGGTCGTCGCCTCCGGCAGCGGCAGCCAACTGCCCGCCAACACCGGCGGCGCCGGCCGCGCCATCTGGATCATCGGCGCCCAGAAGATCGTCCCCGACCTGCCCACCGCGCTGCGCCGCCTGGAGGAGCACGCCCTCCCGCTGGAGAGCGCCCGCACCGAGGCCGCCTACGGGATGCCCAGCGCCGTCAACCAGCTGGTGGTGTTCAACGCCCCGACCCGGTTCACCGACGGCATCGTGCTGCTGGTCCAGGAGGCCATCGGCTACTGATCGCCGGCCGGTCGGGGGCGGCGGGTGGCCAGCAGGGTGGCGAGGTCCGGGGCGAGCCGGACCTCGGTGGTGAGCAGGGACGGGTGGCCGTACCAGGCGGTGCGGCCGGTGTCCGGGCGGCCCTGGTGGGTCGGCGGCCAGGCGGTGAGCGGCGTCAGGTCGTCGACCACCAGGGTGCCCGCCGGGGTCAGCAGGAGATCCGGGTCAGCGGGCTGGGACTGCTTGCCGTTGCCGCCCCCGTCCAGGACCAGCAGGTCGAACGGGCCGTGCGGCGCGATGGCCGTCCAATCACCGTGCACGATCTCCAGGTCGGGCACGCCGGCGAACAACTCCCGTACCGCCACCACGCGTTCGGCCTCCCGCTCCACGCTCACCACCCGCACCCCCGGCCGCCGCCCGGCCAGCAGCCATCCCAGACCGACACCGCAGCCGGTCCCCGTCTCGCCGATCCGGCCCGCCGCACCGGCGGCCAGCGCCTGGAGCAGCCGCCCCTGCTCCGGGCGGCAGGACTGTGCGAAGCCCAGCCGCTCGGCCAACTCGACGGCCCGGAGCACAGGTTCGGGGAGAGCGGCGCGGTCGGTGTACGCGGTCGTTCCGAGAGGTGACATGGCGTCAGCCTAGGACTCGCGGTGGGGCTGCCTCAGGTCGTCGCAGCGACGTGCTGCTGTTGGGCCCGGCAACTCCCGGACGTGGCTGCATCGTTGGCGTGCCCGGCGCCTTTCTCGCGGACCGGCGGCGCGGTGACCCGCCGGGACTCCGCGCGCGGCTGCGGTACCAGCGTGGCTGCGATACCCGCGTGGCCGCGCACGTCGGCGTGCCGTCAGCCCGCGCGGCGCAGCAGGATGCCGCGACTGCCCGGGGCCGGGCGGCGGGTGGCGGCGCGCGGGGCCGCGAGATCGATCTCCTCGACCAGCAGCCAGCCCTGCTGGGCGGAGATCCAGGGGCGCAAGCAGACATCGAGGGCCGACGGGGCGAGCGCGACGAACAGCAGGTCGGTGGGCAGGGCGTGCAGCAACTCCAGGTCCTCGCCTGCCTGTAAGGCCTCGATCAGCAGCACGGCCCCGAAACGGCGGCGCACCGGCGGCGGGGCGGCGAGATCGGCTGCGCTCAGGCGCAGGCGGGTGCGGCGACCGAACGCGGACAGCAGGCGCTGGCGCAGTGCCGGGTCGGGTTCGGCGGCGTGCACGGTGTAGCCCGCCCTGAGCAGGCGGCCGGTCAGCGCGCCGTCGCGGGCGCCGAGTTCGGCCAGCGCCCCGCTGCCGGGCGGACGGTGCCGGGCGACCCAGGCGGCGGTCGCGTCGAGCCGGTCGGCTTCGTAGCGGGCGCCGTCGGCGTCGGGTGCCGCCAGAGTGTCGGTCACGGACATGTCCCGTCGCAGGTCTGAGGGTGCGGGCCGGAATCGACCCTAGCCACCGGCTTCGTTCGTGGTCCACACCACCAAGGGGAAAAGTTTACCGTTCACGGTCAATTCAAGGGAAGTGGTACGGAGGAAACACCAGGGGTGGGGAAGTGGAAGCGGAGGGGTGCTTGGGGTGGGGGTGGCGCGGGGGGAGTGCGGGGGGCGTGGGAAGTGGAGGGGCGCTTGGGGCGGGGGTGGCGCGGGCGAGAGGCGTGGGGCGGTGGGGCCTGGCCGGGCGTCAACGGCCGTTGGCGGCATGCCGAAGGCCCCGGCGCGGGCGGTGGCCCGGGCCGGGGCCCTTGGGGTGGTGCGGGGTTAGACGGGGTCGCTGAACTCGGTGAAGTCCGGGAGGTCGGAGAGGTCGGCGTCGAAGTCGTCGTCGTAGCGGTCGTCGCGCTCGGCGCGTTCCTCGGTGGGCTCCTTGCGGACCGGGGCGACGCGGCCGAGTTGCAGGGAGGAGTGCATGCCCGCAGCGGCCGCGCTCGGGTCGGCGATGACGCCGTCGGCGGGGTTCTCGCCGTTCGCGCCGCCACCGCCGGCGCTGTCGCTGCTGACCTGGCCGGTGCGGCGCTGGGCGCCGCGAATGCCGCTGCCGCCGCCGACCGGGCCGTAGCCGCCGGCCATGGGCATGCCCATCATGCCGCCGGCCATCGGGCGGCCGGCCAGGCCGGCGGTGCTGGTGCCGGTGCCGCCGCTGCCGCCCGAGCCGCTGCCGCTGACGTGGGACGGGCCGTCGTGGCCGTTGTCCAGGCCGGTGCCCAGGCGCATGTTGCCGTTCTTGGAGCCGGAGGCGCCGGGGATGTTGAGCCGGGTGGCGAAGCCGCCCGCCACGCCCCCGGACGAACCCGGGGAGCCGGCACCGCCCGCGCCGCCGCCCGCTCCGCCCGCACCGCCACCGTGGCCGCCGGAGCCGATGGCGCCCAGGTTCGGCCCCTTCAGGCCCAGCATGTCGAGCCCGCTGCCGCCGCTGCCGCCGCGCGAGCTCCCGCTGCCGACCGGGCCGAGCTTGGGCATCAGCGAGGTGAACGCGGCGAGCCCGGCGTCGGACGAGCCGCCGCCCCCGCCGATCCGCGAGCCGCCGACCGAGTTGATCCCGGTGCCGACCGCGGAGTTGGGGCTGAGCGGGTTCGCCACCAGGGAGGCGATGCTGTTCAGCGAGGTCTGGTTGCTCTCCTCGTTCTCGCTGAGGTTGCCCGCCAGCTTGTCCATCTTGCCCGCGGTGTCCCGGAACGAGGCGAGGATCCGCTTGAGCACGTCCTCGGCGATGGTCTGCAGGATCTTCTCGGCGACCTGGATCACGAGCCGGCCGAACGGGTCGCCGGACTCGCCCATCTTCAGGCCCGAGACGATCCGCTTGAAGTCCAGGCCGTGCGACTCGATGTCGTCCGCGCCGCGGCGCAGATCGGCCGCGCAGGTGGCGACCTGGGCCAGGTCGATGTTGAAGCCCTGGCCGTTGGAGTTGTGGGCCGGGGTCGGAACGATCTGCTGCCCCGCCTTGACGATCATGTCCTCGATCGGGCGCAGCAGGGTCTGGCCGAGCCGGGCGACCGCCTCGGACAGCAGCCGGTTCATCAGTTCGCGGCCGAGCCGCAGGATCGCCGCGGTGCTCCACGGCCCGGTCGAGGAGGCCGCGGCCAAGCTCGCCTGGATGGAGAAGAGTTGGACGATCGACTGGGTCTTCGCCACCTCGATCACCACGGCGGCCGCATGCAGCACCTTGGCTATCGTCTGGCAGGCCTCGACGATGACCTTCGAGTACTTGGTGATGGTGCTCCACAGTTCCGACAGCTTGTCGGCGGAGGCGCCCTTGTATACCTCGTGAAGCATTGTCAGCGCCTTGTCGGCCGCCATCTGGGCGGAGTCCAGAGCACTGGCGAACTTCTCCAACTGGTTCGCCAGTCGGTTGAGTTCGTCTTCATTGGCACCTGGGAAACGCACGCCCAGCATGCCGACTACGGCGTTGAGTCCCGGTGGTAGTTGCACAGCCATTGCCCGCCCCCAGCTGCTGCCCGCGTATGTCCCTGATAGCGCATTGCGACGATACACATACCGCACGCCTCGGACCACCTGCCAAACCCCGGTGTTTCCCGCATTGTCGGCGAACCGGTACCTGGCCGCGATGCGCGCCCCGGCCGGCGATCATGGTGGCGCGGCCGGTCGGGGACCCTTCCGGATGCGGCGGGGGGAAGCGGTGAACGGCCTTTGCCGCAGGTCGGGTTGGGTGCGACGGTGGACGAACTGTCGCCGCCGCGCGGCAAGATGGGATCGGCCGAGGGCGGGAAACGAGCCCGGGCCCCGCCGTTCGGGAGGCCCGGCGCCGGGGCTCGGAAAGCCGTACCATGCGCATGCACACCATACGTACCCGCACCATCTCGGCCGGGTGGACTTCGACTTGGGAGAGCCCCCACCGGCCCGGAGGCCGCCGGGGCTCCACTCGGTCCGCCGTGCGCTGTGGCCGGGGCGACAGGTTCAGGGTTGCCGCGCCGGTCCGGTTTCGCTCACACCCGGGTGGATGCGACCTGCTCCGGAGCCGGACCGGAGCGGCCGTTCAGGGCGTCGGCGATGTCCTCGGCCATCCGGGCGGCCAGGGCCGCCGGGTGGTCGAACAGGTAGAAGTGGCCGCCCGGCCACCGGTGCAGGCGCAGCGCAGCGTCGGTGAACGCCTCCCACCCGCGCAGCTCCGCCACCGGGGCGGTGGCGTCCTCCGCACCGCCGAACACGCTGATCGGGGAGGCGAGTTGGGCGGCCGGGGCGGTGCAGTCGGCCAGCGTGAGGAGGTCGGCGTGGAGCAGCGTCACCGCGTACTCCAGCAGCTCGCGGTTCTCGAACACGGCCTCCGGCGTACCGCCGAGCTGCCGGAGCAGGCCGATGATCCGCCCACGGTCGAGGTGCGGGGAGGCGGGACGGTCGGGGGCGGCGCTCGCGCGGCGCGGCCCGGCACCCGACAGGCCGAGCCACACCGGCCGCTGCCCGGCAGGCGTTCCCGCGGCGACACCGTGGGCGATCGCCGCACCCATGCTGTGGCCGAAGAAGACCCGGGGGCCGTCGGTCACCGAGACCACCCGGGGGACCAACTGCGCCACCACCTCGGCCATTCGGGTCAGCGGCTTCGCCCGGCCGTTGTGACCGCGGCCGGGGAGATCGACGAACACCACGTCCCACTCGGCCGGCAGCCGATCGGTGATCGGGCGGTAGGGGGCCGACGACCCGCCCGCGTGGTGGAAGACGAAGACCGTGGCGGCGGGGTCGTCCGACTTCTTCTGGAGCCTCAGCCAGTCGTCGATACGGATCGTGGGGCGCATGGTCAGGAGGTCCTCACGTTACCGGGGCCGATGACATGTCTTTTATGACCGGGCGCCGTGCCCGGCGACGCCGCCCGCCGCCGCGTAGCGCCAAGTGCCGCCCGGGGCCGGGTGGTTGGGCAGCCAGGCGGCCAGCACCTGGGCGGACGGGTAGAACATCGGCTCGGGGAGCGCGTCCACCGGGAAGCGCTCCCAACCGGCGCACGCGTGCGGCTCGGTGACCAGCGCCTCCGCGAGGCTCGGCGGGGCCAGCACCGCCGCTGTCACCCGGGTGCGGCCCAGCTCGTGGTCGAGCAGCACCGCCAGCACCCGCATCTGCTCGGCGGGCAGCACAATGCCGGTCTCCTCGGCCAACTCCCGTGCCGCGGCCTGCTCGAACGACTCGCCGGGATGGTCGACCTTGCCGCCCGGCAGGCTCCAGGTCGGCGGCTCGCCGGCCGTGGTGCGCCGCCCGATCAGCACCCGCCCGTCCCCGGTCGGCACGATCACGCCCGCGCCCACCAGCGGCGGCAACGGGTGCGGGCCGAGGGGGAGTTCGACGCCGGGGAGCTGAACGTCCGTCACCACTTGCCCTTCTGGTAGTCCTTCAGGAAGCAACCGTACAGGTCCTCGCCCAGCTCGCCGCGGACGATCGGGTCGTACACCCGGGCCGCGCCGTCCACCAGGTCGAGCGGGGCGTGGAAGCCCTCCTCGTGCAGGCGCATCTTGTCCGGGTGCGGGCGCTCGTCGGTGATCCAGCCGGTGTCCACCGCGGTCATCAGGATGCCGTCGGTCTCGAACATCTCCTGCGCGCTGGTGCGGGTCAGCATGTTCAGCGCGGCCTTCGCCATGTTGGTGTGCGGGTGACCGGCACCCTTGTAACCGCGGTCGAACACACCCTCCATCGCGGACACGTTCACCACGTACTTGCGGCGCGCCTTGGACGCGGCCATCGCCGGGCGCAGCTGGCTGATCAGGATGAACGGGGCGGTGGAGTTGCACAGTTGCACCTCCAGCAGCTCGATCGGGCCGACCTCGGAGACGGTCTGCACCCAGCTGTTGGTGTCCGCCAGGTCCGGCACCAGGCCGCCCGCGTCGATCGCGGTGCCCGCCGCGATCCGCTCCGGCGAGGCCGAACCCGTCACCAGCGCCAGCGAGGTGACCTCCTCGGCGCTCACCGCGGGCTGCTCGGTGCGGCTCTGCCCGGGCAGCGCCGGCACGTCCACCGCGCCCGAACCGTACCGGCCGATCACCGTGGAAGCGGGCAGCGCACCGGCGGGCAGCGGCGCCGACTCGGCGGCGATCAGCTCCCGGTACGCGGCGGGGGAGCGGCGCACGGTCTGCGCGGCGTTGTTGATCAGGATGTCCAGCGGGCCGTCCGCGGCGACCTCGTCGGCCAGCGCCATCACCTGCGCCGGGTCGCGCAGGTCGATGCCGATCACCTTCAGGCGGTGGATCCACTCGGCGCTGTCCGGCATCGCCGAGAAGCGGCGGATCGCGTCGTTCGGGAAGCGGGTGGTGATGGTGGTGTGCGCGCCGTCGCGCAGCAGGCACAGCGCGATGTACATGCCGATCTTGGCGCGGCCGCCGGTGAGCAGCGCGCGCTTGCCGGTCAGGTCGGCGCGCGCCGTCCGCCGCTGCCGGCTGAGGGCGGCGCAGTTGCGGCACAGCTGGTGGTAGAAGGCGTCCACCTCGGTGTACCGCTGCTTGCACATGTAGCAGGAGCGGGCCCGCTCCAGGATGCCCGCCAGCTCGGTGGTGGTCTCGGTGCTCAGACCGAACACGCCCGCCGTCTCGTCGTCGATCCGGCCGGGCGCGCCGGTCGCGGTCCTGGACGTCACCGCACGGTCGTTGGCGGTCTTGCGGGCCCGGGTCTCCTGGCGGCGGCGCTGCTTCAGGGTGCGGAAGATCCCGCCGACGGCCATCCGGACCCGGATCGCGTCCGGGTGGTCCACGTGGATCTCGTCCAGCTCGGCGATCACGCTCAGGCACAGCTCAAGGCGCTCAGGGTCGATGCCCTTGCCGTAGTCGATGTCGTCCTCGACCGGGGTGCTGCCCGGCTCGGTCTGCGCGTTCGTCACTGCGGATGCTTCCTCAATCTCCCCATGGGTACCGGCGAACTCTACGTGAGCGGGCCCGGCCGGGGCGAAGCCTGTGACCTGCCGCACAGCCGGCCGAACCTCAACGCCCGCCCAGCGCCCAGGCGATGCCCGACAGCGTGAACATCGACAGCACCGTGGACACCAGTACAGAGGAACGCGCCAGCACCGGCGCCGCCCCGTACAGCCGCGCGTACACGTACACGTTCTGCGCGGTCGGCAGCGCCGACAGCAGCACCACCGCCAGCAGCTGTGGCCCCGACAGGTGCAGCAGCAGCGCGCCCACCGCCAGCGCGGCCAGCGGCTGGCCGACAGTCTTCAGCAGCACCGTGACGGCCAGCTCGGCGCGGTCCGGGCGCTGCGCCGCCGCGCCGGGCGGGGTGTACAGGGACAGGCCGAGGGTGACCAGCGCCGCAGGGACGGCCGCGCCGCCCAGCAGCTCCGCCGAGTGCGCCAGCGGGCCCGGCAGCCGCCAGTGGGCCGCCGAGAACACCGCGCCCAGCCCCGCACCGAGGATCACCGGGTTGCGCAGCGGCAGCAGCGCCAGGCGCCGCAGCCGCTCGGCCAGGTGGGCGGCGGATCCGGTGGCGGAGTCCAGCAGGGCCAGCATGACGGGCGTCACCAGCAGCACCTGGAACAGCAGCACCGGCGCGACGAAGGACGCGTCGCCGAGCACCTGCGCGGCCACCGGGATGCCGAGGTTGCCGGAGTTCACGTAGCCCGCCGCCATCACCGCCACGGTCCGCTCGGCGGGCGTGCGCTCGAACAGCCGGCGGCCCGCGAGCAGGCCGAGCAGCGAGGCGGCCAGCGTTCCGGCGGCGAACGCCAGCATCGAGGTGTTGGCGAACCCCGCCAGATCGGTGCGGGCGACCACGGTGAACAGCGCGGCCGGCATCGCCACGTGGAACACGAACCGGCCGAGCACCGCCTCGGCGTCCGCGCCCAGCAGCCCGGTCCGTCCGGCCAGCCAGCCGACCGCCGTCAGCACCCAGATCGGCGCGAACGCCGCGACCAACGCCTCCACTCGACCTCCCGCCGCAGTCAACCAGGCATGCCCGAACGGTCGTTCGCCGGGGTCGGCGGTGGCCCCCGTCACAGCCAGGCGGCGGGGGTTCGGTGGGGTCGGGTGGTCTGGGTCACGGCCAGGCGGCGGGGGTTCGGTGGGGTCGGGTGGTCTGGGTCACGGCCAGGCGGCGGGGGTTCGGTGGGGTCGGGTGGTCTGGGTCACGGCCAGGCGGCGGGGGTTCGGTGGGGTCGGGTGGTCTGGGCCACAGTCAGGCGCGGGTGTTGGGCGGGGCTGTCGGTGGCCCGCGTCACAGCCCGGGCGCGCCGGGTGGCGAGGCGGCTGCGGTGGGTGTGCGGGGCGAGAGCCGGGTCACAGCGGACGGGCGGTGGCCGGGGTCACAGGGGCCGGCCGGTCCGGGCGGGTGAGGGGTGGCCCAGCGGTGGCGCGGAGCCCTTGGCGCGACTGGGCTCCGGCCCAAATTCCGTGGCGCGGGGCGGGGTTGGCGCTTCCTGGGAGCCGCCTGTGAGGCTCCTCATAGGAAGCTGGGAAAACCGGCCTCGACAGGGCGCCAATTCCCTTGGCGCACAAGGGAAGCAGGCCGGTCGGCAGGCCAGGGATGTCCCATTTCGGCCTGTTTGCCGCCGGGTTGGGCGCTCGGGCAAGGTCGTGGTTGTGCCCCGAGCCGATCCGACGCTCACGGGGCTTCATGGCGCAGCAGACCGCGATCCACGCGGCGCAGCGTCCCCGGTGAGCACGAGCCGCCGGGCCGGCCGTCCCGGGCCGAGGAACCCCGCAGTGCTGCGGAGGTCCCCCCTTGTCCGAACCGGGTGCGGCGTGACCTGGAACACGACTCTCGGAGGTACTCGACATGCGACGCATCAAGAACAACCTGGGCCGACTCCCGCAGATCCGCCAGATCCGGATGGGCCACCACCGGATGCCCGACGCCTTCCTCGGCGTTGGCCTGGCCGGCGCCATCGCCGTCGGCGCCCTGCTGCCCGCGACCCAGGCGTTCGCCGACCCGTCGCCCGCCCGCGCCGAGACCGCCGCGGTCGCCACCGACGGCCAGAACGCCCAGCAGCAGCCGCAGGACCAGCAGCCGCAGCAGCAGCCCGCCGAGCAGCAGCAGCCGGCCGCGCAGCCGCAGCCGCAGGATCAGCAGCAGCCGGCCGCTCAGCCGCAGGACCAGCAGCCGGCCGCTCAGCCGCAGGACCAGCAGCCGGCCGCGCAGCCGCAGCCCGAGCCCGCCCCCGCGCCGCAGCCCGAGCCCGCCCCGGCTCCGGCTCCCGCCCCGGCCCCGGCCCCCGCGCCGGAGCCCGCGCCCGCCCCCGCGCCGGCCAAGCCGACCTACGCGAACAACCTGGACGGCTGGATCGCCGAGGCCCGCGACGTGCTGGCCGCCGCCGGCAAGCCCGTCCCGTCCGCGAAGGCGATGCACGCCGCGGCGATCGCCGAGTCCTCCGGCAACCCGAACGCCGTCAACAACTGGGACATCAACGCCAAGAAGGGCACCCCTTCGATCGGCCTGACCCAGATGATCGAGCCGACCTTCCGTGCCTACGCACTGCCCGGCCACACCGACATCCGGAACCCCGTTGACAACCTGATCGCCAGCTCGCGCTACTGCGACGCCCGCTACGGCAGCATGGACAACATGGCCGCCGCCCGTGGCTACGGCGCCTACTGGCGGGGCTACTAATTCAGCCTCCCTTTTGCTCTTCGGCCCCCTGTGGATTCGTTCCGCAGGGGGCCGCGGCATGTCCGGGGCATTTCGGGGGTTTCCGGGTGCGGAAACCCGTAACCGGAGTGGGTGGGAAACCGCGTACCGCCGCTGAGCTGCGGATTCCAGGATGAGTGGCGATCCCGGGCGAACGGCCCGTGGACCCACTCGCCCCTGAGGAGAACCCGGCCATGCAGCTCATTTCCCTGGCGACCGCCTCCTTGGCGACCGCCTCCCTGGCGACCGCTTCCCCGGCGACCGAGCAGGCACCCACCGAGGGCGTCGCGGGCTGGGCGGCCGGTCTGGTCGACACGCTCGGCGGGCCCGGCGCCGGACTCGCCATCGCCCTGGAGAACCTGTTCCCGCCACTGCCCAGCGAGGTGATCCTCCCGCTCACCGGCTTCGCGGCCGGTCGCGGCACCCTCAGCCTGCTGTCCGCCCTCGGCTGGACCACGGCCGGTTCGGTGGCCGGCGCGCTCGCCCTGTACCTGCTGGGCGCGGTCTTCGGCCGTGACCGGATGCACGCCATCTGGGCCCGGCTGCCCCTGGTCAAGGTCTCCGACCTGGAGCGCACCGAGGCCTGGTTCGCCCGGCACGGCACCAAGGCGGTGCTGTTCGGCCGGATGGTCCCGATCTTCCGCAGCCTGATCTCGGTGCCCGCCGGTGTCGAACGGATGGCCCTGGCCCGCTTCACCGCTCTCACCGCCATCGGCAGCCTCGCCTGGAACAGTGTGCTGATCCTGGCCGGCTACCTGCTCGGCGACCGCTGGGACGTGGTCGAGGGCTACGTCGGCATCTTCTCCAAGGTCGTGCTGGTGCTCGCCCTGATCGCGACAGCCGGCTACCTGGGCCTGCGCCTGCGCGGCCGCGACGCCCGCCACCGCCGGGCCCGCTGACGCCTGCGGCGGTCGGCGGGGACATGGGGCCCGTGGGGGCCTGTCGGGATGGGGTGATCATGGTGGACAGTAGGCTCTCGTCCATGGGGGAGGGACCGATCGTGGCGGGGGACACCACCGCGCCGCCCTGGCCGCGCCGCGCTCTCGGTGGGCTGCTGGGTGCGCTGACCGCGCCGCCCGCCGCGTTGTACCTGGTGCTGGCGGGTGCGCTGCTGGGTCCGCTGCTGCCCTGGCCGGGCACCGGGCCGCGGGCGCGGGCCGCGTTGCAGGCGGGGGCTGCCCGGCTGGCGGCCGTCGAACGGGCTCGCCGGGCCGTCTGGTTCGGCGACCGGTTCCCCGCTCACTACCGGGCCGGCGACCGCGAGCTGCTGCGGTACCTGGCCCGTCGCACCGGTGCCGGGCTGGTCGCGGGGCTGGTGCTCGGGCTGATCGGGTTCGGCGCCGTCCTGGTGGTGCTGCTCGCGGCGGGCGCGCTGCGCGGCACCCTGAGCGTGGCCGACCTGCTGGGCCAGGTGTTGCTCGGTGGCGTCCTGCTGTTCCTCTCCGTTCAGGGCCTGGCCTCGCTGGCCGACCTGGACGCCCGGCTGGCCCGGGACTGCTTCGGCCCGTCCGAGGCCGAGCTGCTGCGCCACCGGATCGCCGAACTCGCCGACAGTCGGGCCGCCGTGCTGCACGCCGTGGACGCCGAGCGCCGCAGGATCGAACGCGACCTGCACGACGGCGTCCAGCAGCGGCTGGTCGCGCTGCGGCTGCTGCTCGGCCGGGCCCGGCGCGGAGCCGACCCGCAGCGCACCGACGAACTGCTGCGCCAGGCGCACCGGGAGGCCGCCGAGGTGCTCACCGAACTGCGCGAGGTCGCCTGGCGGGTCTACCCGTCCGCGCTGGACAGCCTCGGCCTGGACGAGGCGCTGGCCGGCCTCGCCGAGCGCTGCCCGATCCCGTTGCGGGTGCACTGCCGGGCGGCCGGCGCGCTGCCCCAACCGGTGCTCACCGCCGCGTACTTCGTGGTCAGCGAGTGCGTCACCAACGCCGCCAAGCACTCCGCCGCCGACACCGTCGAGGTTCTGGTCGAGCGGGACGGTGCGCGGCTCACCGTCCGGGTCGAGGACGACGGGCGGGGCGGCGCGGACCCGGCGGGCGGCGGCCTGTCGGGGCTGCGCGGCCGGCTCGCCGCGCTCGACGGGACCCTGTCCGTCCACAGCCCCGCCGGGGGCCCCACCGTCGTCACTGCGGAGCTGTCATGCGGGTGATCGTCGCCGAGGATTCGACCCTGCTGCGGGAGGGCCTGGTCCGCCTGCTCGCCGAGGAGGGCCACCGGGTGCTGGCCGCCGTCGGCGACGCCGAGGCCCTGCTCGCCGCGGTGGACGCGGACCCGCCGGACGTCGTGGTGGTCGACATCCGGATGCCGCCCACCCACACCGACGAAGGGGTGCGGGCCGCGGTGCGGATCCGCGAGAGCCGGCCCGAGGTCGGTGTGCTGGTGCTCTCCCAGCACATCGAACGCGGTTACGCCGCCCAGCTGTTGGCGTCCGGCGCGGAACGGGTCGGCTACCTGCTCAAGGACCGGGTGGCCGAGGTGGACGAGTTCCTCGACGCCCTCACCCGGGTCGGCTCGGGCGGCACGGTGATCGACCCCGAGGTGGTGCGCCGCCTGGTGGTCCGCACCGAACACGCCGACCCCCTGGCCCGCCTCACCCCCCGTGAACGCACCGTTCTGGAGGCCCTCGCCGAGGGCCACACCAACACCGCGATCGCCGCCCGCCTGCATCTCTCGCTGAGCGCCGTCGAGAAGCACCTGAACGCCCTCTTCGACAAGCTCGACCTCCCCCGCACCGCCGGTTACAGCCGCCGCGTCCTGGCCGTCCTGCGCTATCTGGGAGCCTGAGCGGCACCTGCCGCCGTCGCCACCGGGGCCGGCAGCGCCTGCCGTCGTCGCCCCTGGCCCCGGTCGGGCTCGAGCGCGAGGATGGCGGTATGGACGCGCAGCGGTTCGCCGAGGCCCGCACCGCACTGCACGCGGTGGCCGAGCACCTGCTGGCCGGCCCGCAGTACCGGGCCGCGGGGACGGTGCGCCTGCGTGCCTATCCGGGCGGGTTCGCCACCCGGTTCGAGCCCAGGTTGCGGGTCAGTGGTGCTCAACTGCTCAGTGCCGGGCGGGCGTTGGACATTCCCGGGCGGAGCTGCGCGGAGCTCGGGGCGGCCGTCGGGATTGTGCCGGGCCGTCCGGAGGGCCTGTACCGGGACGGCTCGGGGGTGGCCCTCGACCAGCGGCTGGAGTTGGACGCGGCGGGTGCGGAGGCCGTCGCCGCCTGCTTCGCGCACGGCGACGCCGCGTTGCGGGCGCTGTTCGCGCAGGCCGACCCGGTGTTGTGGCCGGAGCACTTCGATCTGGCGGTGACGGTGGACGAGGTGAACTACGGCCTCTCGCCCGGAGACGATTTCCTGGCCGAGCCGTACGCGTACGTCGGCCTGCCGACGCCCCGCAGCGGCGCGTTCTGGAACGCCCCGTTCGGTGCCGCCCGCACCCTCGCCGACCTGGGCGATCTGTCGGCGACCACGGCTTTCCTGGCGGAGGGCCGCCGGCTCGCCGCCACGCTCTTGTAGCTTCCTCCAAGCCGCTTGTGGAACGGTGGCCGTCCGCTTGTGCCGATCTTCAGGATTCCCGTGTGAGCTGGCCCCCGACCGGGGAATCAGTGAGGATTGAACGCTGGGTGCGGCGCGCCCGGTGCGTTTGACGGCACAGCTCCATCGCGCCCCTGCTGAAACGTTCCTCCCCAGCCAGAGAGCCCCTTCATGCGCTTCCTGAATGACCTCAAGCCCGCGTACGACTTGACGTACGACGACGTCTTCATGGTCCCCAGCCGTTCCGCCGTGGGCTCCCGGCAGGGTGTCGACCTCTCCTCCCACGACGGCACCGGCACCACCATCCCGCTGGTGGTCGCCAACATGACCGCGATCGCCGGACGCCGGATGGCCGAGACCGTCGCCCGCCGCGGCGGACTGGTCGCCATCCCGCAGGACGTCCCGATCGAGGTCGTCGCCGAGGTGATCGGCTGGGTCAAGCAGCGTCACCTGGTGCACGACACCGCGCTCGCCCTCGCCCCCGGCGACACCGTCGCCGACGCCCTGGCGCTGATGCCCAAGCGCGCGCACGGCGCGGTGGTCGTGGTCGAGGGCGGCCGGCCCGTCGGCGTGGTCACCGAGGGCGACTGCCAGGGCGTGGACCGGTTCACCAGCCTGTCCGAGGTGATGTCCCGCGACCTGCTGCTGCTCGACCGGGACATCGACCCGCGTGCCGCCTTCGACCACCTCAACGAGGCGCACCGCAAGCTCGCCCCCGTGGTCGCCCCCGACGGCACCCTGGTCGGCATACTCACCCGCAAGAACGCGCTGCGCGCCACCCTCTACACCCCCGCCGTGGACGCCTCCGGCCGCCTGCGGATCGCCGCCACCGTCGGCATCAACGGCGACGTCGCCGGCCGCGCCAAGGCCCTGCTGGAAGCCGGCGCCGACGTGCTGGTGGTGGACACCGCGCACGGGCACCAGGAATCGATGATCAGCGCGCTGCGCGCCGTGCGGGCACTCGACCCGCAGGTCCCGATCGTGGCCGGCAACGTGGTCTCCGCGGCCGGCGTGCGCGACCTGGTCGAGGCCGGCGCGGACATCCTCAAGGTCGGTGTCGGCCCCGGCGCGATGTGCACCACCCGGATGATGACCGGCGTCGGCCGGCCGCAGTTCTCCGCCGTCCTGGAGTGCGCCGAGGAGGCGCGCCGGCTCGGCAAGCACGTCTGGGCAGACGGCGGCGTCCGGCACCCGCGCGACGTGGCGATGGCGCTGGCCGCCGGCGCGTCCAATGTGATGATCGGCTCCTGGTTCGCGGGCACCATGGAGTCCCCCGGCGACCTGCAGACCACCCCCGACGGCCGCCAGTACAAGGAGAGCTTCGGCATGGCCTCGGCCCGCGCCGTGCGCAACCGCACCGCCGACGACTCCGCCTACGACCGCGCCCGCAAGGCGCTCTTCGAGGAGGGCATCTCGCACTCCCGGATGTTCATCGACCCCACCCGCCCCGGCGTCGAGGACCTCATCGACGCGATCGTGTCCGGCGTCCGCTCCTCCTGCACCTACGCCGGCGCGGCCGACCTCGAGGAGTTCCACCGGAACGCGATCGTCGGCGTGCAGAGCGCTGCGGGCTACGCCGAGGGCAAGCCGCTGCACTCCAGCTGGGCCTGACACTCCGCCGCTTCCGGGCGGGCTCCCTTTTACGGGGGTCCGCCCGGTTTTCGCGTCGGGGGAGACTCAGTCGTGGGAGATTCAGCCGTGGGAGCGTCAGTCGTGGGAGCGTCAGTTGGGCGACAGCGGGGTGAGCAGCGCCCGGCCGACCATGCCGACCGACCCCGACAGCGCGTCGGCGACCAGCCGGTACGCGGGCGGCAGCCGGTGCAGCTCCCAGAGCGCCAGCACGGACGCCCAGGCGGCGTCGCGGGCCTGGTCGATGCTCCACACGCCGAGGACGTGCAGCAGCGGGTCACCGGCCGGGAGCGGCAGCAGCGTGGCGCGGACCTGGGCCTCCACCTCGGCGAGCAGGGTGTTGATCCGCAGGTAGTCGGCGTGCAGCTGCTCCGGCCGGTGCCCGGTCGTTCGGCAGGTGTCGAGGACGGCGAGCGGCAGGTCGTTCTCGATGTGGGCGTTCATCCCGGCCAGCGCGAACTGCAGCGGGTGAACGTTCGGCGCCGCGCGCAGCTCGAACAACGGCCGCCAGCAGGCCGCCGGCCGCCGCCCCGCCCGGTCGTCATCGACCGCGGCCAGGTAGCGGGCGGCGAACACGGCGTCGAGCTCCGCCATGGTGGACGGGTCGTCGAAGTACGCGACAGCGAGACGGTCACGGACCAGGCGGGTCACGGTCAGGTACATCGCGTTGAACACCGCGACCCCGTCCGCGGCGGGCAGTTCTGCCGAGATCTCCGTCATCCGGTCGACCACCTGGTCCACCGTCAGCACCGGTGCAGTCATGGGCATCCATCCTTCGGTGACGAACCGACAAGCAGATGATGCGCCCACGATGGCAGGGGTCCGGGAGCCTGCCAAGACACGACGCGCGGCGGGCGGGAGACGGCCTCCGGCGGGGCATTCCGTGGGGGTGGTGATCCGGAGGCGGCGGGTGACCAGGGAAAAAGGAGGTGCGGGCGGGGGTGCGGATAGGGCAGGATGGGGGCTGCGGTGGAGCCGAGGGGCTGCTGCCGCTTCCTGTTCCCGGAGGTTTCGCGTGGTGAAGCGATATTAGAGGCGGTCCCCACCGCCCTCCGGCCTGCCTGAAGTGACGGCGGCCGGGCCTCCGGATTTCTTGGACGACCTGTAGCGAATGCCTGCCCGGCTGCCTGCGTGTGCGCGTGTGCGCGTGTGCGCGTGTGTGCGCTTGTGCGTGGGTGCGGGTGCTTTCGCGGTCGTCGTTTGGTGGTGCCGTGTGTGCGGGGCGGGTGTGTCCGTCTGTTGTTCCTGTACCCCGAGAGGATGGCCATGGCCGCCACCGCATTCGACCGCAGCGTTGCGCTGATGAGTGAACTGATCGAGAAGGCAGAGGAGTTGAGGGAGGGCCCGGCGCTCGGGCAGCTGCTGGAGGTGTTGGCGGAGCGGCAGCGGGCGGACCTCTCGCAGCTGGAGCCGCAGCGGCAGGCCGCGCTGCTGGGCGCGCGGGCGGCGGCGGTGCTGCCGGGGGCGCAGCAGTTGGCCGAACTGCTCGGTCAGGGGCGGATGTTGACGGTGAAGTACGGCATCGACCCGACCGGCGCGGAGGTGCATCTCGGGCACGCGGTGCCGATGATCCTGGCCAGCCGGTTGCAGCGGATGGGGCACCGGGTGGTGTTCCTGGTGGGGGACATCACGGCCCGGATCGGCGACCCGTCCGGCCGGAGTGCGGAGCGGCCGCCGCTGACCGCCGAGGACGTGACGCGCAATGTCGCGACCTACCGTCAGCAGGTCGGTCCGTTCTTCGATTTCGAGCAGGCCGAATTCCGGTTCAACAGCGAGTGGTTGGGGCCGCTGACGCTGCCGGACTTCCTCTCGGTGCTGTCCCGTCTGCCCGCCTCGGCGGCGTTGCAGCGGGAGGACTTCCGGACCAGGCTCGCCGAGGGCAGCGGGCTGACGCTGGCCGAGCTGGTGTACTCCGTGGTGATGGCGCTGGACTCGGTGGAACTCGTCGCCGACATCGAACTCGGCGGCCTGGACCAGCTGTTGAACCTCCAGATGTGCCGCCGGGTGCAGACCTCGGCCGGTCAGCAGCCGGAGGTGGTGCTGGCGACCGGACTGATCGAGGGCACCGACGGCACCGGCGCCAAGATGAGCAAGTCGAAGAACAACTACGTCGGACTCGCCTTCCCCGCCGGGGAGATGTTCGGCCGCCTGATGGCCTGCGCGGACCGGCTGCTGCCGGACTACCTCCGGCTGCTCACCGAACTCGTGGACGAGGAAGTCGAGTTGCTGCTCGCCCAGGCCACCGACGGCCGCCGCCACCCGATGGCGGTGAAGACCCTGCTGGCCGCCGCCGTCACCGCCACCGTGCACGGCGTCCCGGCGGCACTCGCCGCCCGCGACGCCTTCCGGGCCCGCTTCTCCCAGCGCCGCTTCTCCGACGCCGGCCCGCTGCCCGCCGTGGACGCGGCCCGGCACGGCGCGGCAACCCTCGGCGAACTCCTGGTGAAGGTCAGCGGCGAACTCCCGAGCCTCAACCAGGTCCGCCGCGTCGCCGAGGCGGGCGGCCTGCGCCTGGTGATCGAGAGCCCCGACGGCGACCGGCGGACGGTACCGCTCTCCCGCGCCGACACCGACGAGCGCCTGCTGGTGATCCTCGGCACCCACGACCTGACGCGGGCGAGCGCGCAGCGCCGGGTGTTCCTGCGCTGCGGGCGGAAGGTGCTGGAGCTGAGCTGAGCTGACAGAGTCAGGGCTCGCGCCAGCCGTATCAGGTGCAACCAGCTCAACGGACAGCCGGTTGGGCTCTGCTGATTACCTCGCAATGTCGGAATCGGCAATGTCGGAATCGGTAAGAACCTTCCCGCCAAGCGTGAGCCCTGACTCCTCGATCGCCAACTTGGCCGCAGCTACGTCACCAGCGAACACGACGACTGCCAGGGACTCGACCGCGCGTGACACGCACACATAGAGGAGCCGCCGAGTCCGTTCCAGGACCGAATCCTTACCAGCAGCTACATTCTTCTTGTCAGTGTCCGAAAGTCCCCTGATCCCGAGTAGCTTGTCGTAGGAGTAGAGGTTGTAATTACCTTCTTCGTCATCTAGTACCACCATGACCTTGCGGAACTCCGCGCCCTTGGTGCCATGTTGCGTAGAATAAGGCGACTGTTGCCCAAGGTACTTGAAGTAGGCGGTTAGCTCACCAACGTCACAGGCCATGAAGTAGTCGAGAGCCTTCACAGTCTCTGCAGCCAGCACGATGTTCGCATGCTGGCCACCTGGTTCCAAATAGGCGAAAAGCCTAGGATCTGCAGTGATGAGACCCGCCTCGACGGCTAGCCTTACAGCAGTTCCTACAGAGTTGGGGCCGCCGGCTTCCACGGTGTCGCGGAGTTTTGCGACAGCGTCGCGCGCATCAGCCAACCTCGATCTCACAGCTCTGCCAGAAAGGTCCCCAGAAAGCATGCCACTGCGCTCACGGAGGACGGCAATCACAGATGGCGAGTCAACAGTCTCGGCTTCACAGAGAGGAATGATGGTGTCTTCGAACGGTCGAAGCGGCCAGGCACTTCCCTCCTCGAATGCCTGCTTCAGGCTAGTCGAATTACTGTCATGGAATGCAGCATAGAGATGCTCGAAGCCCATGCGCTTGGCGACCATTCGATGCACGATCATGAGGATCTTGGCACCTTGTCCGTCGTCGGCTGAGTCCGCGGACCAACTACCGGCGTTGCTGTGCCGCTCCAGCCAGACACGTACGTGCTCGAGGCGCCCGCTTCGTTGATCGTCGGCCGGAAGGACGAAGAAAAAGCATTCGCCCTCCACTCGCTCGTCCATGGGTCGGCCGGGCACTTGGACCAAGCCGTCGGCCTTTGAGCGAACTTGGTTGATCACACCGAGTACCTTGTTCGAACTGCGAAAGTTTTCCGGCTTATCAATCCGCTTCCATGCTGACTCGGGCAAAATCTCCCCCGTGCCGCGCTGATAGATCTGCTGCATCGGGTCCCCAAAGAAGCCAAGGCAAACGGCGCCTTGCGCCTTGGCGCTGACATGCTTCAGCGCCTCGACCACATTAGGGAATGTGTCCTGACTCTCGTCGACGAAGATATACGGATGTTTGCTGGCGACGACGCGCGCGAGGAGATTACTGGCGAGAATCAGCTCCGGAACCATAGTGATGATGTCCTCATGGCCAAGGACTCCATTTGCATAATCGCTTCCGGTTCCATATGTGTAGTGCTTGACTTCTTGGAGGCGTCCAATCTGGGCACGGAGCTTCGTGAGATCGGAGTCGTCCTTCGCGATTGTTGCCTCTCGTGTCCGAGACGAGTAACTGGCCTGCTTTTCAGTTATCTCCAGGATTTTGGACTCGATACGATGGAGGACCCACTTGGCAATATCCCGCTGGAAGGGTTTCGCCAAGGACCACATGAAGCTATGAATGGTGGAAACCCAGATGAGCGGGCTGTTGCCAACATCGTTGTGGATCTCCTTGGCGGCTATGTCAGTGTAGGTGATACAGGCGATTTGCTGTGTGCGAGCCTTCAAGCGGGAACCATGCTTGCTTGCCACATAATCTAGCGCTTTGACTAGCGAAGTTGTCTTGCCCGAACCGGCGCCGGCTACCATGACAAAGCCGTTGAGCTGCTCGGCGTCCAGTAGATCGTGCAGTTCGATATCGGCGAGGGTGTTCGGCGCGGAGATTCGCAAATTCATTTGCCTGCCTTATTTTCTGGCAAGGAGTCGGTAGAGGTCCTGGGTGGAGGAAGCAATTGATCACGCAGCCAAACCAGTCCGTCGATGATGTACTGGGGTGCTTTCCATCCCGCATCCTGCTCTGCGATGAGACCCAGCGCGAACCTGGTCTTGTCGAGGTTTCGAACCCGCTTGAAGATCGCTTGATGCAGTTCGTGGAGTGTCTTCTGGTCTGCCCCTCGAATGTAGAGACTGATGGCGTCCCTCTGCCGCTCTTGGGTCCAGCTCAGGTTCTCGAGAGCGAAGGCTTCTTCAAGGGTTCGGCCGGCCAACTCGGCTATGTCAGCTTTCCAAGCGGTTGGGCGACGGGTCTGGTAGGCGACTCGGATGTTCCCGTAGTCTTCGCCATCCTCGCCCTTGTATTTAACAACCTTTTCGGGGTCGGGAAGATCAAGCAGGTCATCGATTGAGGTGAGCAGCGGGAACCAGTGCTTGAGCGTCTCGTTAGACGTGACGGCGGATGGCGCGGTCGTCATGCACGCCTCGCCTGCCTCGGAGAGCTTATTTTCAGCAGTCTCGGCTTGGGGAGGTTGGATGCTATCTAGATCGGTAATGACGAGGGTCGTGATCTCCAGGAATTCGAGTAGCTCGTGGAACTTGTGAGCAAATGCCCCGCCAACTTCTAGGATCGTCAGATGGCATTCTTTCAGCCTGGGAATGTTCCGTTCGATGATGAGCGGGAGCAGTAGGCGTTCGACGTTCCCTTCGACGAGGAGGGCGCCGTCAGCGAAGAACAGGTCACAGTGTGTGAGCTTCAGATATTGCTGGAGGAATTTACGTGTCGCGTCTTCCTCTCCCTGGTAAAACACTGAGAGGTTCTTGACGTCGCTAAAATATGGTGAGTTGATCCCCTTGTTCCTGCAGAAGTAGCGGATCGGCTGAAAGCTACTTTCGTACAGGATGTGCGAGGAATGTGTGGTGACCACCATCTGCGTTTGAAACCCGGGTTTGGCGTCAGGGAGCAGGTCGAATACCTTGCGAATGAATACTTGCTGCAGCTGGGCGTGGAGATGGGCTTCTGGCTCCTCAATCATGACGAGGTGCACTGGCGGGCGCTGGCCGTCAACATCCTCCCATGCATTATGAAAGTCCAGGATCTCAACACCCATGTAGATCAGATTCTTGAAGCCAAGGCCGTTGTACTGGTCTGGCAGGGTCGACAGTGACGCTGAGAGATGGTCGTTATCCCCAACGGGAAGCGCATAGTGGACGCGGGCGCTCGTACTAAGAAGGCTCTGCACATTGAGCGAGGCTTTGAGCATGATGCCTGGATTAGCAGAGCCGGGATAGCCTAGAATCTCAATTTTCTCCAGGATGGAATTGAACGCCTGAGCAAAATGCTCATTTAGGGCGGCCTCGGAGTCGGCGATCGCACTTAGCGCATCGATATCTGCCTCAAAGCTCGGCAGGTTGCGCTGATAGTATCTACTGAGCCTACGCGATAGGTCTTCTGCGCGGCCGTGTGACTCCGAATCCGTGAGGTGGCGTTGGGCGTTTAGAAAGTCAACTCTGATGAGCGAGGCCACAATGGCACTGCCATTTGGCCCCAGGGGGAACGGCTCGTATCCGGATTCCGGGACGAGATCCTCATCGCACTTCCGGGCGTCAAGTTTGTAGTATTGGATCTCGTATTCGTTCGTCAGGCGCTTGCTGAGATAATCGGTAAGATTTTGGGGCCAGGGATTGTAAGCAGCGCCCGGCTTCTCGGTGTTCAGTTTCCTGCCTTTGTAGGCCTCTTGGTAGTTGGCCACCAAAGAGGAAGGGTTTCTTGGTGCGTAGATCATACGGACGCCTACAGGCTCCCCGTCCCAGTCAAGTCCTGGCAGTAGATCGACCACGCGATGCACATTGTTATCATCGACCTCGAACCAGAGGTCGAAGCAGATCTTCGGAAGATCCGTCTCTGCATTGCCAGTAGCAGGATCGAACCTGTTGAATTTTTCCCAGCAGTCAGCTGTGAAGTCGTAGATCTGAAATCGGACTTTGGGGACCAGGAAGCGTTGGAAAACATGCGTAGCCGACGTCTTTCCACTGTTGTTGGCCCCAACAAATATCGTCGTCTCCTTGTCGAGGTCAACGCGGACCTTCTTGAGGCGGCGAAAGTTCTCAACTCGAAACGCCTTAATGTGCACTGGGTCCTCTGTGTCGTCTTATGTACTTAGGGCATGCATTCCATCGCGTATGGCGGAATAGCGTTCCATTTCGCTAGGAATATGAGCGCAGTCCCGTCCGATCGAACTGCAATTCTTTCGGCAGTTACTACTTGGCCTTTCCGGCTGGACGTTGCTGTGGCTTCCGATTCGCGAGTGCCCACTCCCCGGTGGTGGCGATGCGCCTTCTGACGCAGAGGATCTGGAGCGAGATCGGGCGTGGCCCGTCCGGCGTCAACCAGAGCACGTCCGCGCACCTGAGGCCGCGGGCTGCAGGCGGTGACTGTGATCCCCTCATGCATGCAGTCGGTGAAGCGGAAGGGTGTCTCTCCCGCGGGCACATCGGCCGGGCTGTGCACGACGCTCACTGCTCGTAGGCCCAGGCCCGACCGGTCTGTCGGTATTGCTCGACCGGGATGGGGGTGAGACCGGCAGCCATGCGTGCGGTGTAGAGCAGGCCGTCGAGGTGGTCGATCTCATGCTGGATCAGGCGGGCGAGTCCGCGTTCGTATGTGGTGGTCACCAGTTCGCCGTTCAGGGTGGTGGTCTCCACGGTGATCCGCAGCGGTCGTGGGACCACGCCGCGTACGTCGAAGAAGGACAGGCAGCCTTCGAACTGCTCGTCCGTCTCGGTGGAGCGGTCGGTGATGCGGGGGTGCAGCAGGATGATTGCCGGCGCTCCGGGCTCGGCCGGCTGGACGATGGCGGCGGCCCGGCCGATGCCGATCTGGGGTGCCGCGATGCCCATGCCTTTGGCGAAGGGGTGGACCTGGCCGATGCGCTCCATCGCGGTGAACAGCTTCCCGATGACCTGCTCGGCGGCGTCGCGCTCGCTGGGCAGGTCGAAGGGACGGGCGGGCTCGGCGAGGATCGGGGCGCCCTCCTGGACGACTCCGAGGTCACGCATCTGCTCGCTGGGCCGCACCTGGGTCACCTGAACTCCCCTTGGGTCGTGTGGCGTTCGGGCCGGGCCCGGAATCGCCATTCCAGACGGTACCGGGCGTGGAGCGCGGGCGTGGACGTGCTCCAGGAGAAGACGCGCATTCCGCCCTCCTCGCGCCGGATCGGGGCGGTCCGCAGCGGTGCCGCCTCGGCGGTCATCGACGTCTCGGTGCCCCAGACCGCCGGGTCGAGCTCAGCGGGGAAGGCGAGTTCGACTTCCAGGTACTCAGTGGGGAGTCGGACGGCGCGCTGGAACCAACGGCCCCACTTCTCTTCGCCGACCGAGTAGGCGTACTCGATCCACACCGACTCGCCGGGGTACAGCGGGAAGCGGCCGTGCCCGTTCTCGAACAGCAGCCACACTTCCTTGAACGCGTCGCGGTCGTGCTTGGCCTGCCAGCGCATCTCCTCGCCTCGGCAGGTGGCGGTGAGCGCGAGTTCACCCCAGGTCAGCGGGTGCCCGCGGTAGTGCGCGTTGGAGCGTTCCGGTTCGCCGGGGTAGCGGTCTACGCTGATGCGGATCAGGTAGCGGGTGATCGGCTCGCTGCCGGTGTTTCGCAGTAACCGCCGCATCGTCAGCCGGTACTGGTCACCGTCGTAGTCCAGGCGGGCGGCATCGTGCTCGACGACGATCGCTGAGCCCGTCGCGTACGGCTGCTCGGCCCTGCGCGGGGCAGGCGGGGCCGCCGCCGGGGCGGTGCGGTTCTTGGCCACCTCGTAGTCCAGCCAGCGCTTCCAGATGCCTTTGCCCGCGTTCAAGATCTCCTCGGAACGACGGGCGAAGTCCTCGGTCGGCTTGTGCCGGCCGGACTCGACATGGCTCACGTACGACGGGTCGAAGCCCATCCTGCGGGCCAGGTCCCGCTTGGAGAGTCCGCGCACCTCGCGCCAGTAGGCGACCTCCGCCGCGAACGCCTCGGCGGCCTGCTCGACCGTTGAGGCGTCGCCTCGCGTGTTCATCAGAGCCCCCGCCCTGGCCGCTGGATGAGAATGAGTGGACCGTGAGTGATCTCGGTTCATCATTCTGTCACGTCTCGGGGAACCAGTTTCCTTCTTTCACCGGCCCAGGGCGACCCCGGGCCCCAAGAAGGAAGGCCCTGGCGATGCGCCTGCTGTACTTGCTCAACGTCTCCAACTCCAGCCGCCTGACCGCCGACTCCGGCTTCACCTTTGCCGACCTGCTCGCCCCCGCCCTGGCGGATGCCGGAGTGGAGGTGACCGTGGCCTCCCCGGTCCCGACCGGCGACGAGCGCGTGCACTTCACTCGGACCACGTCGCCGTCCACCAAGTACCGGGCCCGCTTCAACCCGGGCATGGGCACCCTGGTGCGGCTGTTCCGCCGTCACCAGCCCGAGGTCGTGGTAGCCAACCAGATCGAGGCCGCACCCGCGATCCGCGCCGCGCTCCTGGAAGCCGGTGTGGACGCGCTGATCGCCGGCTACTGCCATTACCTGCCGTTCTCCTTCACCGAAACCGGCCAGTTGGAGTTGGACCCGGCAATGAACGGCGGCGGGCTCGGCCGCAGTGTGCTGCTGGCCTTCGCCGCCGGCCTGGCGGCCTGCGACCGCGTCCTGGTCCACTCCGGCACCGCCGCGTCGTGGACCGCCGCTGTCGCCGCCCGCACGGGAGTTGAGCTCGCCGAGAAACTGCACGTGGTCCCCGCACCGAGGGACGAGCGCCTGGTGCGCGACCCGGCCGAGATCGTCCCGCCTCAGGGCCGCGCCACCGGTGTCTACAACCACCGCCTGTACGCCCACTACGGCACCGCCCGCTTCACTCAGCTCGCCCGCCGCCTCGTCGCCGAGGCTCCGGTGCGGCTCACTGTGATGGACCTGTTCGGCACACGCAGCCCCGAGCGGATCCGCCTGGACCCCAGCCCCGAGCGACACTTGGAGGAGCTCGCTTCCGTGGACGGCGTCGCGATCGCCTCCGACCGCGGTGACCGCATCCGCTACCGCAACCTGCTGGCCGGCGCCGACTTCGGCATGGCGCCCTTCCGGCCCGGATGCCCCTGGTCCATGTCGGTGATCGACTGCCAGGCGATGGGCCTGCCCGTCATCGGCCCGCGTAGCGGCTGGCTGGCCGAGCACATCGACCCTGAGCTGCTTTTCGACACCGATGACCAGGCCGTCCGGATCGCCGAACGCCTCGTCACCGACCCCGAGTTCTATCTGGTACACGCCGGGCGCGCGCACGCCTCCACCACCGAGCTCACGCCCGCCGCAGTGGCCGCCGACTACCTGGAGGCGATCAAGTGACCGGCTTCGACGCCGTCCAACTGTCCTACGACGAGCCACTGGCCGACTTCCTTCACACCCGCCTCACCGGGGTACTCGGTGGCAATGTCAAGCGCCTGCATGGCGTGCGCGGGATGCGACGCGCCTACCGGCTCACCGCCGAACTGGTCGACACCGACCAGTTCTTCCTGGCCGACGGCGACTTCGCCATCGACCCCGAGTTTCCCACCGCCACGGTGGAGCCGCTGACCGACGGAGTGTCGATGCGGGTCTGGCAGGCCGTCAACCCGGTCAATGGCCTCACCTACGGCTACGGTGGACTCAAGCTCATCCGCACCAGCGCGCTGCGGGAGATGGCTCAGGCCGTCGATGTGCTGGCCGCGTTGCCCGCACGCGTCGAGTTCAGCCGGGTCACCGCCGGGACCACGCTGTTCAACCAGACCCCGTTCCACGCCTGGAAGGCGGGCTTTCGCGAGTGCGCGATGCTCGCCCGCGGCAGCGAGTACGGCATGACCGGCGCCTCCGCCCGCGAGCGCATCGACGCCTGGGCGGCCAGCACGGACGGCGACTTCGCCGACTTCGCGGCGGCCGGCGCCCGCGACGGCCTCGACTTCGCCCACATGGCGGCCCGCGACCCGAAGCAGTTCGAGACGCTCAACGACCCGCCCTGGCTGTACCAGCACTTCATCGCGCTGCACGGCGCGCAGGCGGTCGCCGGGTGAGCGCCCGTTCCGGGCCGTTGGTCCTGATCGAGCCGTACGCCCACCGAGGCGGTGGGCACCACCAGCGCTCGCTGACCGCGCTCGCCGCCGCTTACCCGGGTGCCCTGGTCATCGCCCCGGAGGGGATCGCTGGCGGCCCGGGTCCGCTGGTGCGGGCCGGCGCGTGCGTTGCTGCCGGGCCGACTGGTTCGGCGGCGAAGGCCTTGCTGGCCGCGGCGCGAGCGGCGGCTCGCTTCTCGGTCACCGGTCAGCAGGTCTTCGACTCGCGGAGCTGGCCGGTGAAGGTCCGTCGGCTTCCGCACCAGTTCACTCTGATCGCCCGGTGCCTGACCGAAGCCGCCTGCCTTCGAACCGCTCGCCGCTTCGCCCCGCGCCCGGCAGCGGTGGTGATCCTCAGCGCGAGCGAGGCCCTGCACGGTGCCGCCGCCCTGCTCGGCGGCACCCCGCACCTGCGGTTCATCCACGAGCTGGTCACCGCCGAGGACCTGCCCGTCCGGCTGCTCGGCCGGCTCGCCCGCCGATGGGAGAGGCGCACGGTCGCGCTGTACCCGACCGCCGCTGTCCGCGACCAGCTCGCGTCGGCCTTCCCCCGTCTGCGCGGCCAGGTGCGGAGCTTCGCGGTCGATGACGGCCGACGGCTGACCGAGGCCGAACGCGAGGGTGCCCGCGCCGCCTTCACCATTTCCGCCGACGCGACGGCGGTGTGCCTGGTCGGTGGCTGGTGGCCGTACAAGGACATCGCCACCATCGACGGTGCCCTCGCCCGCCTCACCCGGCCGCTGCACGTCCTGGTGTGCGGCACCCCGCTGGACGAGAACCTGCCTGCCCGGTGGCGCCAACTGCGCCAGGTGACCCTCCACATCGTGCCCGGCCCGGTTGACGAGCCGGTGCTGCGGCTGGTGTACGCCGCTGCCAACGCCGCTGTGGTGGCTCGGTGCCCCGGCGTGGGCAAGGAGTCCGGACTGGTCATGGACGCTGCCCGGCTCGGGGTCCCGTTGATCCTCTCCGACCACGACCCGGACCTGACCGAGCAGTTGGCCGACCAGCCGTGGGCCCGGCTCTTCCCGGTCAGCTACCCGGAAGCCCTCGCCGATGTGTTGGACCGGCTTGTCACCGAGGCTCTCGACCGGCCAGGACCGCAGGCATCCGGAGCGCTGGACATGCCTACGGCCGCCGAGCAGACCGCCTACCTCACCGACACCTACGACCACCTGACGAAGGAGTGCCGATGACGCCCGCCCTGGTCGCGGTGATCGGAGCGGTCGAACCGGCCCTCCTGACCGCCTGGACCGCCCACTACCGCCGGCTCGGCATCGAGAGCTTCCACCTCGCCTTCCACTTCCCCGACCACGTCCCCGACGCCTGGCGCCGCCAACTGCTGGCCACCGCTCGGGAACTCGACCTCCCCAGCCCTCAGGTCAGCACGGGCCCGTGGCACGAGCACACCAACACCGAACTGCGCGACGCGCTGCGCGAACAGGCCGGCCCCGGCTGGCACCTGATCGCCGACTCCGACGAGTTCCACACCTACCCGGCCCCGCTCAGCGAGGTGACCACGATGGCGGAGGAGAACGGTCGAGCGGTGGTGGGCGGGCTGATGCTCGACCGCGTGAGTGCCGATGGCCGCCTCGGCCTCTGGCGCCCTGAGATCGGGCTCGACCGTGCCTTCCCGCTCGGCGGACACCTCACCCACCGCCTCCTGCGCGGAGACCCCCGCAAGATCGTCCTTGCCCTCTCGGACGTCGCCCTCGCCTCAGGCAACCACCGCGCCCCCGGCCGCAGGCCCGACCCGCACGCACTCGCGTGTGCGCACCACTTCAAGTGGCGCGCCGGTGTCCTGGATGACCTGCGCCGTCGCGTCGAGCGATTCACCTCCGGCATCTGGACCGAGCACACCCCAGCCGTACGGACCGAGGCCGCCCGGCTGCTACAGCACATCGACCGGCACCACGGCCGCATCGACGTCTCCGACCCCCGCCTTGCCTTCCGGCATGCCACCCTCGACCGCCTGCCGGACGGCTGGGCCGCCGAAGCCGCTCAGATCACCACCACCTGGCGCCCGCCGGGTCAGAGCCGGCCCGGCTTGACGATCTCCTCGCCCTCGCCGTGAGGCGCCTCGAAGCGGGCGAAGAAGTCGTCGAGGGCCTGCGGCGTCACGATCAGCGCGTTCGCGTCGCCTCGTTGGTTGCGCTCGGCCAGCCTGCGCAGCAGCTCCTCTCGCGCGACCGGGAAGTACAGTAGCCGCCACCGCCCGCCGGCCGACTCCACCAACTGCTTCATCGCGTCGCGGTCCTTGCGCGGCCACAGTCCGTGGTCCCACACCACGTCCCGGCCCTCGCCGACCAGCTCGACCAGCCGGTCGTGCAGCTCGGCGACGACTGGGGCTTCCTTGTCGAAGTAGGCGTGCTCCGGGTAGTCGACACCGTACCGACCGTGCCGCTCGTGGACGACCTCGTCCACCGACAGACGCACCGCTCCCCGCGGCTCCAGCTCCCGCTGGGCATAGGTGGTCTTCCCCGAACCGGTGAGCCCCACCAGCAGGAACACCACCGGACCGCGCTCGCTCACTGTCAACTCTCCTCACCACCACCAGCGTTCACCGGCCAGTCTGCCACCACCGGCCCGCCCGTGACCGCCGCCAGCCAAGGAGTCCCGGCACGCCGGCCCTGTACCTGGAGGACCCCACCAACCTCGGCCACACCACTGCCGTCCGCCCCCGCCACGTCCACGCCGCCTTCCAAACGCCGACCGCGCCTCTGGCCGGGCTGGTGAGCCAGACCGAACTCGCCACCACCCGGGTCAGAGAAACAGCTACTGAGCCGTGCCGTGCTGACGCGGGGCGCGGCAGGCGTGATGGCCTTTGTGTGGTCAGGGCCGGCTCTGCGCTGCTTCGTGGAGCCGGGTCGGCAGAGCGATCAGTCGGGTTCGCTCGTTCGGAGGTTGGGTGCGGTGCGTCAAGAGATGTGCAGCACAATCGGGTTGGTGAGTGCTGCCATCGGCCCCCAGGGCAGGTCGGGGCCCAGGGAGTTGCCCTTGCCCGGGGTGCCGTCGGGTTTGGGGTGGCGGACTTCGGCGCGGACGTAGGTGGCCAGGGAGGCGGTGGTGCGCCAGGTGACGGTGCCGGTGCCGGTGGTGGGGAGGGATTCCTGGTGGAGCTGGCCCTCGTCGGTGATCAGGCGGACGGTGCCGTTGGGGACGCCGGTGACGGTGAGGCGGATGTCCACGGGGGCGTCGGCGGGGACGGTGAGGCGCTCGCCGATGGTGGCCTGGCGGCCGTGGCCGGTGGCGGTGAACTCCAGGGTGACGGCGGCGGATTCGGCGAGCCAGCTGTGGCCGGCGCGGAGGGCGGCGAGGACGGCGGTGCGGTGGAGGTCGTCGGCGAGGACGACGTTGTGCGGGGTGCCGATGGGTTGTGGGGCGCTGTGGGCGTCGCTGTTGCCGAGGGCGGGTAGCCAGTCGCGGCCTTGGCGCAGGGCGGTGGCGAGGTTGGCGTCCCAGGTGTCGAGGGCGGATTCGTCGTCGTACGTCCAGGGGCCGTTCCACACCTCGACGGCGTCGGTGTCCTGGTAGCCGAACTTCCACTGGCAGGCGACGTAGGGGCAGTAAGGGTGGGCGGCGACGACGAGGCCGCCGGAGCGGTGGACCTGGCGGGCGAAGCGGGGGAACTGGTCGTCGCGGGCCCGGTAGCGCCAGTCGACGAACTGGCCGGGTGCCAGGCCGAGGGCCAGCCAGTGGCCGTTGCGGGTGGTGACCTCCTCGCCGGGGAGGATCAGCAGGTCGGGGCTGGCCAGTGGGCCCCAACTTCCGTGTGAGGAGGAGGTGTTGTGGTCGGTGGAGACGATGAAGTCGAGGCCGGCGACGCGCGCCCCGGCGGCGACCTCGGCGGGCAGTCGGCGGCCGTCGGAGTGCACCGTGTGCAGGTGGCAGTCGCCCCGGTACCAGGCCCGGCCGCGGCCGCGGGCCCGCTCCGGCGGGTAGGCGGGGACGAAGGCCGGGCCGGGGGTGCCGAACCGGAGGGTGACCTGCACGGTGCAGGTCAGTCCGGCGGGGGCGATCTGGTAGGGGCCGAGCACGATGTGCCAGGTGCCGGGATTGATCGGCCCGGGCAGGTAGCCGGGGGTGGCGGTCTCGCGGGACAGACTGAACTCGGTGCGGAAGCCGCCCGACCATCCCCGGAAGCCGTCGCCGCCGAGGGAGGTGCCGCGTTCGTCGAAGATGCCGATGTCGCAGGAGTTGCCGGGCGTGCCGGGCGGGACGGGGGGCCGGTCGTAGCGGTAGGAGACCTTGATCTCCCGTACTCCACGCGGGACTTCGAACGGCAGGTGGACGAAGTCCGGTGATCCGGTGGGTAGTTGGGCGGTCAGGGTGATCACCTGGTCCGGGGCGGCGGACGGGGCCTCGACGGCCTGACCGATGGTTCCCGGAAGCGGGGCGGCGGTGGCCAGGCCGGCGCGCAGCAGCGTGCGACGGGCCGTCAATTGGTGCTCAATGGGCGGTACATGAGGCACGATGATCTCCGCTGGGCAGGACGGTCGAGGGTCGCCCGGCTGCCTACCCCGGGGGGTGAACGGGCGGTGAGGTGTGGCCCGCCGGCAGGTGAGTGTGCGGCATGAATATGACGAACTGATCATCCGTCAGTAATATGGCGATCACGGCTCGTTCCTCCTCGACGGGGGTGCGGGCCGCGTCGTTGTCACCGCCGAGCACGGCCCTAGCAGCATCCGGGGCGTGGCGGTGAAGGATCGCCGCGACTGCCGCTCGTCCGGGTGAATCCGGGGTGGGAGGCTGCCGCGGGGTGCCTGGTGCGACAAGCCTAAGAGCCCCGGCGAGGGGCGCACGAACCGTTCCGCGGGGTGTGCGACACCCGCCGCCAGCAGGACAACTCTGCTGGTGGAAAGGGATGCTGACGAACCATCAGCACGGTCGGGCACCGGCTATGCTGCTTCGCGCCCGGGCCCCGCCGCACCGCCCGGACTCGCGTTTCCATCCCTTTGACCGTATGAGGACACCGATGCTTCGACCCGGATCGTCGCCAGGAAACCGGCTGCCCGCAGCCGTACTCGTCGGCCTGCTGCCCGCGGTCGTGATCGGCGCGACGGCGGCTCTCGCCGCGACCGCCGGGCCCGGGCAGGCGATCTCGGGGATCCTGCTGTGCGGTCTGGTGGGCGCCGCGGCCGTGGCGGCGGCCGGCCTCGAAGCGGTGCGCCGGGGACGGGCGTTGGAGCAGGCCCGCGCGGACAGCGCCCGGCAGGAGGAGGAGGTGCTCCAGCGGCTGGCCCGCCAGCAGGCCGGCATGATCCACCTGGCCAAACACGAGCTGCCCGAGGCGATCGACCGGCTCCAGCGCGGCGAGTTCATCACCGACGTGCTCCGCTCCTACGAGCAGCGCCACCTGGCCAACGTCGGCGAGGACTTCCACGAGGCCCGGCACGCCGTGGTGCGCTCCGTCCTCAACGCCGTCGACAACGAGGAGGCGATGCGCGAGTCCGCCCAGCGCGCGTTCGTGAACATCGCCCGCCGCGTGCAGGCGATCGTCCACCGGCAGGCCGTCGACATGCGGGAGATGGAGATGCGGCACGGCGACCTGCCCGCCGTCTTCAACGACCTGCTGGTCCTCGACCACGGCAACGCGCTGATCGGCCGCCTCGCCGACTCGATCGCCGTGCTCGGCGGCGCCCGCCCCGGCCGCCAGTGGAGCCGGCCCGTCCCGCTGTACAGCGTGCTGCGCGGCGGCATGTCCCGGATCCTCGACTTCCGCCGGGTCGAACTGCACCCGGTCTCCGAGGTCGCCATCGTCGGCCCCGCCGTCGAACCGCTGATCCACGCGCTGGCCGAGCTGCTCGACAACGCCACCCGCTACTCGCCGCCGCAGACCAACGTCCACCTCACCGCGGTCGAGGTGCAGACCGGCATCGCGATCGAGATCGAGGACGGCGGCCTCAGCCTCGGCGAGGAGGGCCGCGCCCGGGCCGAACGGATGCTGGAGAAGGCCCAGTCCGGCATCGACCTCAACGACCTCGGCGAGACCCCGCGACTCGGCCTCGCGGTGGTCGGCCGACTCTCCCGCGCCTACGGCTTCCAGGTCTCGCTGCGCCCGTCCGCGTACGGCGGCGTGCGCGCCGTGCTGATCGTCCCGCAGCGCTACATCACCACCGCGCCCGCGCCCAGCCGCGCCCACGGCATCGGCCGGATGGCCACCGGTCACCCGATGGCGGACCGCAGGGCCGCCAGGCAATCGGAGAACCCGGTGTGGAGCCCGCCCGCCGAGGAGCCGGCCGCCGGTCACAGCCCGGCAGCGGCCCCCGTCCCGTCCGCCCCGACCCACACCCCGTCCGGCGGATTCGCCGCCGCCTCGGCCTTCCCGTCCGCCGGAAGCCGGCCGTGGATGTCCGCGCCGTCCCCGGGCGAGGACGACTACCCGGTGGTGACCGAGCGCACCGCCAACGGTCTGCCGCAGCGCCGCCGCCACCCCACGCAGCTGCGCGGCCCGGGCGCCCGCCGGCTGCGGCAGGCCCCCGTGCCCGCACCCGCACCCGCACCCGCACCCGCCGCCGAGCCGGTCCAGCCCGGCCTGTGGCTGGCCGCGTTCACCGAAGGGATCAACGGCACCACGACCGGCGGCCCGGCGGACGGCCAGCACGCCAGTGAACAGTCAGCAGGGAAAGGCGAGAAGTGATTCAGCAACGGACCAACATGGACTGGATGCTCAGGGACCTCGCGGAGAGTGTCCCGTACGCGCGGCACGCCATCGTCCTGTCGGCCGACGGCCTGCGGCTGGCCCAGTACGGCACCGACCCGGACACCGCCGACCGGCTGGCCGCGGCCTGCGCCGGACTGCAGAGCCTGGCGCACGCGGTGGGCAACGAGTTCCCGCACGGCGACGGGCGGATGCGGCTGGTGGTGATCGAGGTCGGCGGCGGATTCTTCTACCTGATGGCGGCCGGATCCCGGGCGTTCCTCGCGGTGCTCGCCGACGAGGGCGTGGACGCCGGACTGGTCGGCCAGCGCATGCGCGACCTGGTCGCGCGGATCGGCGAGCACCTCACCACACCGGCCCGCACCGGCGAACAGCTCGCGTGAGTCGGGGCCCCCGATGAGCAACCAGGACTGGGAACAGAGCGGCCCCGAGCGGTTCTTCGTGATCAGCGGGGGCCTCGACGGTCAGCACAGCACGGACTTCGACCTGGTCACGCTGATCATCGCCCGTTCCCGGCCCGAGCCCACCATGCAGCCCGAGCACGCGGCGATCCTGCGGATCTGCGGCTCGCCGCTCTCGGTGGCCGAGGTCTCCGCGTACCTGCGGCTGCCGAACAGCCTGGTCATCGTCATGCTGGCCGACCTGTTCGCCGCGCACCGGATCGAGGCCCGTGCCCCCATCCCGCCGGCCGCCCTTCCCGACCTTTCCCTGTTGGAGGCAGTGATCCATGGACTTCAGCGGCTCTGAGCCGGTGCGCGGGCCGCGCGAGGCCGAACTGCTCCCGGCCACCGTGGCCACCGCCGTCAAGATCGTCATCGTCGGCGGCTTCGGAGTCGGCAAGACCACCCTGGTCGGTTCGGTCAGCGAGATCCGCCCGCTGACCACCGAGGAGACCATGACCGAGGCCGGCGTCGGCATCGACGACCTGGCCGGGGTGGAACGCAAAAGCTCCACCACCGTGGCGATGGACTTCGGCCGGATCACCATCAGCGACCAGCTGGTGCTGTACGTCTTCGGCACCCCCGGCCAGGAACGCTTCTGGTTCCTGTGGAACGGCCTGTTCGAAGGCGCGCTCGGTGCGGTCGTGCTGGTCGACACCCGACGCCTGGAGGTCAGCTTCGACGTCCTGGGCCGGCTGGAGGACCGCGGCGTGCCGTTCGTCGTCGCCGTCAACTCCTTCCCCGAATCCCCGGCCTACCCGCTCGACGAACTGCGCGGCGCGCTCGACCTGCCGCCGCACGTGCCGATCGTCGAGTGCGACGCCCGCTCCCGGGAGTCCAGCCGCGATGTGCTGATGGCGCTGATGCGCTACCTGTACGAACTCGCCGCCCAGCCCGTCGGCTGACGCCCCCCACGCCGGCCGCCGTCCAGCCCGTCGGCCGACGCCCCCGCACGCCCCGATCTCCTGGAGAGCTCCCGTGATCCCCGAAGAGCGCACGTACAACGGCGCCGTCCCCCCGCCCGGCTGCCCGGCCCACGGCGCCACGCCGCTCCACCAGGACGAGCTGCGGCGGCTGTTCGGGCCGGAGGCCGAGGCCGACCCGTCCGGCCTGTACGAGAAGCTGCGCGCCGAGCACGGCGACGTCGCGCCCGTCCTGCTGCACGGCGACCTGCCGGCCTGGCTGGTGCTCGGCTACTCCGCCAACCTCACCGCGATGCGCACCCCGTCCCGGTTCTCCCGCGACTCCCGCCGCTGGACCGAGTTCCAGGAGGGCCGGGTCGCCCCCGACTCGCCGGTGCTGCCGGTCATCGCCTGGCAGCCGACCTGCTCGTTCGTGGACGGCGAGGAGCACCGCCGGCTGCGCACCGCCGTCACCGACGGCCTCAACGGCTTCGACCGGCGCGGCATGCGGCGCTACGTCACCCGCTTCGCCGATCAGCTGATCGCCGACTTCGGCACCGGCGGGCAGGCCGAATTGGTCTCCCAGTTCGCCGAGCACCTCCCGATGCTGGTGATGACCCAACTCGTCGGCATGCCCGAGGAGTACGGCCCGCGGCTGGTCGAGGCCGCCCGCGACCTGGTGCGCGGCACCGAGACGGCCGTCGCCTCCAACGAGTACGTGGTCGAATGCCTGCGCCGCACCATGGACCGCAAGCGCTCCGACCCCGGGGCCGACCTGGTCACCCGGCTGATGCGGCACGAGTCCGCGCTGAGCGAGGACGAGGTGCTTCAGCACCTGCGTTCGGTGCTGCTGGCCGCCAACGAGACCACCATCAACCTGATCGCCGAGACGCTGAAGATGGTCCTCACCGACGGCCGCTTCCGCGCCCACCTGTCCGGCGGCCAGATGACCCTGCCGGACGCGCTCGACCAAGTCCTGTGGGACGCCCCGCCGTTCATGCTGGTCCCGGGCCGCTGGGCGACCGGCGACACCGAGCTCGGCGGCCGCAGGATCAAGGCGGGGGACATGCTGCTGATCGGCCTGGCCGCCGGAAACGCCGACCCGGCGGTGCGGCCCGACCTGAACAAGCCGCTGTTCGGCAACCGTTCGCACCTGGCGTTCGGCAGCGGACCGCACGAGTGCCCCGGCCAGGAGATCGGCCGGGCGATCGCCGAGACCGGCATCGACATCCTGCTCACCCGGCTGCCCGATCTCCAACTCGCGGTCGAGGAGGATGAGTTGGTGTGGCGCGGCAACTGGATGTCGCGGCACCTGACCACGCTGCCGGTCAGCTTCACCCCGCGCACCGCGCTCCAGCCGCAGGACCCGACCACCACCGCCAGCGCCCCGGTGATCTCCACCCCCGCGCCCGCTCCGCACACCCCGCCCGCCGGGTACGCCCCGCTTGCCGAACCCGTGCGCGCCGTGCCGGAGCAGCGCCAGGGCTGGTGGGCCAAGCTGGCGGCCAAGCTACGGGGCTGATCGCCCGGACGGCCGCCCGGAGACCCTCCCCCACAGGGGGTCGCCGGGCGGCCGTGTCGTTCCGGGGAGGCTACTTGCAGGCCCCGAGATCCTCCCAGACACCCCACTGGCCGGTGGAGCCGGGCTGTTCGCCCTGGGTCCACCACTTGGCACGCCAGGTGTGGTTGCCGTAGGAGACGCTGTCGCCGCCGTTGTAGACCCGGGCCGGGTCCCAGCCGGTGGCGGTGCAACTTCCGTTGCCACCACCGGGGTTGCCGCCGCCGGTGCCGCCGATGTTGACGTCGATGCAGGAGTAGAACGCGTTGGCGGTGTCCGAGACGTTCCACACCGCGAGGACCTTCTGTCGGCCGGTGCGGCCGCCGAAGTTCACCTGGTGGCTGACGTCCGCCGGGGGCTGGGCGTTGTTGCCGGAGAACTGGGCGATCAGTTGGCTGCCGATGAAGTACTGCCAGTTCGCGGTGGCGTGACGGGCCGTCAGGTGCCAGCTGAAGGTCTGGGTGGAGGACACGTTGGTGACCTGCCAGCCCTTGGAGTCGTCGTCCAGCTCGGCGTACTCGGAGTGGCCGCCGCTGCAGCTGAACAGGCCCTTCGGGCCCTCGACGCTCTGCGGTTCGTACTTGATCTGCCCGCAGACCACGACCTCGTCGGCGCACTGCGCCTGCCGACTGGCCGGGTCGGTGACCCAGCCGTGGGCGTTGGCGGTGCCGGCCGACATGGTCAGCCCGAGCAGCGGGGCGACCAGCGCACCGATCGCGGCGGTCACCTTCCTGTTTGCCTTCATCTCCGTACCTTCCTGATGTGGGGTCAGGGCGCTTCTTCCGGAGGCCGGTCGGGGCGGGGCCGGGAGAGCGGTCATTGGTCTGGACCGGATGCGCCGAGGGAGACGATAGCGGCGCCCGGCGCGAGGTCAAGAGCTTGCGCCGGACGGGCCTTCCGGACACCCGGGGAGGTGCAGCTGCCAGACCCGGGCCGGAGGGAGGTTCGCCAGCACCGTACGGCTGCCGGTCGCCCCAGCCCGCAGACGGACGGCCACGGCGCGTTCCACCGCCGCGTGCCGGTGGGCCTCGGCGCGCGTGGCGAACAGTGCCCGGGCGCGACGGGTGCCTAGGTAGGCGAACCAGGTCAACGTCCCACCAGGGTGCAGCAGTTCGAGGTAGCGGGCCATGATGCGGTCGGCCTGCGCGGGCGTGAAGTTGGTCAGCGGCAGGCCGGAGACGATCACGTCGTAGCGCCGGTCGGTGGCCAGTTCCTCCACGTACGCCTGGTGCACCGCCACCCGGGCGGCGCTCTGCCCGGCCACCAGCTCGCGCAGCCGGGCGGCGAACCGCGGATTGGCCTCCACCACGTCCAGCCGTGCGCCGCGCGGCAGTTGGGGCAGCAGTACGCGGGTGACGGCGCCGGTGCCCGCGCCGGCCTCCAGGACGTCGATCGGGTGCGGGGCGCGGGCCCGCACCGGGGCGGACAGGGCCCGGGCGAGAGCCCGGCTGCTGGGGGCGACCGCGCCGGTGGTGCGCAGGTCGCGAACGGCTTCGCGGAGGAACGCCCAGCCGTCGGCCCGGGGCCGCGGCGGCGGAGTGGTCTGCTCGGTCATGGCTTCGACGCTAGGAACGCGCCGCGCCCCGCCGATCCGCCGTCGGGCGGCCGTCCCTATCGACGAAAGTCGGTGGTGCGCACGGCCGTTCGGCGATCCCACCGACCGGGAACACTGCCTAGCATGGACGCCGTGACGTGGTGGAGAAGCCCACTGTGGGCGACCGCCGGACGGGCGGCGGTGCTGGCATTCCTGGTGGTGACGATCAACCACAACAGCGCCCAACTCGGCGACGAGAGCGAGCGGTTGACGATCACCGTGGCCGCGGCGAGCTGCGCCGCGATTCTGACGGTTCCTCAATTACGCCTGTCAGCCGCTCCGTTGGTGTCCGTGGTGATGACGGCGCGCTGGGGCTGGCTGGTCGATCTGCTGCTCGCCGTGGTGATGTTCGACCTGGCGGTGGCCCGGCGCACCAGGCTCGCGCTGCTCTGCGCGGCGATCGCGCCGGCGGGAAACCTGGCCGGGCTCCGGGCCGCCTCGGTGTGGGTCGGGCAGCGGTGGCTGTCCACGCTGACGGTGCTGCTGTTCGGGCTGGTGCTCGGCCTGTGGCAGGGCAACCGGCGCCGCCTGGTGCAGACCCTGGCCGGGCAGGTCGAACAGCTGCGGGTGGAGACCCGGCTGCGCGAGGACGCGGCGCGCGCCGCCGAACGGTCCCGGATCGCCGCCGAGATGCACGACGTCCTCGCCCACCGGCTCAGCCTGATCGCCCTGCACACCGGCGTCCTCGCCACCCGCGGCGCCGCGCTGCCCGGCCCGGTCGCCGACCGGCTGGCCGTCCTGCGCACCGCCTCCGTCGAAGCACTCACCGACCTGCGCGAGGTGCTCGGCGCGCTCCACGACCCGCACGCCGCACCCGCCGACGCACCCGCCGTCCGTGAGGTCGCCGCGCTGGTCGAGGACGCCCGCGCCGCCGGGCAGCAGATCGCGCTGACCGTCACCGGACGGGCGCCGGACGCGCCGACCACGCACCGGCTGGCCGCCTACCGGATCGTCCAGGAGGCGCTGACCAACGCCCGCAAGCACGCCGACGGGGCGCGGGTGGAGGTCCGGGTCGACTACCGGCCGCCCGCCACCCTGGTCGAGGTCAGCAACGGCGCGGGCACCGCCGCGTCCACCGCCGTGGACTCCGGCTACGGCCTGGTGGGCCTGCGCGAACGCGTCACCGCGCTCGGCGGCCGGCTCGACGCCGGCCCGGCCGGCACCGGCTCCTGGCGGCTGTCCGCCCGCCTCCCGCACCCCGCTCCGAAGGACGGCCCCGCATGATCCGCACGCTGGTCGTCGACGACGACGCACTGGTCCGTCTCGGCCTGACCGATCTGCTCGACGGCGACCCCGGCATCGAGGTGGCCGCGCAGGCCGCCGACGGCCTCCAGGCGCTGGAGCGGGCCACCGCCCACCGGATCGACGTCGCGCTGGTCGACATCCGGATGCCCCGGATGGACGGCATCACCGCCACCGCCCGGCTGCGCGCCCTGCCGGCCGCGCCGAGGGTGATCGTGCTGACCACCTTCGACCTCGACCGGTACGTCTACGACGCGCTGGCCGCCGGCGCGGACGGGTTCCTGCTGAAGGACACCGACCCCGCCGAGATCCTGCGCGCCGTCCACCTGGTCGCGGCGGGCTCCGCGATGCTCCACCCGGCCGCGGCGCGCCGCGTCATCGACCGCTACCACGCGAGCGGCCGCACCGCCGCGACCGCCGCCCGGGCCCGCCTGGAGCGGCTCACCCCGCGCGAGCGCGAGGTGCTGGCGCTGCTCGCCGAGGGCCTCGCCAACGCCGACATCGCCGGGCGCCTCGCGATGCGCGAGAGCACCGTCAAGGCACACGTCAGCCGGATCCTCACCGCGCTCGGTGTCAGCAACCGCGTCCAGGCGGCGCTGCTGGCCCGGGACGCCGGCGGTTGACGGACCGCGGGTCGGGATGCGGGCGGTTGACGGACTGCGGGTCGGGATGCGGGCGGTTGACGGACCGCCGGCCGGGACGCCGAACCCCGCCGACCGGCATGGTGCGGTCGGCGGGGTTCAACGGGCCCGGGCGCTCCGGCAGTTGCGCGGAGGATCAGCTCTCCGGGCGGTTGTCGTCGTCGTAGGCGCTGGTGCCCTCGTCGAGCAGCGGGCCGTTGGCCGGCGTCGGGTGCTTGAGGTGGGCCGGGGCCATCGCGCGCAGGACGTGGTAGCCGGTCAGGACGATCAGGGTGCCCAGGGCGATGCCGCCGAGCTCGAAGTTGTTGGTGATCTTCAGGTTGACGTTGCCGATGCCGACGATCACGCCCGCCGCGATCGGGACCAGGTTCAGCGGGTTGGTCAGGTCCACCTTGTTGTGGATCCAGATCTGCGCGCCGAGCAGGCCGATCATGCCGTACAGCACCACCGTGATGCCGCCGAGCACACCGCCCGGGATCGCCGCGATCACCGCGCCGAACTTCGGGCACAGGCCGAACAGGATCGCGAAGCCGGCCGCGCACCAGTACGCCGCCGTCGAGTACACCCGGGTCGCCGCCATCACGCCGATGTTCTCCGCGTACGTGGTGGTCGCCGGGCCGCCGACCGCCGTGGACAGCACGGTGGCCGCGCCGTCCGCCATGATCGCGGTGCCCATCTTGTCGTCCAGCGGGTCACCCGTCATCTCGGAGACCGCCTTCACATGGCCGGCGTTCTCGGCGATCAGCGCGACCACCACGGGCAGCGCCACCAGGATCGCGGACAGCGAGAAGCTCGGGGCGTGCAGCGAGGGCAGGCCGATCCAGTCCGCCTTGCCGACACCGGAGAAGTCGAGGCGCCAGTGGTCGACGGCCGCGCCGCCACCGATCGCGGAGTGGATCTGGCCGAAGATCCGGTCGAACAGCCAGGACACCACGTAGCCGAACACCAGGCCCAGGAAGATCGCGATCCGCGACCAGAACCCCCGCAGCACCACCAGGGCAAGCCCCGTGAAGAACATCGTCAGCAGCGCCACCCACTGGTCCTGCGGCCAGTACACGCCCGCCGCGACCGGCGCCAGGTTGAAACCGATCAGCATGACGACCGCGCCGGTCACGATCGGCGGCAGCACCGCGTGGATCACCTTCGCGCCGAAGCCCTGCACCACCGCGCCGCACGCCGCCAGCACCGCACCGACCACCAGCAGCGAACCGGTCAGCGTCGCCGCGTCCCCGCCCTGCGCCTTGATCACGGCCGCCACACCCACGAACGACAGGCTGGAGCCCAGGTAGGACGGGATCCGGCCGCTCGTCACCAGCAGGAAGAAGATCGTCGCGACACCGGAGACCATCACCGCCAGGTTCGGGTCCAGCCCCATCAGCACCGGGGCGACGAAGGTGGCGCCGAACATCGCCACCACATGCTGCGCGCCCAGCCCGATCGTGCGCCCCCACGACAGCCGCTCGTCCGGCTTCACCACCGCCCCGGGCTGCGGGGATCTTCCGTCCCCGTGCAGCTTCCACCCGAACGCGACCTTCATGTCCTTGCCTCGTCTCTGCTGTGCCGTGCGAAACCCTGGTGGGCGACCATGCAACCGGTCGCGACATGATCTCCTATCGCGTCCACCGCCCTGACCTCGGGGGATCCACCCGGCCGGCCGTGTCGCACAGCGTGCCCGGAGCACTCCGCAGGGGAGCGCTCCGGGGCGTTGCCGAGGCTGTTCGGTTATCGCGCGGGGTGGCTCTTCCGGGGCTTCCAGTCCTCCGCGAGGAGGCCCAGGACGGCCTGGTCCGCGTAGGCGCCGTACGCCCAGGCGGCGCGGCGCAGCGTTCCTTCCAGGGTGAACCCGGCGCGGGCGGCGGCAGCGAGCATGGGGGTGTTGTCGGTGAGGGTTTCGAGTTGCAGGCGCTGGAACCCGCGGACGAGGAAGCCGTACTCGCACAGGGCGTGCACGACGTCGACGGCGAGGCCGCGGCCGCGGAACGCGGGACGCAGGGCGAGGCCGAGATGAGCGGTGCGGCTGTGCGGGTCGATGCCCCAGAGCAGGGCCTCGCCGACCAGTTCCTCCGACTCCAGTTCCACGACGGAGAAACAGGCCGCCTCGTCCGACGGCCCGGCCACCACGAACGGCGAGTGGCCGGACCCTGCGGCGATGGGCTGCCACGGGCGGGAGTCGGCGCGTGAGCGGGTGGCCACGTCGTCGTAGAGCTCGGAGTGGAGAACCGGGATGTCGCAGTCGTGTCGGGCGCGCAGCCCGATCAATTCGCCATGAATCACGGGGTATTGCTACCGGCAGCGGCGGCAGTCGATCAACCGGATTTCCGCCGCTGCTATGGCGGCCATGCGACCGGGCTCGCGGTCAGCGCTCGCTGTCGAGCTGGGCCATGAACGGGGCGGCGTAGCGGCTGCCGGCGGCGGAGTCGGCGGGGACGGCCTGTTCGACGGCGGCGAGGTCGGCGGCGGTCAGGTCGAGGTTTCCGGCGGCGAGGGCCTCGGCGAGGCGGTCGCGCCGGCGGGCGCCGACCAGCGGGACGACGTCCTTGCCCTGGGCGGCGACCCAGGCGATGGCGACCTGGGCGACGGTGGCGCCCCTGGAGTCGGCGACGGCGCGCAGGGCCTCCACCAGGGCCAGGTTGTGGTCGAGGTTCTCGCCCTGGAAACGCGGGCTGAAGCCGCGGAAGTCGCGCTCGCCGAGCTCGCGCTGCCTACTCCAGTGGCCGGAGAGCAGGCCGCGGGAGAGCACGCCGTAGGCGGTGATGCCGATGCCGAGCTCGCGGGCGGTCGGCAGGATCTCGGCCTCGATGCCGCGGGACAGCAGCGAGTACTCGATCTGCAGGTCGGCGATCGGGTGCACGGCGTGGGCGCGGCGCAGCGTCTCGGCGCCGACCTCGGACAGGCCGATGTGCCGGACCAGGGCCGCCGACCCCCGCGAGCGCATCCTCGCCGCCGCCGCCGAACTCCTCGCCGAGGGCGGCAGCGAGGCCATGTCCACCCGCGCCGTCGGGGCGGCCGCCGGGGTGCAGGCGCCGACGCTCTACCGGCTGTTCGGCGACAAGCAGGGCCTGATCGACGCCGTGGTGAACTACGGCTTCGAGCGCTACCTCGCCGAGAAGACCTCCCGCACGCCCGGCCCGGACCCGGTCGAGGACCTGCGCCGCGGCTGGGACCTGCACGTCGGGTTCGGTCTGAGCCACCCGTCCTTCTACGCGCTGATGTACAGCGCCGCCCGCCCGGGCGAGGCCGTCGCGGCCGCCGAACGGGCCGGCCGGGTGCTCACCACGATGCTGGAGCGCGTCGCCTGCGAGGGCCGGCTGCGCCTGCCGGTGCCGATGGCCGCGCAGATGATCCGGGCCGCCGCCCTCGGCGTCACCCTCACCCTGATCGCCGAACCGCCCGCCACCCGCGACCTCGCGCTGTCCGTCCGCACCCGCGAGACCGTCCTCGCCGCCATCACCTGCGCCCCGGCCCCCGCCCCCGAGAACCTCACCCCGGCCGCGCTCGCCATCGCCCTGGACGCCACCCTGCCCGATCGGCCGCACCGCTTCACCGCCGCCGAGACGGCCCTGCTGCGCGAGTGGCTGCGCCGCCTGATGGACGAACCGAACTGACCGGACTTCAGCCTGGCGGGCCGGGGTTGAGGGCCAGCATGATCAGGGCGGTGAGTTCCTGGCGGCGGCTCACCCCGGTCTTGGTGAAGACCGACTTGAGGTGGTCCTGGACGGTGTACGGCGTCATGGCCAGCCGCTGGGCGACCTCCCGGGTGTCGGCACCGCGGATCAGCAGCAGGGCCACCTCCTGCTCGCGCGCGGTGAGGCCGTATGCGGCCAGGTGCAGCGGGATGACGTGCGCGGGGGAGGCGGGGGTGGCGACCACGGTGACTTCGTCGGCTTCACCGGCGGCCGGGCCGCCGGACCGGGCGTCGCGCGCCGGTGCGGCGTGCAGCAGGTACCAGTGGCCGTCGTGGGTGCGGATCCGGACCGGGATGTGCGGCGTGGGCAGGCCGTGTGCGGCGCGGCGCGCGTGCTCGGCGGCCATCGCGATCGCGGTCGGCACGTCGAGCGAGGTGGGCGAGGGGTCGGCGACGCGGGAGAGCAGCTCCTCCGCCGGGCCGGACAGCGTGCGCGGGCGGTTGTGCCGGTCGAGCAGCAGCACGGCGGGGGTGGGGTCGGCGTCCGCCGGGTCGGTCGGCGGGAGGTGGCTGGCCCGTAACATCCGGCCGAGCAACTTGGCTGCGGTGTCGGCGAGTTCACGCTGGCGCGCCGGGAAGGGCCCGCGGTCGGCGGCCCGCATGAACGCGGCGCAGCCCCACATTCCGCCCGCCGCGTCGAACACGGCCCGCAGCTCGTCGCCGAAGCCGTGCCGGGAGATCTGCTCCCGGAAGCGGATGCTGTTCTGCGGGGCGCCCCGGCTGGCCCGGCTGAGCGTCTCGGCCTGCACCCCGCTGTGCCGGATCTTCGGGAAGGTGGCCAGGTCGTCCGCCCACACCTCCAGGTGCACCGCGTCCTGGAACCGGCCGAGGTTGAGGTCGTCGCTCTGCACCGAGTTGACCAGCCCCGTGGCCGGGTCGTTGGTGTGCCAGCAGACCGCGTCGAACTCCAGTGCGGGGCGCAGGAGTTCATCGGCGCGGCGAAACAGCTGACTGGTGGTGAGGCGCTGTGCGGAGAGCTCCCGCAGGCCTTCGATCGCTGCGCGCGCGGCGGCGCGCTGGGGTCCGCGTAATCCCATGGGCGGACGCTAGCACCTGTGTTCGCCCGGTGGCGACGGTGTGTGCGCGGCCGGTCACCGCGCGACGGCGGCGAGCAGGGAGCCGGCGGTGAACAGCGCGCCGGCGGTGGAGGCGGTCTGCCCCCACCGGTGCGCCCCGGGCCGCGGGCCGCCGGCTCACCCCGCCGGGGCGTCGAGGGTGAACAGCAGGTCGGCGCGGGGTGCGAGGACCTGGTCGAGCGCCAGCAGGACACCGGCCGAGCCGCTCCACAGCTCGGTGCTGTACCGCAGCAGGCCCGCCCCGAGGAAGCGTACCGAAGCGCCGTGCGGCACCGCGTGCTGGTACAGCCTGCGGGCGGCCCGGACGGCTCCGGCGCGGGAGGACTCCTCGCCGGTGAGCAGGGCGTGCTCGGCGAGGACGAACGCGAACCCGGCGGCGCCGCTGAAGAGCGCGGGCAGCGCGGTGTGGCTGCCGTGCAGCGGCGCGAGCAGGCGCGGCACGGCGGCGGCCAGCCGTTCGTCGGCGACGGTCCGCAGGTACCGGGTGGCGACGTGGACCAGGCCCGCCGAGCCGCAGTACAGGTGGGGCATGGCGCGCCGGTCCCCGGTGGAGACCGGGAACAGCAGGCCCGGCGCGTCCGGCTCGGTGGCCCGGTCGAGTTCGGCGTGCAGCAGTGCCACGCCCCTGGGCAGCAGCGAGGTGTCGCCGGTGACCTGGGCGAACTGCTGGTGGGCGAGGGCCAGTCCGGCGCGCCCGTGCAGCAGGCCGGTGGCGTCGTCGCGGCCGAGCCGGGGCACCAGGTCCGCGCCGTCCGGCTGGGCGGCCAGCAGGGTGTGCGCGCGCTCGGCGTGGTGGGCGTCGCCGGTGCGGCGGTACAGCGCGAGGTGACCCATCGCCAGGCCTGCCGCCCCGCCGAACAGGGTGGCGCTCCGCCCGGTCAGCGGGTGCGCGTCGGCGGTGTCCAGCAGGCTGCGGGCCTCCTCCGGCAGGCCGTGCTCGGCCAGCACCCAGGCGATCCCGGCCAGGCCGACGTGCAGGCCGGGCGCGAGCTCCCCGGCGGCGGCCAGGGCGTCGCGGCGCAGCCGCTCCAGCGCGCCCTCGGGCGCGGCGATGCCGCAGCGGTGCAGCGCGTGCAGCACCCCGGCCGCGCCCCAGGCCACGCACAGGGTGTTGCTGGTGTACCCCTGCGGGACGGTCGGGAAGGTCCGCAGCGGGTGCTCCGGGTCGGCCGCGCCGAGCAGCCCCGCCGCCACGGCCCCGCGCAACTCGGCGAGGTGACGCAGCGGATCGGCGGCGACCTCCTGCGGCGACGGCAGCACCGGGTGCTCGCTCGGCGGGTGGTAGCGGGTGGCGCGCTTCCACAGCACCTCGCCGATCGGGGCGTGCTCGGTCAGCGAGTGGTGGAAGTGGGTGAGCGAGTCCGGCGTGCGGCCGGGGGTGTGCGGCAGACAGCCCGCCAGCGTCAGTGCCAGGGCGCTGACGCCGAAGTCGTCGTGGGCGGTGCGGCCGTCACGGTCCACGACCTGCGGCGGGGGAGCGTACCCGGGTGTGCCCATCCGGCCGGGGGTGTCGTCGGGGCCGCAGGCGGTCTCGAAGTCGATCAGCCTGATGCCGTCGCCGGGCGTCACCAGCACGTTGGACGGGCTGACGTCCACGAACGTCCAGTCGAGGGCGTGCAGACGCTCCATGGCGGCCTCGATCGCGGCGAGAACGCGCTCGCAGCGCGCGTAGTAGGCGGCGAAGTCGTCGGGAGTGCTGTCGGTCCTCAGCAGCGGATGGCCGGCCGGGGGGATCCGGTGCAGCGCCCTGCCCTCGACGAACTCGGTGACCATGAACTCGTGGCCGCCCGCTTGGAATTGAGCGATCGGCTCCGGGGCCAGGCCCGGCGCGAGCTGGTGCAGGGTGGTCAGCGTCCGCCACTCCCGGTGCAGCCGGGAGACCGCGTCCTGCTCGCCGTCGCCCAGGCCGTGGAACGGGCGGGCCTCCTTGATGAACACCTTCCGGCCGGTGGCGGCCTCCAGCCCCTGGTAGGTGCCGCCGCCGCTGGAGTGGGCGATCGCGCCCCCGACCGAGAAGCCGCGCAGCACGACCGGCCCCTCGGGACGCGCCGCGAGCGGGGCCGGCGCGAACGGGTCGGTGAGGCCCTCCGGCAACCGGAACGAGGCGCCCCGCAGGTCCGGTACCGCCAGGCCGTCGGCACCGCGGGTCAGCAGGGTGCGGGTGCCGTCCGCGTCCAGCCGCTCGCGCGTCCGGTACGCCCCGTACCGGTACTGGACGCACTCGCTGCCCGGGAACCGGCGGTCGGTCAGGATCAGCGGGCCCCGCTCGCCGTCCAGCGCCTCCCGCAGCGCCTCCATCAGGCGGCGGGAGGCGTCGGCGTCCGCCGGGTACGCGGCGAGGAACTTGCCGCTCTGCGGCCGGGACGCGTGCTTGCGGTGCACCCACCAGTACCAGTGGTCGGTGGCGAGGTGCTTGAACGCGACGTCCTGCGCGAAGCAGACCTCCGCCACGGCATCCAGCACCGCGGCCGCGCGCGAGCGGCGCGCGGAGACGTGCACCTTCCAGCCGTCCTCGGGCAGCGCGGGCATCCCCTCCCGGTGCCACATCGTCCAGAGCCCGCTCGCCACCCCGAGCCAGCCCTCGGGAGGCCGGCCCGGCGCGAACGGGTCGCCCTTCGGCGCGGCGGTGTCCAGCGGCTCGTAGTACTCCCGGTCCGCGACGGTGAACTCCGCCGGCCCCTCGGCCATGAACGTCTCCTGTCGGGTGGTGGTGGGGGAAGCGGGCCAGGGCCTAGAACACCATCTCGGTGGTCGGCGGCCAGCAGTTGTGGCAGGCGGTGTCGTGGGCCTCGACGTCGTCGTCGGTGTCGGCGGTGGTGGTCTCCTGGAGGGAGAGGACGCTCTCGGTCTCGGCGGCTTCGTTGTCCGGGCTGCGGTCGGTGCTCATCGCGGTCTCCTGGGTGCGGATCGGGGCGGTCAGCCGGTGGCCTCGGTGACGATGATGGTGTTGCAGGCCGCGCTGAGGACGCTGAAGACGTGGCCCTCGACGTCGTCGGCCTCGGCGGCAGGCGCCTGCTGGAGGGAACGGACGGCTTCGGCCTCGGCGGCGTCGTCCTCGGGGATGCGCTCGGTGCTCATGCCGGTCTCCGGGGCTAGGCGACCGTGATGGTCATGGTCTCGGGGGAGCAGAAGACGCTCTGCTGGTCCATGCCGTGGGCCTGGACATCGTCACCGCCCCCGGCTTCCTGGAGGGAGAGGACGGCCTCGGACTCGGTGGCGCTGTCCTCGGGGATCCGGTCGGCGCTCATCGCGGTCTCCTTGTCTCGATGGCTCAATTACCGTGCACATCAAGCTAGTTGGCGCCGCTTCAAGGGCGGTTCAGGGCCGGTACAGGCCGGCGGCCGTCACCACTCGCCGTGGTCGCCGATCAGCCGCTGCACCTCGGCGAGCAGCCGCACCGCCCGGTCGCGGTCGCCCGGGGCGAGCCCGGGACCCGAGCCGTCGACGGCGACCCGCAGGGCCACCGCGGCCTGACGGGCGAACAGGGCCAGCAGGTCGAGTTCCGGGAGGCAGGCCCGGCTCGGGCCGGGGGCCGGGTCCAGGACCTCCAGAACCCCCAGGACGCGATCACCGTGAATGAGCGGGGCGGCCATCAGGGCGTTGGGCACGAAGCCCGTGGACTCGGCGGTCTCCTGGTCGAAGGACGCGCTGCGGCGCAGGTCGTCCACGATCATCGGCTCGCCCGAGCCGGCCACCCAGCCCGCGATGCCCTGCCCGGCGGGGAAGCGGCGGCCGATCAGGAACTCCTGCCCCTGGCCGGACACCGCCTGGAAGACCAGCTCGAAGGACTGGTGGTCGAGCAGCATGATCGAACCGGCCTGGGCGCCGAAGATGGCGCGGGCCACATCGACCACCGACTGCAGGAGCTCCGCCACCACCGGATCGGTCGACGGCGCGGCGGGGGCGGTTGACTGGGTCATCTCGACCACGGTCCCTTTCTCACGACGTGCGGTCCGGCGCTCACCGGGTGCCGCCGACATGGACGTTCGCTGCGGACAGGTACAGGGCGTGCTTCAGCTGGAACGGCGTCAGCCGGGGCCGCTCGGACAGGATCCGGGCGCACAGGCCCGCGACGAACGGCGTCGCGAAACTGTTGCCGCTGCTGCGCAAGGTGGCGCCGCCGAGCCAGGCCACCTCGACGTTGACGCCGGGGCCGAAGAACTCCACCGGCGGCTCGGGGTTGTACAGGTGCAGACCGGGATCGTCCTCCCGGTGGCTGCCCACCGAGATCACCGACGAGAACCGCCACGGGAAGCTCTCCACCCGGGCGTTGTGCGCCGAGGCGACGATCGTGCTGCGCCCGAAGTACGCCTCGTCGGCCAGCACGTGCAGGTCCTCCAGGTACCGGGTACGGGTGGTCGACAGGCTCAGGTTGATCACGTCGAAGCCCTGCCGGATCGCCCAGCGCAGCCCCGCCAGCAGCACCTCGCCGCTGCCGGTGAACCGCTCGCCGAGCACCCGGACGCTGTGGATCTCGCAGTCCGGCGCGGCCCGCCGGACGATGCTCGCGCAGGCCGTGCCGTGACCGGAGACGTCGCCCGGGTCGTCCGCGCCGAGCTCCTCGACCCGGATCGTCCCGTCCTCGTCCTTGCGCACCACGTGCGCGCCCGCCACCCGCCCGACCAGCGGATGGGTCCCGTCCACGCCGGAATCGACCACGCAGACCCGCACCCCCCGCCCGGAACCCCCGACGAGTGCGCCCGGCGCGGGCCGCTCGGGCAGCGTGTCCGCCTCCGTCCGGACGTCCTCGGGGGTCCGGTCGAGCAGGCGCCAGGTCAGGCCGCGCGGGGGCACGGCACGGGGCACGGTCGTCATCACGAAACTGCCTCTCTGCGGGGATGGTGGCCGGCCAGGGTCTCGGCGAGCCGCGCGCCCGGACCGTGGCCCTTGGCCGCGAATCGGCCGCCGGCCGCGGTGGCGGCCGACCGGCGCTCCTGCTCCAGGCCGAGCAGCGCGGCGGTGCGGGCCAGGTCGGCGGCGGCCAGGCCCTGCAGGATCGGCGAGTCCGTCCGGCCGGCCTCCGCGACCGCGCCGCGGGCCAGACGCAGCGCAGCCACCCGCTCGCCGTCGGCGGCGGCCAGCCGGGCCCGCAGGCCGTCGCGTTCCACCAGCGTCGCGAACGACAGCCGGCCGCCGGTGCGGGCCCGTTCCTCCTCCAGCGCGGCCAGCGCGGCCGCGGCGGCCGGGCGCTCGCCCAGGTCCAGCCGCAGGCGCGCCGTGTCGAGCAGCGCACCGCTCAGCAGGGCGCCCCCGCCCAGCTCCCGGGCCGCCCCGGCCGCCGCCGCCAGCAGCTCCAGCGCCTCCCGGGACCGCCCGCCGAGCGCCGCCACCGTCGCGCCGAACAGCGGCAGGAACGCCGCCGCCTCCGCGTACCCCAGGCGCTCGGCGTGCTGCCCGGCCTCCGCCAGGCAGGCCGCCGCCCCGTCCTGGTCGTCGCCGAGCGCCAGCAGCACCGCCAGCGGACAGTTCAGCGTCACCCGCACCGCGCGCCGCCCCCGGCCCTGCACGGCCAGCAACTCCCGGCAGCGCCCCACCGCGGCGGCCACCGGAACCGGACCGCGCCACAGCGACACACCGATCGCGCCCAGCGCCGACGCCCGCTCCTGCTCGCCGTCCGAACGCCCGGCGTGCCGCAGCGCCCGCGCCAGCAGCCGCACCGCCGCCGCGTGCCGCCCGTCGGTCTGCTCCTGCTGGGCCAGCCGCAGGCAGGCCCGGGCCTGGCCCAACTGGTCGCCCGCCCGCTCGAACAGCGGCAGGGTCTCCCGGGCCACCGGAGCGGGCGCCTGCTGCTGGCCGACGGCGGCCAGGCTGAGCCGGGCGTGCGCCGCCTCGACCGGGTCGGCCGCGCCCGCGCCGACCTCGGCGAGCAGCGCCCGGCCCGGCTCGATCCGGCCCAGCGCGAGCAGCGCCTCGCCGAGCCGCCGGGCCGCCGGGAGCCGGCCGTCCTCGCCCGGGTGCAGCAGCGCGGTGGCCCTGGTCAGCAGCTCCACCGCCCAACCGGGGTCGGTCCGGGCCGCCGCCCGGGCACCCGCCTCGGCCAGCGAGGCCGCGGCGGACCGCCGCAGCGCGTCGGTGCGCTCGCCGTGCAGACCCAGCTCGGCCCGGTAACGGTGGGCGCGCTCCAGGTGGCCGCCGACCGCCGCCGGGCCGCCCGCGCGCACCGAACGCAGCGCCGCGGCCCGTTCGTGCCGCTCGGCCCGGCCCTGCTTGGACAGACACTCGTACGCGACCTCCTGCACCACGCCGCTGGCGAACCGGAACGACGCCCCGTCCGCCACCACCAGCCGGAGCCGGCCGAGCCGCCGCAGCGCCGCCGACAGGTCAGGACCGGCCGTGTCCAGGGCCGCCAGCTCGTCGGCCGCGAACTCGCGGCCCAGCACGCACGCCAGATCGACCGCCCGCCGCTCGGCCGGGTCCAGCGCGTCCAGCCGGGCCCCGATCAGCGTCTGCAAGGTCAGCGGCACCCCGTCGCCGCCCGCGCCCGCCGGGGCCGCGAGCAACTGCTCCAGATGCAGCGGATTGCCGCCGGCCCGCTCCAGCAGATGCGCGGGCGCCGCCCCGCCCAGCGCCCCGGCCAAGCGGCGCGCCTCCCGGTCGGACAGCGCGCCGAGCGGCAGCACCCGGTGCGGGCCGGCCGGGCCGGCCTCCAGCAGCTCGGGCCGGCCCAGCACCACCACCAGCACGGGCGCGTCGGCCAGCGCCGCCACCACCCGGTCCAGCAGGTCGAGCAGCAGCGCGGCCGCCCAGTGCGCGTCGTCGATCACCAGCACCAGCGGCGCCGCACCGGCCAGCGCGCCCAGCACCTCGACCAGCGCCGCGCAGGTGTCCTCCGGCGACGGCGTCGGCGTGCCGTCCGCGAGCAGACCCTGCGCCAGCACCTCCAGACCGGGCAGGGCCGGCCGGTCCGGGGCCTTGGCCAGCAGCGCGGTGACGGCGTCCGCCAACGGCTGAAGACCCGCCTGCTCGCCCGGCGGGCGGCACCGGCCCGCGCCGAACCGGCCGCCGCGGCCCGGGAGTTCGAGCCAGTGCCGGAGCAACCTGGTCTTGCCCTGCCCCGGCTCACCGCCCAGCACCAGCAGACGGGCCGAACACTGCCTGGCGGCGCGCCCGAACTCCGCGTCGAGCACCGCCAGTTCGGCTTCACGGCCGACGAACGGCAGGTCGGCGCGGCCTGCGGGCGGGCCGCTGTGCAGACCGAGCAACCGGTGCGCGGTCACCTCCTGCGCCTTGCCCTTGAGCCGGAGCGGCCCGACCTCCACCGCCCGCACGCCCGCACCGGCGGCCCGCAGGGTGTCCGGGCCGATCAGCACCTCGCCCGGGCCGGCGTTCTGCTCCAGCCGGGCCGCGACGTTCACCACCTCGCCGGAGACCAACGCCTGCCGCACCGAGGCGTCCGAACCGGTCACCACCCGGCCCGTGTTGACGCCGATCCTGACCGTCAGCCGAAGGCCCAACCCGGCGTGCAACTCCTCGTTGAGCGCCCGCAGCGCCGCCAGCATGCCGAGCGCCGCCGCCAAGGCTCGCCGGGCATCGTCCTCGCGGACCGACGGCACCCCGAACACCGCCATCACGGCATCCCCGATGAACTTCTCCACCGTGCCGCCGTGCTCCTCGATCGCCCCCCGCATCGCGTCGAAGTACCGCAGGGTCACCCCGCGCAGCGCCTCCGGATCGAGCGACCCCGACAGCGCCGTCGAGCCGACCAGGTCGCAGAACAGCACCGTGACGATCTTCCGGCCCGCGGTGGCCGGACCCCGGGGGTCGGCGCGCGGGGTGCCGCAGGACGCGCAGAACCGGGCGTCCTGCGGCAGCGGACGGTGACAGCCCGGGCAGCGCCCACCCGCCGGATCCGGGCCGAACACGTCAGAAGAGAGCACCGCCCGCCACCTCCGCATGCCCTTGGACCTCCGGCCCCGCCTCCTCCAGCCGCCCCCTCAGGTCGGTCAGCAGAGCCAGCTCCTGATCGGTCAGCGCACGCAGCACGGCATGCTGCTCCTCGGTGAGAGCGCTCAGGTCGAACCCGGCGGCGGCCAGGGCGTCCAGGGCGGCATCGGGGCCGTTGCCGGGGCGGGTGCGGCCGGTGTGGTCGCTGCGGCCGATGCGGCCGGTGTGGTCGCTGCGGCCGGTGCGGTCGGTCATGGCTGTTCTCCTGGGTCCGCGGCAAGCTGGTGGAAGAGCCGGGCGAGGATGCCCGCGCTGTGCAGGGCGCTGACGGCGACCTCGGTCTGCTGAGGGCCCGTCAACGGAAGCCGGTCGAGCTGACGCCGGACCTCGGCGAGATGCCCCGCGTCCAGGTCCGCGTGCTCACGCACCGTGCGGAACGCGGCCTCCGGCAGCCCCGTGCGGGCGGCGAGCACCCCCGCCAGGGCGGGCGACGGGGCGTGGCCCTCCAGCACGGCGAGGTAGCCGAGCAGCGCGGCCGGATGACGGTGTTCGATCCGGTAGTACTGCGCGCCCGCCAACTCCACCACCAGTGGGGGCGGCAACGGCTGTTCCCGGGCCCGCTCCCCGGCGGCGGCCAGATCCGCCAACAGCCAGGCGTCATGGCCCCGTTCCTCCTCCGCGTGGCCCGCGAAGTACGCGGCCAGCCGCGGCGCCCAGTCCTCGTCCAGCCGGGCGCAGGCGCTTGCGGCGCGCTCCAGCAGGGGGACGGAGGCGACGGTCAGGGCGTGCATCGCCCACAGGTAGCCGGTGTAGCGGACCGTCAAATCTCCTTCTGCCCGCCAGAGTTGGGCGCTCGCCCGGTGCAGGATGGGTGAGGCCAGGGCGAGTCGGGCGTCCAGCGCACAGGAGAACGGGATGCTCGCGGACCGGTTCCGCACGCGGCCGGCCGGGTGCCGGGGGTGGGCCGGCGGTTGGGCGTTCGGGGCCGCGTCGTGCGGGAGCCGGGGGTGCGGCCGTGGCGGCGCAGCGGGGCGGTCGGGCCCCGGGTGTGCGGTCGGGGCGTCGGGGCGGTTCAGCGGACGGGTGTTCGGCGCGGGGGAGGGCGGGACGCTCATGCCCGTCCCCCGGGCTGCACCAGATGTGCGTACGGGGCGCAGCCGTGCCGGCGCAGCAGGGCGGCCGGGCCCTGGGCGCGCAGGCGGGCGGCGGAGAGCTGGTCCAGCAGGCGGCCGGCGGCGCCCGCGGCGGCGGCGTCGTCCGGGCCCGGCTGCGGCGGGAGGGTGCGGCAGCCGGCGCAGTAGCCGCCCTCGGCGGGGGCCGTGCCGGTGCGGGCGCGGAGCAGGTCCGGCCCGAGGGTGCGGATCAGTCGCAGCCGTGGTGAGTCCAGGGTGCGGCGGCGGACGGTCGGCCAGTCGTCCTCCGCGATGTGACCGAGTGTCAGGTGCGGCGGGGCGGGGCGCCGGTCCATGGTCTGCTGGTTGCAGCAGGCGAGCACCGTCCCGTCCGGGGCGACGGTGGGCCACGCCGCCATCGCGCACGGCCCGCCCGGCCCGCCCGGCCCGCGCGGACTGGTCGGCTTGGTGGCTGTCCTGCCGGTGGTGGCGCGGCCGACGGCGCGCACCTCGTTGACCAGCATCGGCACCCGGTTGCCGAACTCCCCGAGCACCGCGGCCGTTGCCTCCGCCAGGTACGGGTCGTCCGGGCCGGTGCCGGTCAGGTGCAGGCTGACGGGCACCCCCGCGTCCAGCACCCGGGTCAGCACCCGGAAGACCGCCGGGCGCGGCACCTCGCGCTCGTGCGGGGCGTCCAGGCTGGCCGAGAAGTGGTCGAGCGCGGTGATCGCCCGCAGGATCGGCGCCGGGATCCGCCCGCCGTCGCGCGCGAAGAACAACCCGCTCAGCAACGAGACCCGCGCCCCGGCGCCCTGCGCGGCCCGCGTCAGCTCGTGTGCCAGACCGGGCAGCAGCAGCGGCTCACCGCCGGTCAGCAGAACCACCTCGGGGCGCTGCTCGGGCTTGAACGACCTCACGAACCGCAGCAGTTGGGCGCGGCGCCCGCCGTCCGGGTGGTCGGGGGAGTCCATCGAGGAGGCCGTGGAACAGTGCGCACAGCTCAACGGGCACCGCCGGGTCAGCGCGACCAGCAGCCCGGCGGCCGGCTCGGGGCGCAGACCGAGGATCTCCGACAACTCCACGTCCGTCCCTCCTCCCGTCCGACCGAGTGCCAACAGGACTGTGGGGGGCGGCGCTTGCGGGCCGGTACAGGAGCGCATAAGCGGCGGTACAACGAATCCGCGGAGAGCCGGAACAGGGGCACGCGCGCGCCCGCCGCCCCCACCTCCGTCCGCACCACCTGCGCGGGGTCCTGCCACCAGGCGCGGGTGTGGGCGATGGTGGCGGGATCGCGGGTCTCCCCGGCGAGTTGGGCGATGGCCAGGGCCAGGCTCGCGCGGGTCGTCGGGCCGGTCTCGGTGGCGAAGCGGGTGTGCAGGGCGCCGGTGATCCGCTCGCGGGCGGGGAGGGTGGCAGCTGCGAGGGCGTAGGCGGTGGCGGTGCGGACGGCCGGGACGGTGTGGTCGGGCAGGGGCAGGGGCAGGAGCAGGTCCGTGTCCGAGGTGAGGGCCTGCTGGGCGGGCTGGACGGACCGGTTGGCGATGAGCGATCGTGCGTGCGGGTGACCCCGGTGCGGATCCCGCACCGCGCTGTTCGTGGCGGGGAACGGTTTCGACCCATTTCCCTTCCCCTCGTACTCGAAGGCGGTTCTTCATGCGTCGTATCGGCATGCTCATCGCGACAACCCTCGGCGTGGCCGTCCTGGCCGCAGGCACGGCCGCGTCGGCGGACATCCCTCAGCAGCCCGATCGGGCCCCGGCTGCGGCCGGGCCGAAGGCGGGGGCGGACGAGGCGAAGAGTTGTGTCAAGGCCGACACATCGCCTTTCGCCGTCACCAACAACACCGACGGGGTCGCCCTCGTCTTCGACGAGCCCGACTGCACCGGGCACATGCTCGGCGCCATGTTGCCCGGCGAGACCAAGGACCTCGAACTCGGCCAGAGCGTTTACTTCGTCCAGTAACGACCCGGACCACCGGCCGATCGGCGCCGGCCACCACGACGGTGGCCGGCGCTTTTGGGGTTCGGCAGGCTTATTCCCACCTCAGCTCGATACGGACGCCGCCCGCCCGTTCAGACCTTGATCACCGTTGCCCCGTTGCCGCCTCCCGGTCTCGCAGGACGGCCTTGGCGAGCCCCCTCGCTGTCCAGCACCAGGGTGCCTCCTGGCGCGGCGGCGTCCCGGGTCACGCAGCGCTCGGGGCGGAGGCGTGCTGCTCGTCGCGCGTGCGGCGCAGCAGGTCGCGACGCTGTTGGATCCCTTCGTCGGTGATCCGGCCGTGTTCGGCCTCCGCGACGGCGATGAGCTCGTTGAGGTTGTCCCGTGCAGAGAGGGCCGGTGGCGGGCCGTCAGGAGGGTTGTTGGAGGTGGGCGTGGAGGTGGGTGAGGCGAGGGAGGGTGTAGTGGGCGGTGTGGGCGGAGACCTCTTCGGTGGGGCAGAGGAGGATGCCGGCCAGGATGAGGTGTTCGAGGGCGTCAAGGGCGGGGGCGGGGGGCAGGGCGAGGGCGTGGCGGGCGTGGGTGAGGTCGAAGGTGGGGGTCCAGGGGTGGCGGGTCAGGCGGGAGAGGGTGTGGCGCTGGGGGGCGTCGAGGGCGTGCCACTGGGTGTCGAGGCGGTCGCGCAGGCGGGTCTCGCCGACGGCGAGTTCGTCGAGGGCGCGCTGCGGGTCGGCGAGGCGGTCGGCGAACTCGCCGAGGGGCAGGTGGCGGAGGGCGGCGAGTTTGTAGCCGGCCAGACGGACGGCGGCGGGCAGCAGGCCGCACCCGGTGACGATGCGTTCGGCGGCGGCGGGGGCGCCGTCCACCCGGTGGGCACCGACCAGCAGTGAGAGCAGGGCGAGGGCCTCGGGGACGGTGAACGGGGCGAGGTCGGTGCGGTGGGCGGCGCCGAGGCCGGCGAGCGGGGTGCGGCCGGTGACCAGGGCGACGGCCGGGCCGGCCGGGGGGAGCAGGGAGCGGACGGCACGTTCGTCAGTGGCGCCGTCCAGAACGATCAGCGCCCGGTGGTCGGCCAGCCACTCGCGCCACCGGGCCGGTGTGTGGACAGGATCGGCGTCGGCGGGGTCGGTGGCCAGCAGCCGGGCCAGGTCGGTGGCGACGGCCTGCGGTTCGCGGGCCCGGCCGGTGGCGTCCCGCAGGCGGACGAACAGGCGGCCGTCGGGGAAGTCCTCGCGCAGGGCGTGGGCGGCGCGGATCGCCAGCGCGGTCTTGCCGACGCCGATCGGCCCGGTCAGTACCACCGGCCGCTCGGCCCGGCGCACCGCGCGGACCAGTTCGGCGACCTCCTGCTCCCGGCCGGTGAAGGCGGTGGTGTCCGGCGGCAGGACGGTGCGGCCCGGGCGTGCGGCGGTACGTGGCGGCGGTGCCGGGCGGTCGGCGAGCAGTTCGCGGTGGCAGGCCTCCAGTTCGGGGCCGGGCGACAGGCCCAGTTCCCGGGAGAGTTGCTGGCGCAGTTGCGCGAACGCGGCCAGTGCTTCGGCGCGCCGCCCGGCCCGGTGCAGGGCGAGCAGGTGGACGGCCTGGAGGCGTTCGCGCAGCGGGTGACGGTCGGTCAGGTCGGCGAGCGCGCCCGCGACCCGGCCGGCGTGGCCGAGCCGGAGTTCCACCTCCGCCCAGTCCTCGACGGCCGCCAGGTAGCGGGCCGTCAGCCGCTCGGCGACGGCCCGCAGCGCGGAGGAGTGCCGCAGCTCCGGCAGCGGCGGGCCGTCCCACAGCCGCACCGCCTCGCCGAGCAGCCGGCCCGCCTGTTCGTCCTCCTGCCGGGCCGCCGCCTCCCGGCCGGCCCGGACCAGGGCGGTGAACCGCAGGGTGTCCAACTCCTCCTCGGCGACGCGCAGTTCGTAGCCGCCGGGGCGGTGCACCAGGCGGGCGGCGCCGAGCGCCCCGCGCAGGCCGGAGACGTACACCTGAAGGTTCTTCCGGGCGGACCGGGGCGGTTCGTCCTCCCAGACCGCCTCGGTCAGCAGGTCGGTGGAGAGCAGGGTGTTGGGGTGGCCGAGCAGGGCGGCCAGGACGGCGCGCTGTTTGAGCGAGCCGAGGGCGAGCGGGCCGCGGTCGGTTTCGGCGGCGAGCTGGCCCAGCAGGCGGAACCGCAGCGGCGGGCGCTCGGGGCTCACGGCGGCGGCGTGCTCTGTCAGCCCGGTGGCCACGAAACCTCCTCACCCGCACGGAGCACCGTTGCTGCGCGCGTCCATGACAGGTCAGCCTGTCAGAGCGGTGCGGGCCCGGGGTATCCCAGGTTTCTGGGATGCGCGCGGTCGGGCGGCCAGGCCAGCGCGAGCAGCGCCGCGTCGTCGTCGGCGCCGCCGGTGGCGAAGGCCCGGGAGTCACGGTGCAGCCACTCCAGCAGGGCGGCGGGGCCGGGGCCGTCGGGGTGCGACTCCAGGTGGGCGGTCAGGCGGGGCAGCAGCGGGTAGAAGGTGCCGTCGGCGGCGCGGGCCTCGGTGAGCCCGTCGGTGTACAGCAGCAGGGTGTCGCCCGGGTGCAGCCGGACGGCCGGGGCGGCGGGTTGCGGGTCGTCCACCTCACCGAGGCCGCTCAGGCCGCTCAGGCCGCTCAGGCCGAGCGGCGGTCGCGGCGAGACCGGGAGTTCGGCGACGACGGTGCCCCGCAGGATCAGCGGCGGCGGGTGCCCGCAGGACAGGCCGTGGGCGGTTCCGTCGGCGGCGATCTCGACCAGGAAGGCCGTGGCGAACGCCTCCGAGTCGTTCAGGTGGCGCCGCAGACTGGTGTCCATCCGGTCCGCGAGGTCGTTCAGCCGCGCGTGGTCCTGGGCGGCCTCGTGGAACGAGCCGAGGATCACGGCGGCGGTGGCGACGGCGTCCAGGCCCTTGCCGCGGACGTCGCCGATCAGGGCGCGGACGCCGAACGCGGTGTCGGCCACCGCGTACAGGTCGCCGCCGACACGGGCGTACTGCGCGGCGGCCCGGTACGCGGCGGCGGTGCGGAACGGGCCGACCACGGGCGGCGGCGGCCGCAGGATCGCCCGCTGCGCGGCCTCGGCGACCGAATTGATCTCCACCAGGTGCGCGGCCGCCTGCTCGCGGCGGTGCACCAGGTAGACGCCCAGCGCGGCGATGATGGCGATCACCGCGCTGGTGCCGATCGCGGCGCCGACCCGGCCCGGTTCGCCCGGCACGAAGGCCCAGCGGGTGCCGATCGCGAGCACCGCAGAGGCCACGATCATCGGCGGCGGAAAGGCCATCGACACCAGGGCCGGCACCGCGACCACCACCGACGGCGTCTGCCAGCCGTCCGGCGCGAACTGGAGGCCGACCATCACGCAGTACATCAGGACGGCGGTCCCCAACGACACCGCCCGCCCCACCCTGCCGACCCCGTAGCCCGCGCCGTCCTCACTGCGGTCGGTCCACACCCCGTTCTCCTCCCACCCGCCCGCACACCGCTGCGCGCACGACCCCCAAGCTTCCCGTGCGAGCAGGCCACCCGGCGTGTCGCCACACCGTGAGACGGCCGCCGGTCGGGCAGGGCACGCCACACCGCTGCGCGGCACACCGCTGCGCGGCACACCGCTGCGCGGCACACCGCTGCGCGGCACACCGCTGCGCGGCACACCGCTGCGCGGCACACCGCTGCGCGGCCGGCGGTCAGCTGTCGGTGCGGTGCAGGCGGACCAGGCAGCTGGCGTAGTCGCCGGCCGGCAGCGGCGGCTCGATGCCGCGGTGGACCAGGACGGCGCCGCTGTACTCGCGGCCCCGGTCCGGGTCCAGGTAGCGGGCGGCGGGGTCGAGTGCGGGCAGGCGGACCGGGGCGGGCGGGTGTCCGAAGCGGGTGCTGGGGCGCCAGACGAGGAGCGCGTGGTCCCGGCCGTCGCGGGAGGCGTAGTGGACGGCGGCCACCGGTCCGGGCGGCGTGAGCCGGTGCTGGACGCCGTGCTGGACGAGCGGGCGGATCTGCTTGTAGCGGGCGACCAGTTCGGCGGCCTCGGCGAGGTCCGCCGCGGGCCAGGACGAAAGGTCGCCGCCGATCCCGAGCGCCCCGGCCATCGCGACGTGGAAGCGGAACCGCAGCGGGGTGCTCCGCCCGGTCGCCGGGTTGGGGCTGTCGGTGACCCAGGCGGCCATCGCCTGGGCGGGGAAGAGCTGCGAGAAGCCGTGCTGGATCCCGATCCGGTCGACCGGGTCGGTGTTGTCGGACGTCCAGGCCTGGTCGGTGCGGGCGAGCATGCCGAGGTCGACCCGGCCGCCGCCGCCGGCGCAGGCCTCGATGCGCAGCCCGGGGTGGTCGGCGCGCAGCCGGTCCATGATCCGGTGGACGGCCCGGGTGTGTCCGATCCACAGCCGGTCCGGGTCCGGGTGACCGTCCCAACCGGCTTCGGTGAAGGGCCGGTTGGCGTCCCACTTCAGCCAGTCCACGGTGTGTTCGCGGATCAGGGTGTCGAGCGTGCGGTGGGCCCAGGACTCGACCTCGGGCCGGGCGAAGTTCAGCACCAGCTGGTGGCGCAGTTCGGTGGCGTCCAGGTGCGGGGAGTGCACCACCCAGTCGGGGTGGGTGCGGTACAGCTCGCTGTCGCGGTTGACCATCTCCGGCTCCACCCAGAGCCCGAACTCCATGCCGAGCCGGTGCACTTCGTCGGCCAGTGGGCGCAGCCCGCGCGGGAAGGCGGCGGGCCGGGGCGTCCAGTCGCCGAGCCCGGAGCGGTCGTCGCACCGGGTGCCGAACCAGCCGTCGTCCAGGACGAACAGCTCGGCGCCGAGCCCGGCGGCGAGCCGCGCCAGGCGGAGCTGGCCGGCCTCGGAGACGTCGAAGCCGGTGGCCTCCCACGAGTTGTACAGCACCGGCCGGTCCCGTTCGGGCTGCGGCAGGACGTGCCGGCGCAGGTGCTCGTGCCAGGCGGTACTGGACGCGCCGAAGCCGTGCGCGGTGTACAGGCCGGCGAACACGGGGGTGTGCAGCCGCTCGCCGGGCCGCAGCGTCCAGGCGGTGCCGTCGTGGCCGAAACCGCCGGTCCAGCCGGTGCGGCCGACCGGGTCGCGGTGCACGGTGATGCGCCAACTGCCGCTCCAGGCCAGTGCGGTGCTCCACACCTCGCCGTGTTCCTCGTCCGCGGTGCCGTCGTCCACGGCCAGCCAGGGGTTCGCGTGGTGCCCGGTCAGGCCCCGACGGCTGGTCAGTACGGTCTCGGCGACCGGCAGCCGGTCGCGCCGCAGCTGGAACTCGCTGTTCCAGCCGCCCACCAGGTGGCTGAGCCGGTAGTCGGGCAGCGCGGGGGTCCGCCAGGCGGCCGAGTCGAGCCGGTCGACGGTGATCGGCCCGTCGGTGCCGTCCTGGGGGCCGAGGTGGGTGAGCTCGGTCCAGCGCTCGATCACGTCGCTGTCGGGCCGGACGCGGTAGCAGAGTTCGGCGCGCAGCGGGCGGCGGCGGTCCTGGAGGCGCAGCCGCAGTTCGCCGCCGTCGGCGCGGTGGCCGGTGAAGCGCCACTGGGCGCCCCGGGTGCCGTCGGCGAAGCGGACCTGGAGGCCGGCCGGGCCGAAGCGCGCCCCGGTCTGCGGCGCGAGCTCGTCGGCGGCGGCGTCGTCCTCGAAGCTGCTGTCGGCGGGGGAGCCGGTCGCGGGCAGCGCCGCCAGGTCGGCGGTGTCGAGCGGGGCGCCCCAGTACAGGTGCCGGGGGCTGCCGTCGGGGTGCAGGCGCAGGGCGTACACGCTGTTCGGGGTGCGCAGGACCGCGAGGCCGCGGTCGGGGTCGAAGCTGACGGGTGGAGACGTGGCGGGCACGAGTGAATCCCCTGACGCGCGAAGGGAGTTGGAAGGCGTCCAGGGCCTGTCCGGCCGGAGGCGGCTTTCGAGCGTAGGGCGGCCTCGATCCCCGAATCAATACTGTCGGAAGTTATTTATTTGCTCTAGATTGCCTCCGTGTTTCGACAACGCTCGCAGCCCCTTGTCAGCGCCCCGGCCGAGACCGCGATCCTTGCCCGTCTGCTGGCCGAAGGGCCGCTCAGCAGAGTGGAGTTGGCGCGCCGCACGGGGCTCTCCTCGACGGCCGTCACCAAGGCGGCCCGGCCGCTGATCGACGACGGCTACCTGTACGAACTGCCGCCCGAGCGCACCGCCCCCGGTGCGGGCCGGCCGGTGTACCCGCTCGCGGTCGACCGGGACCGCGAGTACTTCCTCGGCGTGAAGATCAGCGCCGACCAACTCTTCGGCGCGGTCTGCGACTTGAGGGCCGGCATCCGGGACACCGCAGTCCGGCCGGTGGAGGTCTGCACCCCGGAGGCCGTCACCGCGCTGCTCGCCGAACTGGTCGACGAACTGCTCGACTCCGAGCCCGGGTTCCGGGCCCGCACCCGCCACCTCGGAGTCGCGGTGAACGGCGACGTGGACCGCGACAGCGGACGGCTGCGGCACTCCGGCCTGCTCGGCTGGCGCAACGTCCCGCTCGCCGAACTGCTGGAGTCCGCCACCGGGTTGAGCGTCACCGTGGAGAACGACGTGCGGGCGCTGACGGTCGCCGAGCACTGGTTCGGCGAAGGCATCGGCACCGGCTACTTCGCCCTGGTCACCATCGGCTCCGGCATCGGCTCCGCCCTGGTCGTCAACGGCCAGATGATGCGCGGCGCGTACGGCGTCGCCGGCGAGGTCGGCCACCTGTGCGTCGACCCGGCCGGGCCGCGCTGCCGGTGCGGCGCCAGAGGCTGCGTCGAGGCGATCGGATCGATCGACGTCATCCTCGACACCGTCCGGCAGGCAGCCGGAGATCCGCGGCTCACCTTCCCCGAGGTGGTCACGATGGCCCGCGAGGGCCGACCCGAGGCCCGCGAGGCATTCGCCAGGGCCGGGAAGGCGATCGGCACCGGCATCGCCGCACTGGTCAACCTGATCGGCCCGGAGCGGGTGGTGGTCAGCGGCGAGGGCGTCGACGCCTACGACCTGTTCAGCCGTCACATCCAGGACGCGTACGCGGCACACGCCTTCGGCGCGGCCTCCCGCTGCCCGCTGTCGCTGCGCCCGCTGCCCTGGCAGGAGTGGGCCCGCGGCGGCGCGGCCGTGGCCATCCAGGCGCTCTTCCCACAACCCCCGTCCGGCGGCTGACCCGCAGCCGCGCCCGACCGTCCGACTTCCCGACCACCAACCGTCCGACTGCCGACACCCAGACCGCCGACCGTCCGACTGCCGATTCCCGACCGCCGATTCCCGACCGTTGACCGCTGACCGCTGACCGCTGACCGCTGACCGTCCGACTGCCGACCCCGGCCGCCGGACCGTTGAACGCTCGGCCCCTCGACCTCGGCTCCCTCGACCGCCGATCTCTCGGCACCGATTCCCGGCCCGCGGCGACGCGGCGGTGGCCATCCAGCGCACTTCCCACAACCTACCGGCCGGCGGCTGACCCGCTGCCGCTTCCGCCCCCTCGATCCCCGACCCCTCGGCACCGATTTCCCGGTCTCCGACTGCCCGACGCCGACCGCCAGCCCCGGCCCCTCGACCGCCGACTTCCCGACCTCCGATTTCCACACCCCCCGACCGCCGACCTTTCGGCCCCCGATTCCCGACCCCCGACCGCCGCCCGTCCGGGCCGGCCGGTACCGGCGATGTGCCGGTCGGGGAGAGCAAGTGCCCTGCACCCCCTCACAGCAAGGACACGCGCCCCATGAACATCCCCGTGAACACCCCCGCGCCCCGGATCGGCCGACGCCGATTCCTCACCGGATCGCTGCTGATCGCCGCCGGAGCGGTCGTCAGCACCGCCTGCAGCACCGACCCCACCGGAGGGTCCTCCGGCGGGAAGACCACGCTCAACGTCTGGTACCACGCCTACGGCGAGGCCGGCACCCAGCAGGCCGTGCTCCGCTACGCCACCGCCTTCACCAAGGCCAACCCGGACATCGCGGTCAAGGTGACCTGGGTTCCGGGCGATTACGCGGGCAAGCTCTACGCCAGCCTGCTGACCGACGCGGCCCCCGACGTGTTCGAGATCGGCGACTTCGACGAGGGCCTCGCCCATCGCGGGCAGATCGCCCCGCTCGACGAGCTCTACGGCGACACCAGGGCCGACTTCGGCGCCGCCGCCCTCGACACCGTCACCGTCGAGGGCAAGCTGTACGGCGTCAAGATGATCGACGACGTGCTGATGCTCTACTACCGCAAGAGCGCCCTGGCCGCGGCCGGGATCACCCCGCCCACCACCTTCGACGGCCTGGCCGCCGCCGCGAAGGCGCTGAGCACCGGAAAGTCCAAGGGCCTGTACCTGGGCACCGACGGCACCGGCGACGGCCCCGCTCTCGCCGTGATGTCCACCGGCGGCGAACTGGTCACCCGCGAGGGCAAGGTGGCGTTCGGCTCGCCGCAGGCCCTGGAGGCGCTCACCGCCTTCAAGCGTCTGCACGAGGACAAGTCGCTGCTGCTCGGCTTCACCACCGACTGGTGGGACCCGTCCGCGTTCACCCAGGGCATGGCGGCGATGCAGTGGTGCGGCCTGTGGGCGATGCCGGCCGTCCGGACCGCGCTCGGCGACGACTTCGGTGTCATGCCGTGGCCCGCGTTCCGCGAGGGCGGCACCCCCGTGCTGCGGGTCGGCGGCTGGACCAGCTGCGTCAACGCCAAGGGCCGGCACGTGGACGCGGCGAACAAGTTCGTCCAGTGGCTCTGGGTGCAGAACTCGGACCTTCAGCGGGACTTCGCCGAGAGCTACGGCCTGCACGTGCCGCCGCGCACCTCGGTGGCGGCCACCGCGACCAAGCTCACCACCGGCCTCGCGAAGGACACCGTCGAGCTCGCCCGGAGGTACGGCCGGCACAACCCCGGCACCTGGAACACCGCGGTCAGCACCGCCTTCAACGCGGCCGCGGCGAAGATCGCCACCGGGCAGGGCGACCCCGCCGCCCTGCTCGCCGACGCGGCGAGCAAGGCCCAGAGCGAGATCGACAAGCAGCTCGGCCGATGATCCCCGCCCTCGACAGGCCCCGCCCCGCGGCCGGCCGACGAAACCGTACCGCCCGGGCCGGCCGTCACCACCGCACCGGCCGCTCCGGCCGGCTCGCGTTCGTCCTGCTCACCGCGCCGATGCTGATCGGGCTCGGCCTCTTCAAGTACCTGGCGATCGGCTGGAGTTTCCTGCTCAGCCTCAGCGAGGCCCGTGGCAGCATCGCCCTCGGCCACTGGGTCGGACTCGACAACTACCGCACGCTGCTGGCCGATCAGGCCTTCCGCGACTCGCTGCTGACGATCCTGCTGTTCACCGCCTTCATCGTGCCGGTCACCTTCGCCGCCTCGCTCGGCCTCGCCCTGCTCGTGCACCGCGTCCGGCGCGGCCGGGCACTGCTGCGCACCGCCTTCCTGGTCCCGACCGCCGTCTCGTACGTGGCGGCCTCGCTGCTGTGGAAGATGTGCCTGTTCAACGGCCTGCCGACCGGCGTCGCCAACCTGATCGGGGGCTGGTTCGGCGCCGAGCCCGTGCCCTGGCTGCAGACCGTCTCGCCACCGCTGTACTGGGTGGTGCTGGTGACGCTGCGGCTGTGGCTCCAGGTCGGCTTCTACATGGTGCTGTTCCTGGCCGGCCTGCAGGCCGTCCCACGGGAGCTGTACGAGGCCGCGGCGCTCGACGGGGCCACCGGCCGGCGGCTGCTGACCGGCGTCACCCTGCCGATGCTGCGCAACACCTCCGTCGCCGTGCTGATGCTGCTGTTCATCGCCGCGTTCCAGGCCTTCGACGAGTTCTACAACCTGTTCAGCAGCGGCATGTCCGGCACCGGGACGGCGCCCGTGCAGACCCCGCTGGTCCACCTCTACAACACCGCCATGGGGAGCCAGAACTACGGCGTCGGCTCCGCCGGGGCGTTCCTGCTGACCGCCCTGATCGTCGGGGTGACGCTGATCCAGGGCCGGGTCACCGGATTCGGCCGGGCCGGGGAGTGAGCGCCGGATGAGCACCCTGTCCGCCCCGCTGCGGGCCGCCCGCCTCACCGTCCGCGGTCTGCTGATCGGCCTGCTGACCGCGCTCTTCCTGGCGCCCTTCTACCTGATGCTCCGCAACGCGCTGATGGACAGCCGGGGTCTGACGGCGCCGGAGTGGACGTGGTGGCCGTCCACCATGCACCTGGAGAACTTCACCGCGCTGTTCGAGGACCCGTCCGTCGCGATGGGCCCGGCGCTCGGCAACTCGCTGCTGGTCGCCGCCGTCACCGCGCCGCTGTCCACGCTGCTCGCCTCGGCCGCCGGGTACGCGCTGGCCCGGATTCCCGTCCGTGGGCGCGGCGTGGTGCTGGCGCTGGTGGTGGCGACGCTGATGATCCCCGGCTCGGCCACCTTCGTGCCGACGTTCGTGGTGGTCGGCTCGATGGGGGGCGTCAACACGCTGTGGGGCATCATCGCGCCCGGCCTGTTCAACCCGTTCGCGGTGCTGCTGTTCCGCAACTTCTACCTGCAGTTCCCGGACGAGATCGAGGACGCCGGCCGGCTCGACGGCCTCGGCTGGCTCGGCCTGTACCGGCGGATCGCGCTGCCCAGCTCCGGGGCGATGCTGGCCTCACTCGGGGCGCTGTCCTTCATCGACAGCTGGAACGCCTTCCTGTGGCCGCTGGTGATCGGCCAGGACCCGTCCGCCTGGACCGCGCAGATCGCGCTGTCCACCTTCCTCACCTCGCAGACCATCAACCTCCCCGGGCTGTTCGCCGGCGCTGTGGTCACCATCACACCGCTGGTCGTCATGTTCCTGGTCGCCCAGCGGTACATCGTCGAAGGCATCGCCTCCAGCGGCCTCAAGGGCTGACCCGGCGTCACCACCCGCACCACCGCACGGCCGCACCACCACGCAACCGCACCACCGCACGGCCGCACCACCACGCAACCGCACGGCCGCACCACCACGCAACCGCACCACCCGCGCCACCGCACCGCGCAAGGTCAGACGCACCTCTCCCCCCTCGTCAGGAGCGTTCCGTGAAACCTCGCACCACTCTCCGGTGCGCGTCCGCCGCCCTCGCCGCGGCGTGCGCCCTCCTGCTCGGCACCCTCGCCCCCACCGCGTCCGCCGCGACCGTTCCCACTGCGGACACCCCGACCGCGGCGCCCGTCCTCACCGGCCCGCAGCTCGCCGCCTCCTGGGCCGGCCCGCTGTCCACCCGGGGCCGGTACGTCGTCGATGCGAACGGCGACCGGTTCAAGCTCAAGGCCGGCAACTGGGCCGGGGCCCAAGGCACTTGGCAGGGCAGCGGCGATGTCCGCGACCCGGCGAACCACCAGGCCCGGCAGCTGTCGAACAACATTCCGCTGGGCCTGGACCGGACTCCGATCGCCCGGATCCTGGCCGACTTCCACACCATGGGCCTGAACAGCATCCGTCTGCCGTTCGCCAACGCGCTCGTCCACGACACCACCGCCGTCCCGGACGCGGCCGTCGCGGCCAACCCGCAGCTCAGGGGGAAGACCCCGCTGCAGGTGATGGACGCCGTGGTCGCCGCCCTGACCGCGGACGGCTTCGCGGTGATCCTCAACAACCACACCACCAGCTACCGGTTCTGCTGCGGCCTGGACGGCAACGAACGCTGGAACAGCGGACAGTCCACCCAGCAGTGGATCGACGACTGGGTGTTCCTGGCCAAGCGGTACCAGGACAACAAGCGGGTGGTCGGCGCCGACCTGCGCAACGAGGTGCGCCGCGACACCTGGAACGACGCCAACTGGGGCTGGGGCGACGACCACGACCTCAACCAGGCGCTGGAGGACGCCGGCAACCGGATCCTCCAGGCCGACCCCGACCTGCTGATCGTCATGGAAGGCATCAACTGGCAGGGCATCCCGACCGACCTGACCCCGCACTGGCGCCCGATGCTCACCCCCGTCGCCACCCTGTCCAACACCCTGATCCGCTCCGACAAACTCGTCTACTCCGCGCACTTCTACGGCTACACCGGCCCCAGGCACACCGGCGCCACCGGCACCGGCGAGACCCACGACCCGCGCTACGAGGAACTCACCCCCGACCAGCTCGCCCAGGCCGTTGACGAGGAAGCGCTGTTCGTGACCCGCACCGGCCAGCACTTCACCGCTCCGGTGTGGATCAGCGAGTTCGGCGCCGCCGGCCGCGGCCCCGTCGATGCCCGCGAACGCGCCTGGTTCGACACCTTCACCGACATCCTGGTGCGCAACGACACCGACTTCGCGATCTGGCCGCTGGTCGGCTGGAGCGACTCCACCGGCACGCCGCAGGACAACTGGGCGATGGTCAACTACACGGCGGACGGCACCCGGCTCGGCGTCATGGACACCGGCGACTGGCGCGCCGCCGACTGGAACAAGTTGATCGCCGCCCCCGCCCGCAGCGGTCCGGTCGCCGACGGCCCGCGCTGGAACATGCTCAACCTCGACCACTACGACGCCAACCTGTCCACCGCCATGCTGGCCGGGCCCGACTGGTCCTACGGCAACCGCAAGGGCAACTGCCCCGACACCCAGCGCCTGGTCGGCCTCGGCCGCGGCGACAGCCGTGGCCTGTGCACGGACGCCGGCCGGCCCGCCAAGGGCGCCGGTGCCTGGACCACCGTCACCGACGAGCGCTACGTCACCCACGGGGACTGGGCCAGCGGCTACAACAAGCTCCAGTGCCCGGACAACACCTTCGCCGTCGGCTACAGCGTCAACCGCAACGCGATGTCCGCCCTGCTGTGCGCGCCCGCCGCCACCGCGCTGCCGCTGACCGGGCGCAACGTGTGGTTCGACAGCGGGGACAACCGGCCCGCCGGCGGCGGTTCGGCCGCCAGCGACTGGGCGCCCGGTTACTACAAGGGCCAGTGCGCCGACAACGAGTACCTGGCGGGCGTCGCCTACACCTGGAAGTGGACCCACGGCGGCGTGCCGGACGCGCTGCTGTGCCGCCCGCTGAACTGACCCGCCCGCACCCGCGTCCGCCACGAACGGAGCACTCCCGTGCACAGCAAGCAGCGGTTGACCGAGCAGCGGCTCGCCCGCGTCCTGTCGCAGCGCATCCGCCCGGCCGTCCACGGCCGCGCGCTGCCACTGACGGTGGAGATCTGGGACGCCCCCGGCGAGCCGGTGCCCGCCGCGCAGGCGATCGCCGCGTCCTACCGGCCCGTCGCGGTGGGGCACCGGTGGGGGCCGGCCTGGTCGACCAGCTGGTTCCGGATCAGTGGCGAAGTCCCCGCCCACTGGGCGGGGCAGCGGATCGAGGCGGTGCTCGACCTGGGCTTCGACGTCACCGGCCCCGGCTTCTCCGCCGAGGGCCTGGTGCACCGCCCCGACGGCGGCGTGGTGAAGGCGCTCAATCCGCGCAACGCCTGGATCCCCGTCGCCGACCCGGCGCGCGGCGGCGAGCGCTTCACGTACTACGTGGAGGCCGCCGCCAACCCGACCGTGCCGCTGCCCGGCGAGGCGCACCACGCGCCGACCCGGGCCGGGGACCGGCCGGCCTGGCTGACCGGCACGGGGGCCGCCGACGGCGACCCGCTCTACCGGCTGCGCCGGGCCGAGCTGACCGTCTTCGACCGGGAGGTCTGGGAGCTCGCCCAGGACCTGGACGTGCTCGGCGAACTGATGCACGCCCTGCCCGAGGGAGCGGAGCGCCGCTGGCAGCTCCTGCACACCCTCGAACGGGCCCTGGACGCCGTGGACGTGCAGGACGTCCCGGCCACTGCGGGTGCCGCCAGGGCCGTGCTGCGCCCGGCCCTGGCCGCGCCCGCGACCGCCGGCGCCCACCGGATCTCCGCGGTCGGGCACGCCCACATCGACACCGCCTGGCTGTGGCCGCTGCGCGAGGCCGCCCGCAAGGTCGCCCGGACGGTCTCGAACGTCACCCACCTGATGGACCATCACCCCGGCTTCCGCTTCGCCATGTCCCAGGCGCAGCAACTGGCCTGGCTGAAGGAGCAGCACCCGGCGCTCTACGCCCGGGTGCGGGAGAAGGCCGCGAACGGGCAGTTCCTGCCGGTGGGGAGCCTGTGGGTGGAACCCGACACCAACATCACCGGCGGGGAGGCGTTCGCCCGCCAGCTCGTCCACGGCAAACGGTTCTACGCGCAGGAGTTCGGCGTCGAGACCGAGGAGCTGTGGCTGCCCGACACCTTCGGCTACCAGGCGGCGATGCCGCAGCTGCTGAAACTCGCCGGGGTGCGCTGGTTCCTCACCCAGAAGATCTCCTGGAACACCACCAACAGGTTCCCGCACCACACCTTCTGGTGGGAGGGCATCGACGGCACCCGGATCTTCACCCACTTCCCGCCCGCGGACACCTACAACGGCGAGCTGACCGGCGCCGAACTCGCCCACAGTGTCCGCAACTTCCAGGACAAGGGGCCCGCCAACCGCTCGCTGTTGCCGTTCGGGTACGGCGACGGCGGCGGCGGGCCCACCCGGGAGATGCTGGCCCGCGCCGATCGGCTCGCCGACCTGGAGGGCTCGCCGCGGGTCGCGATCGAAGCGCCCGCCGCGTTCTTCGCGCGCGCCCACGCCGAGTACCCGGACGCGCCGGTGTGGCTCGGCGAGCTCTACCTGGAGTTCCACCGGGGCACGCTGACCAGCCAGTTGCGCACCAAGCAGGGCAACCGGCGCAGCGAGCACCTGCTGCGCGAGGCCGAACTGTGGTCCGCCACGGCCGCCGTGCACCGCGGGCTGCGGTACCCGTACGAGGCCCTCGACCGGCTGTGGAAGACCGTCCTGCTGCACCAGTTCCACGACATCCTGCCCGGCTCGTCCATCGCCTGGGTGCACCGGCAGGCCGAGGAGACGTACGCCGCCGTCCACGCCGAACTGACCGGGATCGTCGACGCGGCGCAGCGGGCACTGGCCGGTCCCGGGGACGGCACGGTGGTCTTCAACGGCGCGCCGCACGCCCGCGGCGGCGTCCCCGCGTTCGGCTCGGCACCGCGCGGGGTCGATCCGGCGCCCGCGGTGGATCCGGTGCCGGCCGCCGACGGCCGCCTGGTCCTGGACAACGGGCTGGTCCGGTTCACCCTCGACGCCCGCGGCCTGGTGGTCTCCGCCATCGACCTGGCCGCGGGCCGCGAGGCCCTGCCGCCGGGCGCCGCGGCCAACCTGCTCCAGCTCCACCAGGACTTCCCCAACGAGTACGACGCCTGGGATCTCGACGCGTTCTACCGCAACACCGTCCGCGACCTGGACCGGGCCGACGAGGTGGCGGCCGTGCCCGGCGGCGTCGAGGTCCGCCGGAGTTTCGGCAGCTCGCGGATCCGGCAGCGGCTGTCCCTGCGGGAGGGCGCCCGGCGCCTCGACATCGACACCGAGATCGACTGGCACGAACGCGAACGCCTGCTCAAGGCGGCCTTCCCGCTGGACGTGCGGGCCGGCCACTCCACCGCCGAGATCCCGTTCGGCCACGTCGAGCGCCCCACCCACACCAACACCAGCTGGGACGCGGCCAGGTTCGAGATCTGCGCCCACCGCTTCCTGCACGTCGGCGAACGGGGCTGGGGCGCGGCCCTGGTCAACGACTCCACCTACGGCCACGACGTCACCCGCGAGGTGCGTCCCGACGGCGGCACCACCACGACGGTGCGGCTGTCCCTGCTGCGCGCCCCGCGCTTTCCCGACCCCGACGCGGACCAGGGCACCCACCGCCTGCGGTACGGCCTGGTGCTCGGCGCCGGGGTCGCCGACGCCGTCCGCGAGGGTTACGCCCTGAACCTTCCCGAGCGCGCCGTGCCCGGTGGCACGGCGGTGGCTCCGCTGGTCGCCGTCGCGGACGAGGGCGTGGTGATCGAGGCCGTCAAACTCGCCGACGACCGGTCCGGCGACTTGGTGGTCCGTCTCTACGAGGCGCACGGCGGCCGGGCCCGCACCACCCTGGCCGTCTCCGTCCCCTGGCACACCGTCACGGAGACCGACCTGCTGGAGCGCCCGCTGCCGGACGCCGAGCCCGTGCACGCCTGCGACCATCCCCGGCCGGTCCTCGCCCTTCGCCCGTTCGAGATCCGGACCCTGCGGATCGCCCTCGCCACCGGGGCCTGAGCCCGGCGGCCGTCAGCCCGGCAGGCGCATGCGGAGCAGTGAACCGCCGTGCGGGGCGGGGGAGATGGTGAGCTCGCCGGCGTGGGCGTCCAGGACGGCGCGGACGATGGCCAGGCCCAGGCCGGTGCCGGCCAGGCCGGTGGCGGGGGAGTGGGCGAAGCCGATGCCGGTGTCCTCGACGTCGAGTTCGGCGCCGTGCCGGGCGGTGCGGCAGCGCAGCGTGATGGCGTCGCCGGGGCCGGTGTACTTGACGGCGTTCTCCACCAGGGCGTCGAGGGCGGCCTCCAGGCGGGATTCGTCGCCCTCGATGCGGACGGCGGGCGCGTCCAGGTGCCAGTGGCGGTCGGTCGCGGGCCGCCAGCGCTGGACGGTGCGGTGGACCAGCGCGTCGAGGTCCACGGGGCCGTGGTCGGGTTCGGCGGGCCGGTAGGCGTCGGCGAGGACCAGCAGGCGGCCGGACAGACGGGCGAGTTTGTCGAGTTCGTCGAGGACCACGTCGAGGTCCTCCCGACCGGCCCCGGCGGGCAGTTCGCCCTGGACGAGTTCGGCGTAGCAGCGGGCGACGGTGATCGGGGTGCGCATCTCGTGCGAGCAGGTGCGGACGAAGAGTTCCTTGTCCTGCTGGGCGCGGCGTTCGCGTTCGGCGGCGGCGCGGACCTCGGCGAGGGCGGCGGCGCGGCGGCGCACGTGCCAGGCCATGGCGAGGAACACCAGGGCCATCAGCGGGACTTCGGCGAGTTCGTCCCAGCCGAGGTGGCCGTACCAGGCGTACGCGGTCATGGTGCCGCCGGTGACCAGGGTGACGGTGGTGAGCACCGCGGCCGTCCGGCGGGGGGACCAGGACTGGAAGCCGTAGACGATGGACATGCTGATCCACACCAGGTGGAACGCCACCGTCTCCAGGTGGGGCTCGACGAGCAGCACCAGCTGGGTGCAGGCCACGAACAGCACCCAGCCCGCGAAGAGCGCGCGGTCGCGTGCGCGGCGGTCAGCAGACACTGAACGCGTACCCGACGTTGCGCACCGTCTCGATGATCGGCCGTGGCGCCTTGCCGCGGATCCGGCGGACCGTCACGTCCACCACGTTGCTGGCCAGGTCGTCGCTGTAGCCCCAGACGCCGGCCAGCAGTTCGTGCCGGCTGCACACCTGGCCGGCCTGCCGCATCAGGTGGCCGAGCAGCATGAACTCCCGGTGGGAGAGCGGGATCTGCCGCCCGTCGATGCCGAGTGCCTGCCGTTCGAGGTCGAGCGCGACGTCCCCGACCCGCAGCCAGCGCTGGGGCGCGCCGGCGGGCGCGGTGCGCAGCCGGGAGCGGACGCGTTCGACCAGCTCGGCGGTGGCGAAGGGCTTGCCGAGGAAGTCGACGGCGCCGATCCGCAGGCAGCGCACCCGGGTGGCCACGTCCGCCACTGCGGACAGCACCAACACCCGCTGTTCGGGGCGGAGTTCGAAGGCCTGCCGCATCACTTCGAAGCCGTCGAAGCCGGGTAGCATCAGGTCCAGCACGACCAGGTCGTACGCGTCCTCGCGCAGGCGGCGGACGGCCTCCGGGCCGGTGGCGGCGCCGTGGACGAGGTGGCCGTCCGCGCTCAGCGTGCGGGTCAGGTAGGCCCGCAGGCGGGCTTCGTCCTCGACGACCAGCAGTCGTGCCATGCTCGGTCCTGTCTCCCCCCGCAGGCCGGGCGGCGATCGCGCCCAAGTTGCGGATGATTATCGCACTTTGTGTGTGCGCTGCGGAGCTGATGTGCCGTCATGACGGCTTCATGACAGGAATGTCATCTTCCGAGGCCCGCCCGGCGGCCGTCCCCACACTGGGGGCCGCATCCGCCGCAGCTCGTGGCCGGCCGGCGGCGCGGCCCCGCACACCCCCGTGGCACCCGCCGCTCCCGCCGAGCCGGAAGGGACGGACCCGCGCGACGGCGGCCGGGTGCCGACGGAAGGAGAAACGGCGTGCTCACGCGCCACACAACGAGGCCGCCGGGCCGCAGGCGGCGGCACCTCGTCGCCATGGCCGGCGTCTGGGCCGTGGTGGCGGCCCTGCTCGGACTGCCGCCGACGCAGCCCGAGCAGGCGGCCGCCGCCGCCCCGTCCGGGCCGACCGACCAGAGCAAGGTCCCGCACTACTTCGGCCCATGGCCGAACTGGGCGAACAGCCCGCTCACGACGTCCCGGGCCAAGGTCACCATCCACAGCAACGCCACCACCGTGGCCGTGGGCAACCCGCTGACCGCCCGGGCCTACGCCACCGACTATGCCACCCCGAAGGGCCAACTCGGGCCGGTGCTCGTCATCCTGACGAGCACTCCGCTGCCCTCCGGCACCCTCAAGGGCTTCCGCACCTGGAACCAGACCACCCCGGGCGGCAGCCCCAGCACCTCCGAGGGCGGCCTGTTCCACGGCTACGTGCTGCACCCGACCGGCACCGCCGACCAGTACACGGTGATCGCCGACAGCGGGCCGCGCACGGTGCCCGCGCCGGGCAACACCGCCGGCGAGGTCACCACCTACGACATGCCGGACACGCCCGTCCAGGCCGGCGACCTGATCGCCTTCTACGGCGAGGGCGTCCCCGTGGACACCGGCGTGGGGCAGCCGACCGACACCCTGGTGTACCCGGCCGGCGCGGACAACAGCACCAGCCCGCCGACCGGAGTCGCCCCCGCCAAGGACGCCACCCTCACCGTCGGCGCCCCCGGCTGGGAGCGCTACGCCACCCAGGACCGGACGTACTCCTTCGGCGCGCAGGTCGCGCTGGCCGCCGGCGGCAGCGGCGCGGAGGCCACCGCCACCGTGGACCCGCGCACCGGCGGCATCGCGAGCATCGAGGTGACCACGCCCGGCCACGGCTACGCCGAGGGCGCGACCACCGTCACCGTCGAGGGCGGCACCACGGCCGCCACCGCCACCGCCGCCATCCAGCAGACCCGCAGCGTGGTCGACTACAAGGTCGGCGCGGGCGGCAGCGGCTACGGCGGCTTCGAGGTCGCCGTCACCGGCGGCGGCGGCAGCGGCGCCACGGCCACCGCCTCCGGCGGGGTGGCGGCCGTGACCGTCACCGACAGCGGCGCGGGCTACACCATGCCGACCGTCGACTTCGACCTGCCCGCCCAGCCGGACGGCACGGTCGCCAAGGGCCACGTCGAGCCGGCCGACCTGACCGCGAGCGGCGGCGTCACCAAGGTGATCGTCGACGACCCCGGCACCGGCTACACCGCCGCGCCCGGCGTCACCATCCGCAACGGCACCCTGGCCGACCCGATCGCCGGCGCCACCCCGGCCGCCGCCGCCAGCGGCCTGAAGCTGCTGACGCTCACCGTCGACACGCCCGGCTCCGGCTACGCCTCGACGCCTGACGTCACCATCACCGACCCCACCGGCCACGGTGGTTCGGGGGCTACGGCGAGCGCCGTCACCAACCTCGGCGCGATCAGCTCGATCAGCGTCACCAGCCCCGGCGCCGGCTACCTGACGCCCGGCATCAAGAAGTTCCAGGACAAGCTGCCCGTCACCTGCAACCCCGGCGCGAACGGCACCGGCTGCCCGGACGTCCAGCAGCTCGCCGACCCGAGCACCGACCCGGCGGCGAAGTTCATCCCCGAGGCGGTGCCCGAGACCGTCACCACCGGCGGCAAGCAGGCCGACCAGTACGTCATCGGCCTGGTGCAGTACCGCACCCGGTTCTCCTCCGACCTGCCGCCCACCCTGGTGCGCGGCTACGTCCAGCTCTCCACCGACGCGGTGCCCGGCCGCAAGGTCCCGCTGTACAACGAGCTGATGGACGGCACCCGGCAGCAACTGCCGTACACCGGCGTCGCCGCACCGCAGTGGATGGGCCCGCTGATCGCCGCCACCAAGGACCGGCCGGTGCGGGTGGTGTTCCGCAACCTGCTGCCCACCGGCGCCGCCGGAGACCTGTTCCTGCCGGTCGACAGCACCGGCATGGGCGCCGGCATGGGCCCGATGACGATGCCCGCGCCCGGCAACAGCTCCACCGTCACCGACGAGGTGCGCAACCCGCCCTGCACCAACGCCAAGTCCGGCTGCTACACGGACAACCGGGCCAACCTGCACCTGCACGGCGGCATCACCCCGTGGATCAGCGACGGCACCCCGCACCAGTGGATCACCCCCGCGGGCGAGCACACCGACTGGCCGCAGGGCGTCGGCGTGCAGAACGTGCCCGACATGGTGGACGGCTCCGGCGCGACCCTGTGCGCCGCCGCCGACGACGGCTGCTCGACGTTCTACTACACGAACCAGCAGAGCGCGCGGCTGATGTTCTACCACGACCACTCCTACGGCATCACCCGCCTGAACGTGTACGCGGGCGAGGCCGCCGGCTACACCATCACCGACGACACCGAGAAGGCCCTGATCAGCAGCGGCACCATCCCCGACGCCGCGTCAACCCTCCCGCTGCTCGTCCAGGACCGCACCTTCGTGCCCGACGACCCCCAGCTCAAGGACCAGTTCGACGCGGGCGGCGACCGGGTCTCCTACGGTCAGGACCCGACCTGGGACGCCAAACGCTGGGGCGGAAAGGGCAGTTTCTGGTACCACCACGTCTACATGCCCGCGCAGAACCCCGGCGACTCCAGCGGCATGAGCTCCTACGGCCGCTGGATGTACGGGCCGTGGTTCTGGCCGCCGGCCGGCAACACCACCTACGGGCCGATCCCCAACCCGTACCACGACCCGCACTGCAAGCTGGACGACCCGACCACCTGGCAGTACCAGGTCGCGCCCTACTGCGAGCCGGAGCAGATCCCCGGCACCCCGAACATCTCCATGGGCATGGAGCAGTTCAACGACACCCCCATCGTCAACGGCGTCGCCTACCCGAAGCTGACCGTCCAGCCGAAGACCTACCGGCTGCGGATGCTCAACGCCGCCAACGACCGGTTCTTCAACTTCCAGTGGTACACCGCCGACCCGAACCAGGGCGACGGCACCACCGAAGTCGCCCTGAACCCCGACGAGTTGAAGGCCGCCCAGACCGACCCCAACGTGTCGCCCACCCCGAAGGACGCGCACAACGCGGCCGCCGGGCCGAGCTGGATCCAGATCGCCAGCGAGGGCGGCTTCCTGCCCGCCCCCGCCGTCATCGACGGACAGCAGCCGACCACCTGGATCACCGACCCGACCCGCTTCGACGTCGGCAACGTGGACAAGCACTCGCTCGTCCTCGCCCCCGCCGAACGGGCCGACGTCCTGGTCGACTTCGCGAAGTTCGCGGGCAAGACCCTGATCCTCTACAACGACGCGCCCGCCGCCTACCCCGCCCGGGTCGCCTCCTACGACTACTACACCGGCGCCCCCGACCTCGCTCCGGCCGGCGCCCCGAAGATCATGCCCGGCTACGGCCCCAACACCCGCACCGTCATGCAGGTGACCGTCGCCAACACCACCCCCGCCCCCGCGTTCAACCTGTCGAAGCTCCAGGCCGCCTTCCGCCACCACGCGGACGGCTCCGGCGTCTTCGAATCCGGCCAGCACCCGGTGATCGTCGGCCAGTCGGCCTACAACTCGGCCTACGGGACCAGCTTCGCCGCCGGCAGCAACTGCAACGCCGCGGGCTCCACCCAGAACAACTGCGACGGACTGGTCCGGGTCAACGACACCACGGCGTTCAACTTCAACACGCTCAAGGCGCCGACGTCGAAAACCACCCTGCCACTGCAACCCAAGGCCATCCACGACGAGATGAACGCCACCAGCTTCGACCCCTACGGCCGCATGCAGGCCACCCTCGGCGTCGAAGCCCAACCACCCACACCCGGAGCCCAGAACGTCACCCTGTACCCCTACATCAACCCACAGACCGAACTGATCGACGGCACCTCACTACCGAGAGGAGACGTCAAGGTCACCCCGATCGGGAACGCCGCCGACGGCACCCAGATCTGGCGGTTCACCCACAACGGCGTGGACACCCATCCGATCCACTTCCACCTCTACGACGTCCAAGTGCTCAACCGGGTGACCTGGGACAACATCATCATCCGGCCGGACGCCAACGAACTCGGCTGGAAGGACACCGTGCGGATGAGCCCACTGGAGGACACCATCGTCGCGCTGCGCCCGGTGGTGCCCACGGTGCCCTTCGAAGTGCCCAACTCGGTACGGCTGCTGGACCCGGCGATGCCGGCCGGTGACACCTCGATGTTCAACAACACCGACCCGCAGGGCAACCCGACCGCGGCGATCACCAACCAGCTGGTCAACTTCGGCTGGGAGTACGTCATCCACTGCCACATCCTCAGCCACGAGGAGATGGACATGATGCGGCCCGAATCGCTCGCCCTGCCCCCGGCCAAACCCGACGGGCTGAGTGCCGCCGTGGTCGGCCAGGGCAGCAACGCCAAGGTCCAGCTCCAGTGGCAGGACAACTCGATCACCGAGACCTCGTTCACCGTCCAACGCTCCACGGACGGCACGAACTGGGCCGACGTCGGGACGATCGCCTCGCCGCTGGACCAGCCCAACATCCACCAGAGCCGTACCTTCGTCGACATGACCTCCTCGGCGGCGAACGCGTACAGCTACCGGGTGGTCGCGCTCAACGCCGTCGGCTACGGCGGGCAGTTCCCGAGCATGACCGTGAAGTCCGTCTCCGACCCGCTGCAGGTCTCCGCGGCGGGCAACGGGATCCGGCGGATTCCCGGCTGATCAACCCCTCGGGAGGGCGGGCCGGCCGGCCCGCCCTCCCGAGGGCGTTCGGTCAGCTGTCGAAGCCCAGGCCGAAACGGTCGAGGGTGCGCAGCCACAGGTTGCGGTGCCCGGCGTTGGCGTCGGCCCGGGTGAGGGCCCACTGGGTGATGCCGATGCCGACCGAGCGGACCGGCTCCGGCGGGAACGGCAGCGGCTTGCGGCGGACCATCTCCAGGGCGGTGCGTTCGGTGCGCTCCCCGGCGAGCAGGTCGAGCATCACCTCGGCGCCGAACCGGGTCGCGCCCACGCCGAGGCCGGTGAAGCCCGCCGCGTAGGCGACCTTCCCCCGGTGGGACAGGTCGAAGAAGGCCGAGAACCGGGTGCAGGTGTCGATCGCGCCGCCCCAGGCGTGGGTGAAGCGCAGGCCCGCCAACTGCGGGAAGGTCCGGAAGAAGTGCCGGGCCAGGGTGGCGAAGGTCTCCGGCCGCTGGTCGCGCTCGGCACTGACCCGGCCGCGGTACTGGTGGACGACGTCGTAGCCGCCGAACAGGATCCGGTTGTCGGCGGACAGCCGCACGTAGTGGAAGTGGTTGGCGCTGTCGGACCAGCCCTGCCGGTTCTGCCAGCCGACGGAGGCGAGCTGGGCGTCCGTCAGCGGCTCGGTCATCAGCGCGTAGTCGTAGACCGGGACGGTGTACGGCCGGTGGCGGCGCAGCAGCGACGGGAAGGCGTTGGTGGCGAGCGCGGCGCGGCGGGCGGCGATCCGGCCGTAGGGGGTGCGGACGGCCAGGCCGCCGGGGGTGTCGGCGAGGGCGGTGGCGGGCGTGTGCTCGTGGATGCGGACGCCGAGGTCGAGGCAGGCGCGCTTGAGGCCCCAGGCGAGGCGGGCCGGGTCGAGCATGGCGACACCCTCGCGGTCCCAGAGGCCGCCGAGGAAGGTGGGGGAGTCGACCTCGGCGCGTACGGCGTCCCGGTCGAGGACGTCGAGGTGGCTGCCGTAGCGGGCCGCGAGCGTGGCGAACTCCCGCAGTTCCTCCACCTGGTGGGGCTCGGTGGCGACGCTGAGGGAGCCGCTGCGTTGCCAGTCGCAGTCGATGTCGTGGCGGCGGACGGTCTCCTGCATGGCCTCCAGGTTGGCCTGTCCGAGGCGTTCCAGGACGGCGAGTTCGCCGGGCCAGCGCTGGTGGCCGTTGGCCAGGCCGTGGGTGAGGCTGGCCTCGCAGAAGCCGCCGTTGCGGCCGGAGGCGGCCCAGCCGGCCTCGCGGCCCTCGATCAGCAGCACGTCCAGCGAGGGGTCGCGCTCCTTGGCGATCAGCGCGGTCCACAGTCCGCTGTAGCCGCCGCCGACCACCAGCAGGTCGCAGCGGGTCTGGCCGACCAGGGCGGGTTCGGCCGCGGGCCGGTCGGGGGAGTCCAGCCAGAACGGTACGGGCTGGGCGTCCCGGAGGGCGTGGACGGGGTCGGCCATGGCGGTGCTCCTTCGGCGTGCGGGGGGACGCCGGGCCCCGGAGCGGGGGAGCGGGGCCCGGATGCCGTCATCTGACCGTTCCCTGCCGTTCAACGTCAATGGCGTTGACATAAGGGACCGACGACGCCGCGGATCCCGGGGGGCGGGCCGCTCGCGTCCGGCCGTCAGCCGCGCGGGCGGGCGGCGTCCGGCAGTGGCGCGCGGGCGGCGTCCGGCAGTGGTGTGCCGGCGGTGGACAGCGCCCGGTACAGCCGGTCCAGGTAGGCGTGCAGCTGGCCGGGCATGTCCACGGACTGGTCGAGCACCCACTGGAGCTGCAACCCGTCCATGACGGCGAGCAGTTGGCGGGCCTCGGCCGGGCAGTCGGTGTCCGCCCGCAGTTCGCCGCCGGCCACTCCGCGGTGCAGTGACTGGGCGGCGTCGGCGGTCAGGGTCCGGTAGCGGCGGGTGAAGAAGGCGTGTGCGGGGTGTTCCGGGTCGCCGGACTCGCCGACCAGGGCGTTGAACATCCGGGTGCGCTCGGGCCGGTCGGCGTTGTGGGCGGCCAGGTCGACCAGGCGGTGGAACCATTCGGCGACGGTGGCGCACTCCTCGGCGAAGAACTGCTCGACGTCGTTCTCGTCGCTGGCCTCCAGCACCGAGACCAGCAGCGCCTCCTTGGTGCGGAAGTGGTGCAGCAGACCGCCCTGGGTCAGGCCCGCGTCCTTGGCGATCCGGGCCAGCGAGGTGCCGCGGAAGCCGAGTTGGGCGAAGTGCGCGACGGCGGTGTCCAGGATGCGGGTGCGGCGCTCGTCGCCGACCGCGTAGCTGCCGCGCGGGGTTCCGCGGCGGGTCGGCCCGTGCTTCACGTCCATGACTGCCACCTTAGCCAACCCTTCACGGAGCCCCGCATGGTGTGACCCAGGTCACAAAATGAATACCTACTGGCCACTCGGTTTTCATGCTTTGCTGGTCCGGCCCCGCCGCCGTGCCCGTCCGGGCCGGACGGCCACCTGACGTGCCGTCCGTTCGCCGTGCCGCACCCCGCGCGGGGCACCCCCACCCTTCCCCCTCCCGCCGCACGGGACCGTGGCCACCCCAGGAGGCCGGTCATGACCACCGCCGACGACGTCGTTTCCCACCCGAGAACCGCCGGCCGGGCGCTGCTGCCGATGCTCACCCTCGGCAACTCCGCGCTGTACCTGGTCTACCTCGGCGTGGGCGGCGTCCTGCTGCCCGCCCAGATCGAACTGCTCGACCCGGACGGCAAGGTCGGCAGCCTTGGCCTGGTCTCCGGCGTCGCCGCCGTGTTCGCCACCCTGCTCAACCCGCTCGCCGGACTGCTCTCCGACCGCTCCGGGCGCCGCAACCCGTGGATCCTCGGCGGCGGCCTCGCCTCCTTCGGCGCGCTCGCCCTGCTCGGCCAGGTCCGCACCATCCTGCTGGTCACCCTGGTGTGGTGCCTGGTGCAGGCCACCATGAACTGCTTCCAGGCCGCCATCACCGCCGTGGTCCCCGACCGGGTGCCCGCCGAACGCCGCGGAGTGGCCTCCGCGATGGTCGGCATCGGCACCCCGATCGGCTCGGTGGTCGGCATCCTGCTCGCCGCCCACTTCGTCCCCGACAGCCTCGGCACCGGCTACCTGCTGATCGGCGCCGTCATCGCGCTCGCCGCCGTGCTGTTCACCGTACTGGTCCGCGAAGAGCGCCCGACGAAGACCGAACCCGTCCCGCTGCGCCGCCAACTCGCCGCGTTCGCCGAGACCTTGAAGGTCGCCGACTTCCGCTGGGCGTTCATCGGCCGGTTCCTGATGATGCTCGGCTTCTTCGCCGTCTCGCTGTTCCAGTTCTACATCCTGCAGGACCACATCCGGCTCCCCGACGGCATGGACGCCCCCGGCGCCCAGACCTACCTCGCCCCGGTGGACGCGGTCTCCACACTCGCCGCCACCGTCTTCGGCGGCTGGCTGTCCGACCGGCTCGGCCGCCGCAAACCGCTGATCGCCATCTCCTGCGTCCTGGCCTCCGCCACCATGGCCATCCCCGTCCTGATGCCCACCTGGACCGGCATCCTGCTGTACACCGTTCTCGCCGGGATCGCCTTCGGCTGCTACATGGCCGTGGACACCGCCCTGGTCACCCAGGTGCTGCCGAGCGCCGCCGACGCCGCCCGCGACCTGGGCGTGCTGAACATCGCCAACGCCGGGCCGCAGATCCTCGCCCCGCTGGTCGCCTCCGCGGTGGTCGGCCTGGCCGGCTACGACGCGCTCTACCTGGCCGGCGCCCTGATCATCCTGGGCGGCGCGCTCTCCGTCGTCCCGATCCGCGGCGTCCGCTGACCGCCCCTCACCCCCTGTACCGGAGAAACACCATGCACCACACCGTCCTCCCCTACCAGGACCCCGCCCGGCCGGTGGACGAACGCGTCGAGGACCTGCTCGGCCGGATGACGCCGCAGGAGAAGGCCGGCCTGATGTTCCACACCATGCTGCCGATGCACGCCGACGGCAGGCCCGTGGAGGACGGCGACGACAGCGACTTCCCCGCCGACACCACCGGCCTGATCAGGGACCAGGGCCTGAGCCACTTCAACCTGGTGGGCACCGCCGAGCCGCGCCGGATCGCCGAATGGCACAACGCCGTCCAGGAGATCGCCCACGGCACCCGGCTCGGCATCCCGGTCACCCTCTCCACCGACCCCCGCCACTCCTTCACCGCCAACATCGGCGCCTCGATCCGGGCCGGCGCGTTCTCCGCCTGGCCCGAGCCGATCGGCCTGGCCGCCGTCCGCGACCCCGAACTGGTGCACCGCTTCGCCGACATCGCCCGCCGCGAGTACCTCGCCGTCGGCCTGCGGGTCGCCCTGCACCCACAGCTCGACCTCGCCACCGAACCGCGCTGGTCGCGGCAGACCGGCACCTTCGGCTCCGACGCCGCCCTCACCACCGAACTCGCCGAGGCCTACATCCGCGGCCTGCAGGGCGAGCGGCTCGGCCCGGACAGCGTGGCCGCCATGGTCAAGCACTTCCCCGGCGGCGGGCCGCAGAAGGACGGCGAGGACCCGCACTTCCCGCACGGCAAGGAACAGGTCTACCCCGGCGGGATGCGCGAGCTGCACCTCGCCCCGTTCCGGGCCGCCGTCGCGGCCGGAGCCGCCCAGATGATGCCCTACTACGGGCAGCCGATCGGCACCGACTGGGAGGAGGTCGGCTTCGGCTTCAACCGCGGCGTGGTCACCGGCCTGCTGCGCGAAGAGCTCGGCTTCCAGGGCATCGTGTGCACCGACTGGGGCCTGCTCAACGACGACGAGATCTTCGGCGAGCCGCACCGCGCCCGCGCCTGGGGCGTCGAACACCTCACCCCGGCCGAACGCGCCGCCAAGGCGCTCGACGCCGGCGTCGACCAGTTCGGCGGCGAGGAGTGCCCCGAACTGCTGCTCGCCCTGCTGCGCGACGGGCGGATCACCGAGGAGCGGCTCGACACCTCGGTGCGACGGCTGCTGCGGGAGAAGTTCGTCCTCGGCCTGTTCGACGAGCGGCGCTACGTGGACCCCGACGCCGCCGAACTGATCGTCGGCAACCCGGAGTTCCGCGCCGAGGGGGCCGCCGCGCAGCGCCGCTCACTGACCGTCCTGGTCAACCGCGACGGCACCCTGCCCGTCACCCGACCCGCCCCCCGGCTCTACACCGAGGGCCTCGACCCGGCCGCCGTCGCCCGGCACGGCCGGGCCGTCCAGGACCCGGCCGAGGCCGACCTTGCCGTGCTGCGCCTGTACACGCCGTACGAGCAGCGCCCGAACCGCTTCGAATCGCTGTTCCACTCCGGGCACCTGGACTTCCCGGAAGACGAACTCGCCCGCATCCTCGCCGTGCTGGACGCCGTGCCCACCGTGGTGCTGATCAACCTGGAACGGCCGGCCGTGCTCCCCGAGATCGCCGAGCGCGCGCACGCCCTGATCGCCGACTACGGCGCGCAGGACGACGCCCTGCTCGACGTGGTGTTCGGCCGGGCCCGCCCCGAGGGCCGCCTGCCGTTCGAACTGCCGCGCTCGATGGCCGCCGTGGCGGCCTCCCGCCCCGACGTGCCCAACGACACCGCCGACCCGGTCTTCGCGTTCGGCCACGGCCTCGACCTGTGACCCGCGGACAGAGAGGGAACCTCACGTGAGACGCACCGCCCGCCGCCTGCTTGCCGCCGCCACCGCCGCCTGCACCCTGGCCGTGACCGGCTCCGCCGCCGCCGCCCCCGACGCCCCCGCACCGGCCGCCCGGCCGCTGGCGGGCCTGCGGGTGCTGCTCACCAACGACGACTCGATGCGGGCCGCCAAGGCTTCGCAGTCCGACGGCCTCGGCCTGTACGAGCTGCGCCGCGCCCTGTGCGCGGCCGGCGCGGACGTGGTGGTGATGGCGCCCTGGCAGGTCCAGTCCGGCAGGGGCACCGCCGTCAGCAACGGCGGCACGCTGGCCCTGGCCCGCGGCGGCGAGCTGCCCGCCGGGTACGGCGGGGACTGCGCCGGCGCCCCGTCCGGCGGGGCCGTGTACGGGGTCTGCCTGGACGACGCCTGCCGGCCCGGCAGCCCCTCCGCCACCCCCGTGGACACCGTGCACCTGGCCCTGCGGGCCGCCCTCGCGGACCGGACCGGCTGGTCCGGCGGGCCCGACCTGGTGGTCTCCGGCATCAACTCCGGGGCCAACGTCAGCGCCCAGGTCAACGACTCCGGCACGGTCGGCGCGGCGCTCGCCGCCCTCGACGACGGCGTCCCGGCGCTCGCCTTCTCCACCACCGGTGACGACAGCGGCGAGTACTTCCCGACCGCGGACTACCGGGCCACCGCCGACTACGCCGCCCGGCTGATCGCCGGCCTGCGCGGCCACGACCTGCTCAGCCGCACGTTCGCCCTCAAGGTGGACTACCCGGACATCACCGCCGGCCGCCCCGCCGGGCCCGCCCGGTGGACCTCCGTCGGCCACGGCCGGGAGATCTGGCACGCTTACCAGCCGACCGCCGGCGGCGCCTACACCATCGGCCTCGGCTGGTGCGAGCACCGGCCCGGCGACCGCTGCACCGAGACCGTGCCGGACGCCGACGCCACCGCACTGCTGCGCGACAACCGGATCTCCGTCACCCCCGTCACCCCCGACCGCACCTACGGCGCCCGCCCGGCCGACCCGGCCGAGCTCAACCGCGTCCGCCACTACGTCGAACACCAGGGGCCCACCCCGTGACCCGTCCAGGAGCAGAACAGATGACCGTCGTCCCCACCCGCAGCGGCCCGGTACGCGGTGAGCGCCGCGCCGACGGGAGCGCGCGCTTCCTCGGCATCCCGTACGCCCAGCCCCCCGTCGGGGCGCTGCGGTTCGCGGCGCCCGTGCCGCCCGAGCCGTGGAGCGAGGTGCGCGAGGCCACCGCGTACGGGCCGACCGCGCAGCGCCGGCCGTTCGCCGAGGTCACCACCATCCCCGAGCCGACGATCCCCGGCGCGGGCACCCTCAACCTGAACGTCTTCACCCCCGCCGCCGACCCGGCGGCCGGGCTGCCGGTGCTGGTGTGGATCCACGGCGGCGGCTACGTCGCGGGCAGCGCCGCCAGCCCCTGGTACGACGGCGCGGCCTTCAACCGGGACGGGGTGGTGCTGGTCACCGTCGGCTACCGGCTCGGCGTCGAGGGTTTCCTGCACCTGCCGGACGCGCCCGACAACCGGGGCGTGCGGGACTGGGTCGCCGCCCTGGAGTGGGTCCGCGACAACATCGCCGGCTTCGGCGGCGACCCGGCGAAGGTCACCGTCGCCGGGCAGTCCGCGGGCGGCGGTGCGGTGCAGACCCTGCTGGCGGTGCCCGCGGCGCGCGGGCTGCTGCGCGCCGCGATCTCCGCCTCCGGCGCGGTGCTCGAACCCGACGCCCCGGCCGTCGCCCGGGCGCTGGCCGAGCGCACCGGCGCGGTGCTCACCGCCGCGGCCCTGCGGGACGCGAGCGACGAGCAGCTGCTCGCGCTCCAGGACGCGCTGGGCGCCGACGGCGACCCGCTGCTGGCCCTCGCCCCGTGCGTGGACGGCGAACTGGTGACCCGCCCGGTGGCCGAGGCGGTCGCCGAGTCCGAGGTGCCGCTGCTGCTCGGCTTCACCGCCCACGAGTTCGCCGCGCCCGGGCCGGCCGCGCCGGGCGGCCCGGAGGTGGACGCGATGCTCGCCGCGCTCGGCCTGGACCCGGAGCACGCCGCCCGGTTCCACGCCGAGCAGCCGCAGGCCGGCCCCGGCGAGGTGCTCACCGACTGGCTGTTCCGGGCCCCCGCGCTGGCCCACGCCGAGGCCCGGGTCGCCCTCGGGCGCCCCACCTGGCTCTACCAGTTCGAGTGGACCGGCACCGCCCCCGGCCGCGCCGGTCAGGCCTACCACTGCACCGACCTGCCGTTCGCCTTCGACGTGCTGGCCGCCGAAGGCGTCGAGGAGGCCCTCGGCGCCCGGGCCCCGCAGGCCCTCGCCGACGCCGTGCACTCCGCCTGGGTGGCCTTCGTCCGGGACCTCGACCCGGCCTGGCCGCCCTACCGCGACGGCCGCGCCACCATGCGGTGGGGCTCGGAGGCGCGGGTCGAGCGCGACCCGCTGCGGGCCGTCCGGGAGATCTGGGCGTAGGCGCCGCGGTCCCGGCCGGCGGCGGTCAGAGCAGCGGGTCGGCGAGGCGGCGCAGCAGGGCGAGGAGCGTCGCGCGGTCGGCGGCGTCGAGCGGTTGCAGCAGGTCGTCGGTGACCCGGCGGCTGTCGCCGTCGGTGGTGCGCAGCAGCTCGCGGCCGCCGTCGGTGAGCACCACGATCCGGCTGCGGCGGTCGGCCGGGTCGGCCCGGCGTTCGGCCAGGCCGAGGCGCTGGAGGTCGTCGAGGAGGGCGACGACGGCGCTCGGGTCGTAGCCGACGCGGTCGGCGAGTTCGCGCTGGCGGGCGCCGTCGACGGTGGCCAGGTAGCGCAGGATCGCGTAGTGGCGCAGGCGCAGGCCGTGCTGTTCCAGGGCGGCGTTGAACAGACTGCCGGACCGCTGGCCGAGCCGGTAGAGCAGATAGCCGGCGTCGCTGTGCAGGCGGTGCATCCAGGGGGCGTCACTCATGAGGGCCATCATGCCCGGAAAGCTGGTTCGCAGCAATCATTGACAACTGCAATGGTTGTTCCTAACTTCAATGGGCATGGACAACGAACCCTCCTCCGCCCCCACCACCCCCCTCGACCTCACCGGCAAGGTCGCCGTCGTCACCGGCAGCGGGCGCGGCCTCGGCCTCGCCTACGCCACCGCCCTCGCCCGGGCCGGCGCCGCCGTCGTGGTCAACGACCTGGACGCCGACACCGCGGAGCAGGCCGCCGCCACCATCCGGGAGGCCGGCGGCCGGGCGGTCGCGCAGGCCGCCGCGGTCGGCACCTCCGAAGCCGCGCAACTCCTGGTGGACCGGGCCGTCGAAGCCTTCGGGCGGCTCGACGTGATGGTCACCAACGCGGGCATCCTGCGCGACAAGGTGCTCTGGAAGATGACCGACGACGACTTCGACGCCGTCATCGCCACCCACCTGCGCGGCACCTTCACCTGCGCCCGCGCCGCCGCCGTCCGGATGCGCGAACAGGGCGACGGCGGCCGGCTGATCATGATCGGCTCCCCGGCCGGGCAGCGCGGCAACTTCGGGCAGACCAACTACGCCGCCGCCAAGGCCGGAATCGCCGCCATGGTGCGCACCTGGTCGATGGAGCTCGGCCGGGCCGGCATCACCGTCAACGCCGTCGTCCCGGTCGCCGCCACCGCGATGACCGAGACCATCCCCGCCTTCGCCCCCTACATCGAGGCGATGAAGCAGGGCGCGCCGCTGCCGGACTTCCTGCGCAAGGGCGAGGGCTTCGGCACCGCCGAGGACTGCGCCGCGCTGCTGCCCTTCCTCGCCTCCGACGCCGCCGCCGGCATCACCGGCCAGTGCATCGGCATCGGCGGCGACAAGCTCGCCCTGTGGTCGCACCCGCAGGAAGTGGCGACCGCGTACGCCGACGGCGGCTGGAGCCCCGAGACGATCGCCGCCACCTGGGCCGGCTCGGTCGGCCGCGAACCGCAGAGCGTCGGCATCCCCGCCCCGGCCGTCCCCGGGAGCGCGAAGTGAACCTGGCCGAGCTGACCGCGATCGACGTCCACACCCACGCCGAGGTCTCCGCGCACGGCCACGCCTCGCTGGACGAGGAACTGAACGACGCCTCCAGCGGCTACTTCAAGGTGGCCGGCGAGCGCAAGCCCACCGTGGCCGAGATGGCCGCGTACTACCGGGAGCGGAAGATGGCCGCCGTGGTCTTCACGGTGGACGCCGAACACGCCACCGGCCGCCCGCCCGTCCCCAACGAGGAGATCGCCGAGGCCGCCGCCGCCAACGCCGACGTGCTGATCCCGTTCGCCTCGATCGACCCGTTCCGCGGCCGGGCGGGCGTCCGTCAGGCCCGGCGCCTGGTCGAGGAGTTCGGCGTCAAGGGATTCAAGTTCCACCCGAGCATCCAGGCCTTCTTCCCCAACGACCGGCTCGCCTACCCGCTGTACGAACTGATCGAGGAGACCGGCACCGTCGCCCTGTTCCACACCGGCCAGACCGGCATCGGCGCGGGCGTCCCCGGCGGCGGCGGCATCCGGCTCAAGTACGCCAACCCGATGCACGTGGACGACGTGGCCGCCGACTTCCCGCACCTGAAGATCGTCCTCGCCCACCCGTCCTTCCCCTGGCAGGACGAGGCACTGGCCGTCGCCACCCACAAGCCCGGCGTGCACATCGACCTCTCCGGCTGGTCCCCGAAGTACTTCCCGCCGCAGCTGGTGCAGTACGCCAACACCCTGCTCAAGGACAAGGTGCTGTTCGGCTCCGACTACCCGGTCCTCACCCCCGACCGCTGGCTCGCCGACTTCGCGAAGCTGCCGATCAAGGACGAGGTCCGGCCGAAGATCCTCAAGGACAACGCCGCCCGGCTGCTCGGGCTGAGCTGAAAGGGCCCCATCCGCCCATGCGCAACGAGGGAATCGGCTCCTGGCCCGCCCGCCGGGCCCGGAAGACCCCGCACCGCACCGCCCTGCGCCACCACGGACGCACCTACACCTACGCCGAGCTGCACGAGCGCAGCACCCGGCTGGCCCACGCGCTGCGCACCGCCGGCGTCCGGCGCGGCGACCGGGTCGCCCACCTCGGACCCAACCACCCCGCCTTCCTGGAGACGCTGTTCGCCGCCGGACTGCTCGGCGCGCTGTTCGTCCCCCTCAACACCCGCCTGGCGCCGCCCGAGATCGCCTACCAGCTCGACGACTGCGGGGCCCGGGTGCTGATCCACGCGCCCGGCTGCGCCCCGCTGGTCCCGGCGGGCGCGGTGCCGGTGGTGGTGGAGACCGGGCCGGCGTACGAGGCCTGGCTGGCCGGGGCGGACCACACCCCGATCGACGAGCCCGTCGGCCTGGACGACACCTGCCTGATCATGTACACCTCGGGCACCACGGGCCGTCCCAAGGGCGCCGTGCTCACCCACGGCAACATCACCTGGAACGCGTACAACGTCCTGATCGACACCGACCTGGTCGCCGACGACGTCGCCCTGGTCTGCGCCCCGCTGTTCCACACCGGCGGCCTCAACATGCTCGCCCTGCCGGTCCTGCTCAAGGGCGGCGCCTGCCTGCTGGCCGAGTCCTTCGACCCGGCCGGCGTGCTGGAGCTGATCGCCCGCGAGCGGATCAGCTTCATGTTCGGCGTGCCGACCATGTTCGACCTGATGGCCCGGCAACCCGGCTGGGACGGCGCCGACCTGAGCAGCCTGCGGATCCTCAACTGCGGCGGCGCCCCCGTCCCGCGACCGCTGATCGACACCTACCTGAGCCGCGGCCTGGCCTTCCTGCAGGGCTACGGCATGACCGAGGCCGGGCCCGGCACCCTCTTCCTGGACGCCGAACACGCCGTCAGCAAGGCCGGCAGCGCGGGCGTCCCGCACTTCTTCACCGACGTGCGGCTGCACGGCCCCGACGGGCGGGAGGTCGGCCTCGGCGAGGTCGGCGAAGTCGTGGTCCACGGGCCCAACGTCGGCCCCGGCTACTGGGGCCTGCCCGAGGCCACCGAGCAGTCCTTCCACGACGGCTGGTTCCGCAGCGGCGACGCCGCCCGGGCGGACGCCGACGGCTACGTCACCATCGCCGACCGGCTCAAGGACATGTACATCTCCGGCGGCGAGAACGTCTACCCCGCCGAGGTGGAGGACGCCCTGCTGGCCCTGCCCGGCGTCGCCGAGTGCGCCGTCTACGGCGTCCCCGACGCCAAATGGGGCGAGGTCGGCCGGGCCGTGGTGGTCCCCGAAACCGGGGCGGACCTCGACCCCGCGGCGCTGCTCGCCGCGCTGAGCGGGGTGCTCGCCAAGTACAAGCTCCCCCGATCGGTGGTGCTCGCGCAGGAACTGCCGCGCACCGCCTCCGGAAAGATCCTCAAGCACCGGCTCCGTGCCCAGCACGGCAGCTGACCCACCGAAAGGCAACACCCATGGCACTCACCGTCAACGGCCTCGACGAGCTGAAGTCGCTGGCCGGCGCCGACCTCGGCACCAGCCGCTGGCTGGAGGTCACCCAGCAGCGCATCGACACCTTCGCGGACGCCACCGACGACCACCAGTGGATCCACACCGACCCCGAGCGGGCCGCCGCCGGCCCGTTCGGCGCCCCCATCGCGCACGGCTACCTGACGCTGTCGCTGTTCATCCCGCTGTTCACCGAACTGCTGGAGGTCGAGGGCGTCACCACCAAGGTCAACTACGGCCTGAACAAGGTCCGCTTCCCCTCGCCGGTCAAGGTCGGCTCCCGGATCCGCCTTGTCGCCCGGCTCGCCGAGGTCGAGGAGGTGCCGGGCGGGGTGCAGATCACCGTGGACGGCACGGTGGAGATCGAGGGCGCGGCCAAGCCGGCCGCCGTGCTGCAGAGCGTCTCCCGGTTCTACGCCTGACCAGGGCGACAGACGGAGCGCCGCGGCGCCGGGACCTCGCGGGGTTCCGGCGCCGCGGCGCTCCGCAGTGTCCGGATCAGCCCGCCGCGCCGCAGCGCTCGGTGTCGATCTCCGGCAGTGTCGCCTCCCGATAGCGCGACCCGTGCACGGTGTGCTCGCCCAGCAGCGTCCCGGCGGCCGCCAGCACCCCGGCGGGCACGTCGAGCCCGAGGACCGACAGGTTCTCCCGCAGGTGCGCCGCGCTGCGGGTGCCGGGCAGGGCGATCACGTGCTCGCCGCGCGAGAGCACCCAGGCGAGCGCGAGCTGCGGCAGGGTCAGGCCCGCCGTCGCGGCCAGGGCGGCCAGCTCCTGACGGATCGCCAGGTTCGCCGGGTAGTGCGCGGCGGTGAACCTCGGCATCGACAGCCGCAGGTCGCCGGGCGGCAGCACCGCCGGGTCGGGCGGCGCGGCGGTCAGGAACCCCCGCGCCAGCGGGCTGAACGCGACCAGGGCGACGCCCAGTTCGCGGGCCGCCGCGAGGGTGCCGCGCTCCGGGTTGCGGGTCCACAGGCTGTACTCGTTCTGCAGCGCCGCGATCGGATGCACCGCGTGCGCCCGGCGCAGCGTGGCGGCCGACACCTCGGACAGGCCCAGCGCCCGCACCTTGCCCGCCGTGACCAGCTCGGCCATCGCGCCGACGCTCTCCTCCACCGGCACCCGGCGGTCCAGCCGGTGCAGGTAGTAGAGGTCGATCACCTCGGTGCGCAGCCGGGCCAGCGCGGCGTCGGCGGTGCGCCGGATCGTCTCCGGGCGGCCGTCGATCACCCGCCGCCCGGCCACGCCCGTCATGCCGCACTTGCTGGCCAGCACGATCCGCTCCCGGTGCGGGGCGAGCACCCGGCCGAGGAGTTCCTCGTTGGTGCCGAAGCCGTACAGCGCGGCGGTGTCGAACAGGACGACGCCGCTGTCCAGCGCGGCGTGCAGCAGTCCGGCGGCCTCCTCGGGGGAGGGCGGGGTGCCGTAGGCGTGGCTGAGGTTCATGCAGCCCAGGCCCACGGCGGGAACGCCGAACGGCCCGAGCCGGCGCTGAGCGCGGCCCGGGCCTGCGGCGGTGGACGCCGTCACGCGGGCGAGGGGGCGGTGGCGAGCTGCTGCTCCAGGTCCGCCAGGGTGCGGTAGCAGGGCAGTACCTGGGCGAGCGAGGCGTTGGGCTCGCGGCCCTCGCGGATCGCCGCGACGAACTCGCGGTCCTGCAGTTCGATGCCGTCCAGGGAGACATCGACGCCGCTGACGTCCACGGGTTCGTCCGCGCCGGTGACCAGGTCGTCGTAGCGGGCGAGGTAGGTGCCGGTGTCGCCGATGTAGCGGAAGAACGTGCCCAGCGGGCCGTCGTTGTTGAAGGACAGCGAGAGGGTGCAGATCGCGCCGCTCGCCGCCTTCAGCTGGATCGACATGTCCATCGCGATGCCCAGCTCCGGGTGGATCGGCCCCTGGATCGCGTTGGCCTGCACGATCGGCGAACCGGTCTGGTAGGCGAACAGGTCGACGGTGTGCGCGGCGTGGTGCCACAGCAGGTGGTCGGTCCAACTGCGCTTGTGGCCGAGCGCGTTGAGGTTGGTGCGGCGGAAGAAGTAGGTCTGCACGTCGAGCTGCTGGATGGCCAGTTCGCCCGCCGCGATCCGCCGGCGCACCCACTGGTGGCTGGGGTTGAACCGGCGGGTGTGCCCGGCCATCGCCACCAGGCCGGTGCGCTCCGCCGCCGCCACGCACTCCTCGGCGTCCGACAGCGCGGCCGCGACCGGGATCTCCACCTGCACGTGCTTGCCCGCCGCCAGGCAGGCCTGGGTCTGCGCGGCGTGCAGTGGCGTCGGCGTGGCCAGGATCACCGCGTCCACCTCGTCCATCGCCAGCACCTCGTCCAGGCTGCCGGCGGCCCGGGCGATGCCCTGCTCGGCGGCGAACCTGCGGGAGCTCTCCAGCGAGGAGGAGACCGCGACGGCCACCTCCACGCCCTCGATCCGGCGCAGGGCCGCCGCGTGCTTGGCGCCGAACGCTCCGCCGCCGGCCAGGGCGATCCGCAGGGGCTGCTGGGTGGTCATCTCAGTTCTCCTTGAGGCGGGGATGGTTGTTCAGGATCAGGTGGCCGACGGCCGTGTTGGACGCCGGCACATGGTAGAAGCGGTGCTCGACCTCCACCCGGCCGCCGTCGTCCACGTCGCTCAGCGCGCCGCGCGCGATCAGCCACATCACCAGCTCGATGCCCTCCGAGCCGGCCTCCTCGACGTACTCCAGGTGCGGCACCCGCGCCAGGGCGGCCGGGTCGGAGATCAGCCGGTCCAGGAACGCGTTGTCCCACTCCCGGTTGATCAACCCGGCGCGCGGGCCCTGGAGTTGGTGGCTCATCCCGCCGGTGCCCCAGACCTGCACGTTCAGCGGCCGCGGGTAGGACTCGATCGCCCGGCGCAGCGCCCGCCCCAGCTCGAAGCAGCGCGCCCCGGACGGCACCGGGTACTGCACCACGTTGACGTGCAGCGGGATCACCCTGCACGGCCACGCCTCCACGTCGCCGAACATCAGCGACAGCGGCACCGTCAGCCCGTGGTCCACCGGCATCTCGTTGGCCAGCGTCAGGTCGAAGTCGTCGCGGATCAGGCAGTGCGCGAGGTGCGCGGCCAGCTCCGGATCGCCCTCGACGCCCGGCACCGGGCGCGGGCCGTAGCCCTCGTCGGCGGTCGGGTAGGCGGCGCCGGTACCCAGCACGAAGGTCGGGATCAGCGAGAGGTCGAAGGCGCTGGCGTGGTCGTTGTAGACCAGGATCACCACGTCGGGGACGTTCTCCCGGGCCCACTGCCGCGAGTGCTCGTACCCGGCGAACACCGGCTGCCAGTACGGCTCCTCGGTCTTTCCGTGGTCCATGGCCGCGCCGATCGCCGGGACGTGCGAGGTGAACACGGCGGCCGAGACGGCGGCGTGCCCGGCGGGCGGCGACTGGTCGGCGTGCGCGGCCTCCAGCACCGCGCGGTCGATCCGGTTGCCCGGCAGGGAGGCCGAGCGGCCGCCGGAGACCATCATGTCCCGGTACTCCTGCTCGGTCATGCCGGTCATCGAGCCCGCCATCTGCTGGAACGAGAACCCCAGCGTGGCACCCCACTTGGCGAGGAAGTAGATGTTGCCGCCCTCGCGCATCGCCGCGTTCAGGTCCCGGTCCAGCAGCGCCTGCTTCTGCGCCTCGCGCAGCGGCCAGGCGTCCAGGTAGGCGCGCTCGTCGGCCAGGTACGCGGCCCGGTTCTCGGCCGTCATCAGCGACATGCAGAACTGGTTGAGGTGGTAGCCCTTCGCGGACTGATCGGCGTCGAAGATGGTGGTCCCGGGGACGAGCCGGTATGTGCGGTCGACTGCCATGCCGTCAACTCCCTTCCGGAGAAGCCCAGTAGAGGCGGTTCGGGTTGTCGACCAGCAGCCGCCGGCGCAGCTCCTCGGTCGGGGCGATGTGCGGGAGGAAGTCGACCAGCAGGCCGTCGTCCGGCATGTGGTCCTTCAGGTTGGGGTGCGGCCAGTCGGTGCCCCACAGCACCCGGTCGGGGAACTCCTCGACCACCCGGCGGGCGAACGGCACCACGTCCCGGTACGCGTTCCGTTTGCCGTCCAGGGCCGGCGGGCCGGTGAGCGACAGGCGCTCCGGGCAGCTGACCTTGCACCAGATGTCCTCCCGGGCCCGCAGGAAGGAGAGGAACTCGGCGAACTCCGGGCCGTCCGGGTCCTTGGAGACGTCCGGCCGGCCCAGGTGGTCGATCACCAGCGGCACCGGAATGGAGAGGAAGAACTCGCGCAGCTCCGCCAGGTCGGCCGCCTCGAAGTACAGCACCACGTGCCAGCCCAGCGGGGCGATCCGTTCCACCACGTCCCACAGGTCGGCGCGGGGCGTCACATCGACCAGGCGGCGTACGAAGTTGAACCGCACCCCGCGCACGCCGGCCGCGTGCAGCTCCCGCAGCTCGGCGTCCGAGGTGCCGGGCCGGACGGTGGCCACGCCGCGGGCCCGGCCGCCGGAGCGGTGCAGGGCGTCCACCAGCGCGCGGTTGTCGGCGCCGTGGCAGGTCGCCTGGACGATCACGTTGCGGGCGAAGCCCAGGTGGTCGCGGAGGGCGAACAACTGCTCGGCGGAGGCGTCGCACGGCGTGTACTTGCGCTCCGGCGCGTACGGGAACTGCGCGGCGGGGCCGAACACGTGGCAGTGCGCGTCCACCGCGCCGGCCGGGAGGGCGAGCGCCGGACGGGCGGGGGAGGGGTGCCAGTCCAGCCAGCCCGGGGTCTTGGGCTGATCGGTCCGGTGCTGATCGGTCGTCATGGCTCAGTCCTCGTAGCGCAGTCCGAGCTCGGCCAGTGGGCCGCGCATGTCGTACATGTCCAGACCCAGCTCGCCCGCGCGCAGCCGCTCGCGCTTGCCCGCCTCGTTCTCCTCCCGCCGGGCGGAGGCCGCGGCGACCTCGGCGGCCCGTTCGCGCGGCACCACCACCACGCCGTCGGCGTCCGCCAGCACCACGTCGCCCGGGTGCACCAGCGCGTTGGCGCACACCACCGGCACGTTGACCGAACCGAGGGTCGCCTTCACCGTGCCCCGCGCGTTGACCGCCCGGGAGAACACCGGGAAGTCCATCGCGGTGAGGTCCGCGACGTCCCGCACGCCACCGTCGATCACCAGGCCCGCGCAGCCCCGGGAACGGAACGAGGTCGCCAGCAGCTCGCCGAAGAAGCCGTCCTCGCTCTCCGTCGTGCAGGCCGCCACCACCACGTCGCCGGGCCGGATCTGCTCCGCCGCGACGTGCAGCATCCAGTTGTCGCCGGGCTGGAGCAGCACCGTGACCGCCGGGCCGCACAGCCGCGCCGACGGGTACACCGGCCGCAGGTACGGGCGCGTCAGGCCGGTGCGGCCCATCGCCTCGTGGACGGTCGCCGTGCCGAACGCCGACAGCGCGGCCACCGCGGCCGCATCGGGCCGCTCGATCGTGGTGCGGACGACACCGAGTTCGGTGTGCATGTGCATCGCTCCTGGGGGTCAGCGGCCGGACGCGGCGAGGCGGGCGGCCAGTCGGGGGTGAACGCGCAGCGCGTTGCCGGCGTACACGGCCGCCCGCTGCTCGTCGGAGAGCCGGTCGGTGGCATCCACGTACCGCCGGGTGTCGTCGAAGTGGTGGCCCGTCAGCGGATCGACGCCGCGCACCGCGCCGATCATCTCGCTGGCGAACAGCACGCCCTCGGACGGGACGACGGACGTCAGCAGGTCGATGCCCGGCCGGTGGTAGACACAGGTGTCGAAGAAGACGTTGCGGCCCAGCAGGTCCTCCGGCCGGGGCCCGCCGAGGGCCTGCGCCAGCCCGCGGAACCGGCCCCAGTGGTAGGGCACCGCGCCGCCACCGTGCGGGATCACCAGCCGCAGCGTCGGGAAGTCCGCGAACAGGTCGCCCTGGAGCAGCTGCATGAACGCGGTGGTGTCGGCGTTCAGGTAGTGCGCGCCGGTGGTGTGGAACGCCGGGTTGCACGAGGTGCTGACGTGGATCATGGCCGGGACGTCGTACTCCACCAGCGCCTCGTACAGCGGGTACCAGGACCGGTCGGTCAGCGGCGGGGCCGTCCAACGCCCGCCCGAGGGATCGGGGTTGAGGTTCACCGAGACCGCGCCCAGCTCCTCCACCGCGCGCCGCAGCTCCGGCAGGCAGGTCGCCGGATCGACGCCGGGGGACTGCGGCAGCATCGCGCCCATCGCGAAACGCCGGGGGTAGAGCGTGCTGACCCGGTGCACCAGGTCGTTGCAGATCCGCGCCCAGGCGGCGGAGACCGCGAAGTCGCCGAGGTGGTGGGCCATGAAGCTGGCCCGCGGCGAGAACACCGTCAGGTCGGTGCCGCGCTCGTCCATCAGCCGCAGCTGGTTCGGCTCGATCGCCGCCCGCAGGTCGTCGTCCGAGATCCGCAGCTCGGCCGGGTCGGGCGCGTCGGACGGGGAGTCGAGGGCGGCGAGCTGGCGCTCGCGCCAGGCGGCGAGCTGCGGCGGGGCGGTGGTGAAGTGGCCGTGGCAGTCGATGATCACGTGAAGGTCCTCTCCGATGGGGCGTCGGGGCCCGGTCAGCCCCGGGTCGGCCAGCCGGTGTACTGCTCGGCCAGGTAGCTGCGGCCGGCCCGGGTGCCCACCACGCAGTCCAGCTCGCCGAGTTGACGCCGCAGGTCGAAGGCGCTCGCGCCGGGCGCCAGGTGCAGCAGCCTGGTCATCCAGGACGAGAAGTGCTGGGCGCGCCACACCCGCCGCAGGGCGCGCGGCTGGTAGTCGTCCAGCGCGGCCGCCCCCTCGGCGCCGAGCGCCCGCAGCAGCACCGGAGCGAGCACCTTCACGTCGTGCAGCGCCAGGTTGAGGCCGCGCGCCCCGGTCGGCGGCACGGTGTGCGCCGCGTCGCCCGCCAGCAGCAGCGAACCCCAGCGCATCGGCTCCTGCACGAACGACCGGAACCGCAGCACGCTCTTCTCCAGCACCGGGCCCTCCTGGAGGCGGAAGCCGTCCTCGCCCGCAACCCGGGCCTGGAGCGTCTGCCAGATCCGCTCGTCCGACCAGGCGTCCGGCGAGTCCTGCGGGTCGCACTGGAAGTACATCCGCTGCACCGTGTCGGTGCGCCGGCTGATCAGCGCGAACCCCTGCTCGGAGTGGGCGTAGACGAGTTCGGGGGCGCTCATCGGGGCCTCGGCCATGATGCCGAACCAGGCGAACGGGTACTCGTGGCCGTAGCGCACCCGGCTCTGCTGCGGCACCACGTCCCGGCACATGCTGCGCGAGCCGTCCGCGCCGACCACGTACCGCGCCCGCACCTCGTGCCGGGTGCCGTCGGGCGCCGTCCAGCGGACCTTGGGTGCCGCGCTCTCGACGTCCAGCACCTCGGTGTCGCGGACCCCGAAGTGCACGGTGCCGCCGTCGCGTTCGCGGGCGTCGGCCAGATCGATGAACACGTCGGTCTGCGGGTAGAGCCAGGTCGAGGCGCCCACCAGGCCCTGGAAGTCGATCCGGTGCGCCCGGCCGCCGAAGCGCAGTTCGACGCCGGTGTGCTCGTGGCCCTCGCGCATGATCCGGTCGCTGACGCCGGTCTCCACCAGGTCCCGGGCCGCGTCGGCCTCCAGGATGCCGGCCCGCTGGGTGGTCTCGATCTCGTGCCGGGTGCGGGTGTCCAGGGCGACGGCCTCCACCCCGGCGCGGCCCAGCAGGTGAGCCAGCATCAGACCGGCCGGCCCGGCGCCGACGATCGCGACGGGGGCCCGGGTGACGGTGTCGATCGAGGCGGCGGGGATGGCGTCGGCCATGGCGTCTCCAGAACTGCGGCGGGGATTTCCTCTCCCCGAACGCTGGCAGCCCGACCCGCGGCCGGTCGCCCGGCTTTCCGTCAGGCGGAAAACCAGTGCGGCTGCTCACCGGACGGCGCGGCACCGGCCGCTCACCGCACGGTGCGGGCCCGGCTGCTCACCGGACGGTGCGGGCCCGGCTGCTCACCGGACGGTGCGGGCCCGGCCGCTCACCGCACGGTGCGGGCCCGCCGGCCGAGCTCCGCCGAGATCGCGCCCACCGCCCGCAGCAGTGGCTCGCGCAGTCCCCGGGCCCGGTCCGCGTCCCGCGCGGCGATCACGATGCCCAGCGCGGCACTCACCGGCCCGTCCCGCCCGATCCGCACCGGCGCGGCCACCGCCACCGTGCTCTGCGACAACTGCCGGTCGCTGACGAAGACCTGCTCGCGGCGGATCAGGTCCAACTGCGCGCGCAGCATCCGCGGGTCGGTGACGGTGTGCGGCGTCCAGGCGGGCAGCGGAGCGCCCAGCACCTCCTCCTGGAGCGGGGCCGGCGCGTGCGCCAGCAGCACCCGGCCCATGCCCGTCGAGGCCACCGGGAACCGGGTGCCGACCATGGTCAGCAGTTCCACCGAGCGGTGCCCGGCGATCCGCTCCACGAAGACCAGCTCGGTGCCCTCGCGCACGGCGAGCTGGATGTTCTCGTGGGTCGCCTCGTACAGGTCCTGCATGAACGGCAGCGCCGCGTCCCGCAGGATCTGCGTCCGAGGGCAGCCCGAGGCGACCTCCCACAGCCGCAGGCCCACGTGCCAGGAGCCGTCCTCCGCCCGCTCCAGCGCGCCCCACGCCGCGAGTTCCGACACCACCCGGTGCGCGGTGCTCACGGCCAGGCCCGCCCGCCGGGCGATTTCCGACAGGGTCAGCGCGCGGTGTTCGCGGTCGAAGACGGCGAGGACGTCCAGGACCTTTCCGGCGGCGGTGCTCGGGGTGGTGTTCATCCGGGCAGTGTCGCAGACCGCCGTTGAACAGCCCGTTCGCCCGTCGTAGCATCTGCCGGACGCAAGGAGCAGACGTGAACGAAGAGATCGTCGGCCTGTCCTCGATGGCGACCCGGCCGATCCTGGCCGAGCTGTCCGGGTGGATCGGGCGTGCGCACGGCATACCGGTACGGTTCGAATCGGCCGGCGGCGTGGAGGTGGCCCGGCGGGTCCGGGAAGGGGCGGCGGGCGACGTGCTGGTGCTCGCCGAGGACGCGCTGGCCGCGCTCGCGGCCGAGGGGGCGGTGCTCGCCGCGACGGTCCGCCCGCTGTGGGTCTCCCAGGTGGTCGCCGCCGTCCCGGAGGGCTCCCCGGCGCCGGCCCTCGACAGCCAGGAGGCCCTGCGGGACGCCCTGCTGACGGCCCGTCGGATCGCTTACTCGACCGGCCCGAGCGGCACCGCCGTGCTGGACCTGATCGACCGTCAGGGGCTCGCCGGGGCGCTCCGGGACCGCCTGGTCCAGGCACCGCCCGGGGTCCCGGCCGGCACCCTGCTCGCCTCCGGCGCGGCCGACCTCGCCTTCCAGCAGCACAGCGAGCTGATGGACCTGCCCGGGGTGCACGTGGTCGGCCCGCTGCCCGGCGACGCGGCCATCAGCACCACCTTCTCCGGCGCCGTCCTGACCGCCTCCGCCCGGCCCGGCCCGGCCCGCGAGGTGCTGGACCTGCTGGCCGCCGACGAGGCCGCGCAGACCGCCCGGGCCAGGGGAATGCGCGCCGCCGCCCACCCGCCCGCGCAGGACCGCCGGCTCTCCGGCTGACCGACGCTGTGCCGTCGCTCGGGGGCGAAAGTGGTTTGTCGGGGTGGCGGCGCGGCAGCGATGATCGGGCGGGTGCGCGAACCGGGTGGTCCGGGGGGTGCCTGTGCGTTCAGGAGGAGACTGCTTTGCGTTCCGAGCTCGCCAAGGCGTGGGAGTTGCTCGAGGCCGGTGACCCGCAGGGTGCGGCGCGGGAGCTGAGGGCGGTGGCCGACGGGCTGGCGGCAGCCGAAGTGGCGCCGGTGGTGCGGCAGTTGGCGGAGGCCGTCGGCATCGACGACCTGGCGGGCGCGGCCGGCGCACTCGCGGGGCGGCCGTCGGACGCGGGCGCGCTGTACGCGTACGGGTACGCGTGCATCGAGCACGGGCTCTCGGAGTTGGCCGTCCCGGCGTTGCGGGAGGCGTTGCGGGAGGCCTTGCGGGCGGGTGACGTGCCCGCGAAGCGGAAGCTGTTCGGGCGGGGCCGCGGGCAGCAGGTCAACCCGCGTCAGGTGCTGCTGGAGCTGGCCGTCGCGCTGGAGGACGGTGAGCGGCACGCGGAGGCCGTCGCCGTGCTGCAGGAGCACCGGGCGATCACCGGCGACTGGCCGGACGGGTACCTGCTGGCGCACAACGCGCTGATGGACGGCCGGGTCGAGCAGGCCCGCGAGGTGTTCGCGTCGCTGGCGGCGCCGGACGCCGACACCTGGGGGCCCGCCGCCGACCGGATCCGCCGTTCGCTGGCCCGCGCCGCGGCCGTCCCGCCGGCCGGGCCGACGGACCTGCGGGGCTGGCACTTCACGCTGACCGGCGGCCTGCTGGCGACGCTCTCCACGCACGGATTCACCGCCGGGATGACCGGCCGCTGGGCGATGCTGGGCGACACCTACGAGAACTGCCGCCACGGCCTGGAACGGCTGCGCACCGTCCTCGACGCCACCGGCCGCCGCCCGGCCTCGGTGGCGCTGCTGCCGGACCGGGGCAGCGAGGCGCTGGGTCTGGCGGCCGCGGCACTGCTCGGGCTGCCCGCGGCCCCGTACCGGCCGGGCGCGGGGACGGCGGACGCGCTGGTGGTGGCGTACGACCTGAACGAGTGCGACCAGGAGCTGGTCGGCGCGCTGTACGAGCGGGCGCCCGGTGAGCTGCTGTACGAGCACGCGACGTGCTGGACGGACACCCCGGCGGTCTCGGCGGACGTCTCGGGCCTGCTGGTGCAGCACCTGGTCGCGCCGTGGGAGCCGGGATTGCGGGTCGACGACAACGGCCAGGTCGAGCGGGGGCCGGCGGACGACGCCCCGGCGGCGGTACTCGCGGAGCGGATCCGCACCGCCGCCGCCGAGCCGGACGAGGGCGACGGACAGTCCCCGCCCGACCCGGACGAGGCACTGTCGGCCTTCGCCGCCCGCGCCGCCGCGACCTGGGCGACCGGCAACCGCGACCGGATCCGCTCGTCCGGCCCGGTGCGCAGCTCCCGCTTCGTCTGACCCGCCCTCGCCGAAACACGCCACCACCCGCCGAGCGCAGCGCTCGGCGGGCGGTGGCGAGGGCGACCGGCAGGGCCGGTGCGTTTCATCTGCTGGGGTGGGACTTGGTCCAGGCGGGCGAGACCAAGGCGACCAGGGCGACGGCGAAGCCGAGCTGGAGCAGGTGCCGGATCCAGTCGATGCCGGAGGTGTTGCGGACGCCGATCCAGCCGGCCACCGCGTTGCCCAGCCAGGCGCCGGCCGCGCCGAGCAGCATGGTCAGCCACCACGGGATGGACTGCGGCCCACGCAGGATCAGCTTGGCCAGCACGCCCAGCACGAAGCCGATCAGCAGAATCCAGAGGAGTTGGAACATCGAATCCCAGCCTTTCCGGTAGGACGCCGGCCGGTCGGCTGCGACTCTCGGCAGTGAGTCGCGGTGGTGCGGTCGGAGGCGGACCGCAGGCGGACGGTCCACGACTCCATGATCGCGCGCCGGGCGCACCCCGGCATCTCGGCGAAAGCCCCGGCAGCGGGTTTGCCGGCCGCGCCCCAGGGGTAACCGCGCACCCGATGGGGCCCGGTGATTGCCGCGAGACGCCTTGTGGTGGGATAAACAACTGAACTGGCGTCAGGTCCGACGGGGGAGCAGACACAACATGACAGCAGGTTTCGGCGTCAAGCTGGACGAGCTCGCGAAGATCCAGCGGGACTTCGCGGCGATCCAGCAGCGGATGAACGAGATGACCCAGCAGACCGGCCGCATCCAGGGCGTGATGATGAAGGCGGTGGGCACCGACCTGGCCGCCGGTGCGCTCGGCAACATCTTCGGTTTCGCCGAGGTGGTCTCGCAGGTCCGCCAGCAGGTGAACGCGATCAACGAGCAGGTCGCGGCGCTGGAGGCGACCAAGGCGAAGCTCACCAAGGAGCTCGCCGAGGACACCAAGAAGATCGGCACCGTGATCAAGCGGTACCAGGAGGCCGAGAAGCGCGCCCACGAGGGTGTCAGCAAGCCCGGCTCCACCAAGCCCCAGCCGAAGAGCCCGGGCCAGGGTGGCGGCGACCACAAGCCGACCACCAAGCCCGCGCAGAAGAAGCCCAGCACGCCGATGCCGAAGAGCCCGAACAAGGGCGGCCACGGCGGCGGCGGCGACCACGGCGGCAGCGACCACGGGGGCAGCGGCCACGGCAACGACCCGAAGATCGAGATCTCGCATGCCGGAGCGATCAAGACCAGCGAGGTCACGTACGGCGGCAAGGGCAAGTTCAAGAGCGGCGAGGCCGCCTGCCGCGAGTACATCGCGCAGGCGCTGGACGCGATGGGCGTGACCGACCCGGCGGCCCGCGAGGCGTGGACCAAGGGCATGCTGACCATCGCCAACCGCGAGTCCACGTACAACGCGGCCGGCTCGCAGGTCAACCTGTGGGACAGCAACGCGCACGGCGCGAAGCAGGCCGACGGCGCGCCGCTGAACAGCTCGCGCGGCGGCTGGCAGACCATCCCGTCCACCTTCGCGGCGTACCACGTCAAGGGCACCTCCACCGACATCTACGACCCGGTGGCGAACGTGGCGGCCTCGATGAACTACATCCGCGACCGGTACCACGTCTCGCCGGACGGCCACGACCTGGCGTCCAAGGTGCAGCAGGCCGACCCGCACCGTCCGGCCCGCGGCTACTGACCGTCCGCGAGCCGCGCGCCGCCGCCCGCCGGTTCACCGGCCGGGGGCGGCGGCGCGCGGGCCCAGGGCCTGTCGGCAAACCCCCGCCTGCCCCACGACGCGGCTGCGGCGCGGGCCTGAAGACAGGCCCTGGGCCGTCCACCGTCCACCCTTCTTCTCGAATCCGGGGATCCACGTGCGCCCGCTCCGCCTCGCCGCCACCGCGGTGGCCTGCCTGACCGCCATCGCCGCCCTGACCGCCTGCGACCCCGAGGGCTCGGGCGGGGGCGACGCCGGGAAGACGGCCGCCGCGCCGCCCGCCGCCAGTGGGACGCCGTCCGCCGGCAGCACGGCGTCCGGGAGCCCGAAGTCCGACCCGGGCGCGGCGCCGTCCGCAGGTGGCGGGAAGTCCTCGACGGTGCCGGCGGCGGCCTGGATCGCCCCGCAGCAGGTGCCGCTGAACGCGGCGCTGCACTGGACGGCGCCCGCGACCTCGGCGAAGAGCCTGGGCGCCAAGGGGCAGTTCCAGATCGAGCAGCTCTGCCACGGCAAGCGCTCCGACGACTGGACGGACACCGTCCCCGGCGTGGACACCGCCTCGCTGGGCGGCGCCTCGGGCGACTGGAAGGCCGACCAGAGCATCGTCAGCTTCGGCGACGCCTCGAAGAGCAGCGTGGCCGCGCAGTCCGCGTTCGGCCTGCTCGGCGCCGTCAAGGACGAGGTGAAGAACTGCGCCACCACCGTGCCCGGGGCCAAGGCCGAGATCACCGGGGACGACAGTGAGTACCTGGTGGCGACCGTGACGGTGCCGCAATCCGACGGCGGCACCGTACAGGTGCACGAGTACCTGACCACCTCCGGCGGCGCGCTGGTCGAACTCACCCTGCACGCACAGACCGCCAAGGGCGCGCACCCGAAGACCGCCTGGTCCGCGCCCGCCGACACCGCAGTGCTGAGCGCACTCGCCAAGCCGGTCTGCACCGCCTTCAAGGACTGCTGACCAGCACCGGGCCGGCCCCTTCCGGGGAGGCCGGCCCGCCGACCGCAGCCCAACCCCGTCGCAGTGCGCCGCCTGCTCGGCCAGGTGCCCCAACAGCTGTCCGCCGAAGCGGGGTTGACGGGCCGGGAGAACGCCGGGCGGCTGCCTGGCCTGCGGCCCGCACCTACGGAACCTGGCGGCCCCGGTTGCCTTCAGTAACGGACCAGGTCGGCGGTGACCAGGCCGAAGTCGAACGGCGCCGGGATCGGGACGACATCGCCGAATTCCCCGGTCCACCGCTGGCGGTACGCCCCACCGGACGGGTCCGAGAACAGGACGACCGTCCCTTCGCGTGGATCGATCACCAGGTAGAGAGGGATATCCATCAACGGATAGTCACGGACCTTGCCGACCAGGTCGTTCTCGGGATTCGACACCGAGACGACCTCGACAGCGATTGCGGCGAGATCGGCCGGGACCTCGTTGCCGCCGAGCTCCACCACCGACACCGGGATGTACGTCAGGTCGGGGTTGCGGAGCTTGCCGACGTTCGGCGAGGCCAGATCGGTGTTCTCGCTGGGCATCAGCCCGGCCGGCCGCCGAACATCGAACTGCTCCCGGACGATGAACAGATTTCGCTGGTGGATCACCGAGGGCCCGGCCATCATGATGATCTCGTCGCCTGACACTTCAACCTTCCAGCCCGCGGGAGGTGTCAGACTCTGCGCGTACTCCAACAGCTGCGCGTGGCGTTCGGGAACACGGAACTCGGCCATGCCACCATCCTCGCACCTCAACTCCGGTGGCCGCGCCCCGCGCCGGCGGGTGCCTTCCACGGCATTCAGTGTCGGGTGCCGCCTTCCGCCGGCGCCGACGGGCACCCTCCTCGTCGTGGCCCTTGCCCGTCAATGCCCCGGTTCCCAGTGCCAGATGGTGATGCCCGCGCCGTGGGCGACCGGGCGGTAGCCGGCGGTGGGGAGAGCGGCTTGGGCGGTGAGGTCGGCGGGGGCGGGGGCGGGGAAGCCGTCGGGGGTGTCGAGGGTGGCGGCCCATTCGGCGACGGGGCGGAAGAGGGGGGAGCGGTCGTCGGGGGAGAGGCCGGTGGAGCCGGTGCCGTCGGGGAAGGTGAGGAAGGGGAACAGGGAGACGGTGCAGCGGGAGGTGAGTTGCGGGGCGAGCCGGTTCGCGGCGGCGACCCGTGCGCCGTCGGGGACGGTGGCGAGGACCTGGCGGGCGGTCAGGATGTCGGGGCCGGGCCCGGACAGGTCGGGTACCGGGGCGGCCAGCAGCGCGACGGCGAGCATCGCGGCGGGCGCGACCCGCAGCGACGGACGCCGGGGCAAGCGGCGCAGGCCGTCGATCGCGGCGACGAAGACGATGGGCATCAGCACCGCGTTGTAGTGCCAACCGGTGCTCCAGTACGCGGGGTTGGCCGACCAGAAGCGCGCCGCCAACGGCAGCACCATCAGCAGGGCGAGCGGCGAGCGCAGCGCCAGCAGCAGGGTCGGGGCAACGATCGCCCCGACCGTCCACCACTTGTCGACGGGCAGCAGCAGCCGGCTCAGCGGATCCCCGTCGTCGGGCGCGGCCGTCGCCCCGTACGCGTAGGTGCCGATCGGATTGGCGGCGGGGATCAGCACCAGCACCGTGAGCAGCGTGCCGAGGACGGCCGCCGCCAGGCCCGCCGCGCCGAGCCCCCGGCGGCGCCCGACCAGCAGGACGTAGCCGCCGACACCGGCCAGCAGCAGACTCTGGTCCTCCTTCACCAGCAGCAGCGGCAGCGCCCAGCACACTGCCGCCCGCCACCGCCCGCGGGCCAGCGCGACCGTCGCGCACGCCACCAGCGGGACGGCCAGCGCGATCTCGTGGAAGTCGAACACCGAGGCCTGCCACAGCCCCCAGGACAGCCCGTACGCCAGCCCGGCCGCCACGCCCCGGGCCCGGCCCAGCCACTGCACGGCCAGCCCGGTGACGGGCACCACCGACAGCGCGAACAGCAGCGACTGCGCCACCAGCAGCGTCTCCGGGGCCGGCCAGAGCCGGTAGAACGGGGCCAGCACCGCCAGCGCGGGGCTGAAGTGGTCGCCCAACTGCACAAACCCGGCGCCCTTCAGCGTGACCACCGGCCGCTCAAGATACGCGTAACCGCGCACCGCCTCCTCGAAGATGCCGAGGTCGAAGCCGCTGGTCTGCATCCGCCAGTGCCTCGGCACCGACAGCGCCAACTGGAACAGCACCACCGGCACCACCGGCAGCAAACAGGGACGGACCCGGAAAGGTATTCGCACCCGACCGACGCTAGGAAAACCCCGCTGAGCCGATTCTGAAAGAAGCTGAGGATTTCTTCAGCCGGGAGAAAACCGGCACATCGGTCAACGGCCTTTTCGCCCCGGCGAATTGACCTACGCTTGCCCCGTGCGCCTACTCATGGTCGAGGACGAGGAAAGGCTGGCCCAGTCGCTCAGCCAGGGCCTGCGGGCCGAGGGCTACGCGGTGGACGTGGCCACCGACGGCCCGGCGGGTCTGGCGCTGGCCCGTTCCGGCAGGTACGACCTGCTGGTGCTCGACCTGATGCTGCCCGGCCTGAACGGCTTCCGGATCTGCCGCAGACTGCGGGCCGAGGAAAACTCCGTGCCGATACTGATGCTGACCGCGAAGAACGGCGAATACGACGAGGCCGAGGCGCTGGACTGCGGCGCCGACGACTTCCTCGCCAAACCGTTCTCCTACGTGGTGCTCACCGCCCGGCTGCGCGCCCTGCTGCGCCGCGGCGCGGCAGGCCGGCCCGCCGCCCTGGCCGTCGCCGACCTGCGGATCGACCCGGCGGCCCGCCGCTGCACCGTCGCCGACGCCGAACTCCGGCTCACCGCAAAGGAGTTCGGCGTCCTGGAGTGCCTGCTGCGCCGCCCCGACCAGGCCGTGCCGAAGACCGACATTTTGGACGCCGTCTGGGACGCCGCGTACTCGGCGGTCCGCGGCGACCTGAACATCGTCGAGGTGTACATCGCCGCGCTGCGCCGCAAACTCCACCGGGCCGGCGCGCACGCCCGGATCGACACCGTCCGCGGCATCGGCTACCGGCTCACCCCGTCGCCCGCCGATGTCGGCTGACCGCCGGCGCCGGTGGCGGTGGTGGCCCGCCCTCGGTGTCCGCGCCCGGGCCGCCGTGGCCGCGCTGGTCGCCTCCGCGCTGGCGTTCGCGGTCGCCTCGCCGCTGGTCGGCGGCGCCGTCCACGCGCTGCTCTACCGCGAGGCCGAGATCAAGGCCCTGAACGCCATGCAGAACATCGAGGCGAGGATCCGGGACGGCGCCGACGGTGAGGTTCTGGGCGGTCAACCGTTCGTGGTAGTCACCGAGGAGGGGGAGTGGCTGACCGGAAGCCAGCTCACGGATCACCGCGAGGACGATCCCGCGTTGCGCCTGACGCCCCTGCGGGTCGCGAAGCCCGAGATCGGCGTCGCCCTGCCACCCGTGCTGCCCTTCGAGACCGTCGAGAACGTCGAGACCGTCGCCATTCGCTATCCGGCCGGCATCTCCCCCTACTACCGGCTGGCCTCGCCCGAGCCCCGCACCTACCACTTCCTGCGCGTGCTCACCGAACCGGTGACCAGCGCCCGACTCGCCCTGATGGTCCCGGACGGGCGCCGTCCCGGCCCGGAGATGCCCGAGCAGCGGCTCACCGTCTACGTCCTGATCGACCCGACCATCGCGGACCAGACCACCGCCGTCGTCACCGGGCACCTGCTCGTCCTCATCGCCCCCCTCGCCTCGCTGTTCGTCGCACTGATCGCCTGGCTCGCCACCGGTCTCGCGCTGCGCCCGGTCGAGTCGATCCGCCGCCAGATGGCCGTGGTGCGGGGCGGCGCCTTCCACGAGCGCGTCCCCGTGCCGCGCGCCCGGGACGGCATCCACCGGCTGGCCCGCACCACCAACGACACCCTGGACCGGCTCCAGCACGCCCTGGACGAACAGCGCCGCCTGGTCGCCGACGCCTCGCACGAACTGCGCAGCCCGCTCGCCACCCTGCGCAGCTCACTGGAAGTGCCGCTCGCCCACCCGGCCGCCGCCGACTGGCCGGCGGTGGTGCGCGGCGCGCTCACCGACACCGAACGCCTCCAGGACCTGGCCGACGACCTCCTGCTGCTGGCCCGCGCCGAACGGGACACCGACCGCGCCGAGGGCACCGTGGACCTGCACGACCTGATCGCCGAGCAGCTCGCCGAACGGCAGTACGGCGGACGGGAGTTGACCTACGAGAGCGAGCTCGACGAGGCGGTGCTGCCGGGCCGCGAGGTGCGGCCGGCCCGCCTGGTGCGCAACCTGCTGGACAACGCCGCCCGGCACGCGCACGGCCGGGTCGCCGTCACGCTCACGGTCGCGGACGGCTGGGCGCGGCTCACCGTCGAGGACGACGGCCCGGGCATCCCCGCCGCCGACCGGGAGCGGGTCTTCGAGCGATTCGTCCGCCTGGACGACGCCCGCGACCGGCACAGCGGCGGCGCGGGCCTGGGCCTGGCCCTGGTGCGCACCATCGCCCGCAGCCTCGGCGGCACCGTCGCCGCCGAGCCGCCCGGCCGACTGCCCGGCGCACGGCTGGTGGTCCGGCTGCCGGTCAAGAACGGCTCCTGACAACAGCGGAGACGGCTCAGGCCGCCGACCGTGCCCGGTGGGGCAGGGCCGACGGCCTGAGTCACCGCTCGCCACAACGGGCGCCGGAGGCAACGCAGTTGAGGCCGAGCGGGCCGATCGGCGGACGGGAGTCCCGCACCCGGCCGAAAGCCGGGTCCGAGCACGCGGCCGCGTCCACTCGGAGGGTGGCCGCAGCCGCGCGCGTCATCCGGCTCCGCTCGCGCGCGCCAGGAGGACCGTCCGCTACGTCAGCGGCACTTACGACAGGTCGAAGGCGCCGCCGGCGACCGCCACGCCGACCGGGCAGGTCAGGCGCACGCGGAACAGGCCGGAGAACAGGACGGTGGACACGTAGCGGTTGCCGTCCGAGCAGTCGACGAAGGGCTGCCAGAGCTGGCCGTTACAGGTCTCCGTGAAGGACGGCCCGTTGAAGTTGAAGTTCCCGCAGACGAGGTTCAGCGGCGTGATGCTCGTGATCGTCCCGTCGGAGTGCACGGCCGGCAGGTTGGACGGCCTCGCCATCTCCACCGCCGGGGTCTGGACCTGCTCGGCGCTCGCGTTCTCGGGCGTGATCACCGGCAGGTTCGCCGGCTGGTCCGCGGGCTGGGAGGCGGTCTGGTTCGTCTGCGGGGCCGCGGGAGCGGTGTCCGCGAACGCGACGGAGCTGACCGTGCCGACAGCCGTGAAGGCCAGGGCCGAGGCGGTACCGATGGCGGCGAGCATCTTTCCGAATGCCATGTCTTTCCACTTTCACTGAGGAACAACGGAGTGTTCTCGGGAGACAGGGGGGCGCCCACCTGCGAAATTCCGCCCCGGATCGCCGGGGCGAGCCCCACGCTAGGTCAGCTGCCGAAGGTCCGCCCCCGCAGTGCGCCGATGAACGTACGTGTGCGTTCCATCGGCTCTGATCCGGCACTCGGAGGGGCTAGCTGCGGGCGCGATAGCGTGGCATTCATGGACGCTGAGCGGGAGTTGAGGGACGACGAGGGTGACCCGGTACGGCTCGGGGCGGTGCGCCGGGTCGTCTCGCTGGTCCCCTCGCTCACCGAGGCCGTGGCCACCGCCGCCCCCGGCCTGCTGGTCGGTGCCACCGATTGGTGCACCCGCCCCGCCGACCTCGACGTGGTCCGGATCGGCGGCACCAAGAACCCGGACGTGGCACGGATCCTCGCGCTGCGCCCCGACCTGGTGATCGCCAACGAGGAGGAGAACCGGGCCCCCGACCTAGCCGCCCTGCGCGCGGCCGGGGTAGCCGTGTGGACCACCCGGATCCGGGACCTCGACCAGGCACTTCGCTCGCTGCGCCGCCTGCTCGTGGACGCCTGCCAACTCCCGGATCCTGACTGGCTGTTGTCGGCGAGCCGGGCATGGGCCGGCCTGGTGCCTCCGGCGGTTCCGATGCGTGCGGTGGTGCCGATCTGGCGGCGGCCGTGGATGGTACTCGGTGCGGACACCTTCGCCGCCGACCTGCTTCGACGGCTCGGCGTCACCGTCGTGACGGCCGGTCACCCGGGCCGGTACCCCCGCGTCCCGCTTCCCGAACTCCTGGGCGCAGGCGCCGAGTTGCTCCTCCTCCCCGACGAGCCCTACCGCTTCACCGCCACCGACGGCCCCGAGGCGTTCCCCACCCTCCCGTACGCTCTGCTGAGCGGCCGCCATCTCACCTGGTACGGCCCGTCCTTGGCCGAGGCGCCCGCCGTCCTCGCCGCGCAACTCGGCGGCAGAAATTCTCCGCCGGTGATGTAGAGATCCGGTCGGCGGCGCCGACTGTTGGGTGAACGGCGCCCACGAGCGCCGCAGTCGAGGATCGAAAGGGCACGACCGTCATGCAGCAGCCTGTGCAGCAGACCATCGACGAACTGGTGGAGTCCGGCGAGGAGTTGGGCATCCAGGTCGCGGTGTACCGGAACGGCGAACTGGTGGTGGACGCGGTGGCGGGCATCGCCGATCCGGCCACCGGCCGCCAGGTCACCTCGGACACCCCGTTCTTCAGCGCCTCCACCGGCAAGGGGGTGGCGGCGACCGTGGTCCACGTCCTGGCGGAGCGCGGCGCGCTCGGGTACGACACGCCAATTGTCGAGCTCTGGCCGGAGTTCGGCGCCCACGGCAAGGAGAAGGCGACCGTCCGGCACGCGCTCACCCACTCGCTCGGCGTCCCGGCCGTGCCGGCCGACCTCACGGTGCGGGACCTCGCCGACTGGGACGCCATGTGCGCCCTGATCGCCGACTCCGAGCCCTGGTGGGAGCCCGGCACCGGCACCGGCTACCACGCGGTGACCTGGGGCTACGTGATCGGCGAGCTGGTCCGCCGGGCCACCGGCCGGCCGATCTCGCAGGTGCTCCGGCAGGAGGTGGCCGAGCCGCTGGGCATCGCCGACGAGCTGTACTTCGGCGTCCCCGAGCCCGAACTCGGCCGCCTCGCCCGGCTCGTGGACGCGCCCGGCACCGCCGAGATGCTCGCCGCGATGCCCGCCGACCTGCCACTCTTCAAGGCCACCCCACCCGCCCTCACCCCCAGCGCGGCCTACGGCAACAACCCCACCGTGCTCACCTCCGACATCCCCTCGGGCGGCACGATGTCCGCCCGCGCGGTGGCCCGGATGTACGCCGCCCTGCTCACCGAGGTGGACGGCATCCGCCTGGTCCCGGACGCGCGCCTGCGCGAGATCACCGCCCTCGCCACCGCCGAGACCGACCGCATGGTCGGCTTCCCGACCCCCCGCGCCCTCGGCTACAACCTGGGCCGCCCCGGAACCGACCCGCAGCAGACCCCGACCGTCTTCGGCATGCCCGGCATGGGCGGCAGCGCAGCCTGGGCCGACCCGGCCACCGGCATCTCCTTCGCCCTGACCAAGAACCGCTTCTTCCCGGGCCCGTCCACCGCCGTCGATCGCATCGGTGCCCTGATCGCGGAGACCGCCACCCGCTGAAGAACCTGCCGCGGGGGGGGGTGCGCCAACCCCCCGCCGGGACAAGACGGACCTGGACCCGCGCTGTGCACCGAACCGGGCAGCCGGACCGCCTCCGACGCAACCGCCCAGGGCCTGCGTGGCCTGAGGCCGCCGGTCGAGCCGTGGATCTCCTCCTCGACCTCCGGCCTCCCAAGTCCCTGGTCAGCGGCGGGACTTCGGCGACCGGGTGAACACGCAGTCGCCGCACAGGCCGCCCGAGGGGGTGCGGTAGTAGAGGCAGCAGGAGGCACGGCGGAAGGCGAGCGGGCGGCCCGGCGGCGTGGCGGTGCCGGTGAGGGCGAGGTCCGGGAAGGCGAGGACGGCACGGGCCAGGGCAGCGGCGTCCGCGGTGGCGAGTTGCCGGGCCGCGCCGACCAGCGCGGAGGCCGCGTTGCCCGCCAACAGGCCTGCGGCGAGCGGAGTCAGGATGCGGACGGCATCGGCGAGCGGGTGCAGATGCCGGCCCATCACCAGCCCGTGCAGTGCGGCGGGTGTTGCCTCCGCCCCGGGCGCCGCCGGCAGCCACAGGTCGAACGGACCCTGCGGCGGAAGCGCAAACCGGGCACCGTCCAGGTCGGGCAGCCGCCCGGTCGTGACGGCCACCCCCAGCGCCACCGACCACACCCGGGCCGCCAGCCCCAGGTGCGCGGTGGACGCGGCAACCCGCACCTCGTCCGTACCCAACACCCGCGCGACCTCGGCAATCCGCCCCGCCAGCGGCCCACCTGTCGCCGACAGTTCCCGCATCGGCCGAAACCCACCAGGCGGCGGCCCGGTCACGGTGGCAAAGTACGGCCCCAAAGCGGACAGCGGAACGGTCATGCCCCGGAGTCTAATTCGCCCCCACACCGCCCCCCACCACCCCCACCAACGGCCCGCCAGGGTTCGAAAGTTCGCGGACAAACCCCAGCCCACCCCCACCCCGGCCCCGCCGCCTCACCCCGGTCCCCGCCGCCCCCGCCAGCCCCGATTCACGCCCGTCCTCGCCACCTCCGTAAACGGGCCGTCGGGGGGCCGGCCAGTTCGCGGACCGATCACCTGCGTTCGGTGCGCAAGGTGCAGCGCAATGCCGCCGTCGGTGACGGAGTGCCGCTCGGCGAGGGCGAGTTGAAGGTGCTGGCCGGGCACCGCTGGGACCGGAACTTCTACGCCTGAGGCTCCTCGGCGGTCCGGGATTGCGTGGAGTGCGTGCGGTTGCCGGGATTCGGTGGCAGGGTAGGTCGCATGTGCGGTCGCTTCGTCTCCACCACCGAGCCCGGTGACTTGGTCGCCCTGCTCGATGTCGCGCGCTGGAACCCCACCGAGGCGCTCGCGCCGAGCTGGAACGTGGCGCCGACCGATCCGATTGCGGCCGTGCTGGAGCGGGTGGACCGCGACACCGGCGAAGTGGTGCGCCAACTGCGCACCCTGCGTTGGGGTTTGGTCCCGTCCTGGGCGAAGGATCGCTCCGGCGCGGCCCGGCTGATCAACGCCCGCTCGGAGACCGTCGACCAGAAGCCGTCGTTCCGCAAGGCGTTCGCCGCCCGGCGCTGCGTGATCCCCGCCGACGGCTACTACGAGTGGCGTCCCGTCCCGGCCGGGGACGGCCGTAAGGCGTACAAGCAGCCGTACTACCTGAGCACCGGCGAACTGATGCTGATGGCCGGCCTGTACGAGTTCTGGCGGGACGCGAGCCTGCCGGAGGACGACCCGGCGGCGTGGCTGGCGACGGCGACCATCCTGACCACCGACGCCACCGACAGCGCGGGGCGGGTGCACGACCGGATGCCGCTCACCATCACCCGGCAGGACGTGGACAGTTGGCTCGACCCGGCGCACAGCGACCGGGCCGACCTGCACCACCTGCTGCACCACCCGGCCGACGGCGACATCCTGGTCCGGGCGGTGCCCACGGCCGTCAACCGCGTCACCGAGAACGGCCCCCACCTGCTCACCGAGGCCCCCGACCCGCTGGGCCTGGCAGGCTGACGCGGTGCCATTCCGGCCCGGACTGACGCACTGCCATTCCGCAGGCGCGCCGTACTGACGCGCTGTCAGTCCCCGCCCCCGGAGTCATTGTTGCGGCGCCCCTGGATGCGGCGCCGACGCTCGGCCCGCCGGACCATCTCGCCGGCGCCGAGCGTCGCCCGCGCCACCACGCGGACCCAGCCCGGCCCACCACGCTCCGCCCACACCACGCACCCGCAGCCGCCCACCACGAGCAGCAGCACGACCACCAGCACCACACCGATCACCGGCTCCGCCTCCCCGAGTCCGTCCATACGGTCCACCGATCATCGCAGCCGGGCGGCACGGCGTGCGGCGGGCCGTGCCAGTGCGGACGTGTGCTGCGACCTCACGTAGGAGGGTGTCGTCCGGCGGCAGTTGTGGCACCTGAGCGCGAACGGCGGAGCGAGCAGCGCTTCAGCGGCGCAGCCCGAGGCGGACGGCGCGTTCCACCGGCGAGTACGCCCCGTCCGCACGCTCCAGCACCAGGTCGGCGGTGGACAGCAGCGCCGGCTGGGCGAGGAAGCGCGGCTCGGTGCCGTGGTGCGGCTGCGCGGCGTGGATCAGGAACGGGTGGCACAGGTACACGTCCCCCGCCCGCCCGGTGGCGAGGGCGGTCCTTCGCCCGGGGTGGTCCAGCAGTCCGGCCCGGTCGAGTTCGGCGCAGAACGCGAACATCTCCACGCCCTTGTCCCCGGCGGGTTCCAGCAGGCGCGGCAGGTCCAGGTGCGAGCCGACCTTGATCCGGGTGGGCGCGTTCGCCTCGTCCACGTCGGACAGCAGGAACAGCATCAGCAGTGACCGGCCGCGCGAGACCAGGTTGAGCCAGTGGCCCTGTTCGCCGTCCGGGGTGAAGCTCGCGTCCATGTGCCAGCCGGCGTCGCCCGGGTCGTCCGGGTGCGGGAAGCGGATCGGGAAGCCGCCCAGCCACGGCTGCGGCGTCCAACGGCCCTCGCCGACCAGCTGGTCGAACGCGCCGTGCAGCCGCTCGGAGGTTGCCGCCCGCCGGAACGGCTCCTGCGCGTACCCTTCCAGGCGCACCACCGGCTGCGTCCAGCCCGTCGGGTCGTCCGGGTCGAGGCCCATCTCCCGCCACAGGAACTCCCGGCATTCGGCGGCCAGTTCGGGCGAGAACGCGCCCTCCAGGCGGACGAAGCCGTCCGCGACGAAAGCCTCGACCTGCTGCTCGGAAAGGACACCCATGGCAGCGGATTCTCGGCCGGTCCACCCGGCGCCGCAAACGAATTACCGCCTGCCGGTGCGGGCTTGACGAACGGGCACCCCGGGCGCTTCGGTGGGAGCCATATGACCACCCCTGCCCCTGCCCCGCACACCGGCCCCGCGTTCGACGCGCTCCAGGGCCTGTCCGTCGGTGACGCCCTCGGCGCCCAGTTCTTCGTCCCCGAAACCGCCCGCGCCCACTTCGCCGCCGGCACCGTCCCGTCCGGCCCCTGGCCGTGGACCGATGACACCGAGATGGCCTGCTCCGTGTACGCCGCGCAGACCGAACGCGGTGCCATCGACAGCTACGACCTCACCCATTCCTTTGCGCACCGCCACGACTTCGACCGGGGCTACGGACCCGCCGCGAACCGCCTGCTGCGGCTGATCCGGGAGGGCGGCGACGCCCGCCGGCTGGCCGCCGAACTCTTCGACGGCCAGGGCTCGTTCGGCAACGGCGCGGCCATGCGGGTGGCCCCGCTCGGCGCCGCCCACGCCGAGGACCCGGCTGCCGTGGTCCGGATCGCCGCCGACACCGCGGTGATCACCCACACCCACCCGGACGCGGTGGACGGCACGATCGCGGTGGCCGTCGCGGCCGCCCACGCGGTGCGCGGCCGCACCGAGCCGCTCCGCCCCGAGCCCTTCCTGCGCGCCGTCGCCGCCCTCACCCCGTACGGGCCGGTCCGCGACGGCCTGCACCAGGCCGAGCGGCTGCTCGACCGCAGCGACGCCCGCGAGGTCGCGGCCGTGCTCGGCAACGGCAGCCGCACCAGCGCCCTCGACACCGTCCCGTTCGCGCTCTGGTGCGCCGCCCGGTGGCTCGACGACTATCCGACGGCCGTCCGGTCGGCGATCGGCGCCGGCGGCGACATGGACACCGTCGCCGCGATCACCGGCGGCGTGGTCGCCGCCCGCACCGGCACGGCGGGCATCCCCGCCGCCTGGCTGGACGCCCGCGAACCGCTGCCCACCTGGGCGTTCACCGTCCCCGGCAGCATCCCCGCGCCGCTGCCGCACCTCACCCGGATGCGGCTGCCCCGGCCCTGTTCCGTTCCGGACCGGATGTACTTCCCCGAGGAGCAGTGGAACCGCTACCGGGCCGGCTACCGGGCGGCGCGCTGGGTGGCCCGCGCCGAGGAAGGCGTCCTGCACCTGCACTTCGCCGTCTCCGGGGACGAGGTCGCCGCCATCCGCGTCGTCCCGTCCGGCAGCGGCCAACTGGCCGTCTCCGCCGAGGTCGAGGCGCACCCGTCCCACTACAACGGCGCACGCTGGTCCACCTCCCTGCGGGCCACGGTCATGGAACTGGAGGGCCGGCTCCAGACCAGGGGCCCCTCCCGGCAGGCCCCTGGTGAGGGCCCGTCGGGCGGCCGAACAGGCTGACGGCGCAGGTGGGGCGGCGGCGAAGGAGGGGCGGATGCGCATCGAGGCGGTGCTGTTCGACCTCGACGGGACCTTGATGGACCACGACGGCGCGGCCGAGGCCGCCGTACTGGCCGGCGCCGTCGCCGAACTCGCCGGACAGCCACTGGACCGGGACGGGTTGCTGCGGTTCTGGCGCGAGCTGGAACACCGCGAGTACGACCGGTACCTGGCAGGCGAGTTGACGGTGCAGCAGCAGCGCCGGCACCGGGCGCTCGGCCTGGCCCGGTACCTCGGGCTGGGCGAGTGGTCGGACGAACGGGCCGACGCCTGGTTCGCCGGATATCTCCGCCGGTACCGGAGGTCCTGGCGGGCGTTTCCCGAAGTGCCGCGCGCGATCCGCGAGTTGGGGGCCGGACGGCAGCTGGGCGTGATCACCAACGGCGAGGGCGACATGCAGCGCAGCAAGCTGCACGCCGTCGGCCTCGGCACCCTGGCCGCGCACACCACCGCCTCCGGCGACGCGGGCTGCGCCAAACCCGCCCCGGCGATCTTCCACCTGGCCTGCCGCGCCCTCGGCGTCGCCCCCGAGCGCGCCGCGTACGTCGGCGACCGGCTGGACGTGGACGCGCAGGCCGCCACCGAGGCCGGACTGCTCGGCATCTGGCTGGAGCGCGAACCCACCGGCGCGGACGCGACCGTCCCCCGGGTGCGCACACTCACCGAGGTCGCCGCGCTGCTGGGCTGAACCCCGCGCGGCGTGCCTGCGGGCCGCCCGGGGCCCCCGCCGCGTACCGTCGGGCCCGGACGGCTGACGGTTCGTCAGCGAAGGGACTCAGGGAGGCCGGTATGGACGCGCGGCAACGAGTGGCAGTACTGGTGGCGGAGGCGGGAACCACCTACGCCGAACAGGCAGGCATCGACATCGCCGACCGGCCCGCCGAACTGTGGCAGCTGCTGATGCTCAGCAACCTGGTCTCGGCCCGCATCCAGGCCGAGATCGCCGTCACCGGCACGGCCTCCCTGGTCGCGGCCGGGGCGGGCACCCCCGCGGGCACGCTCGAACTGGACTGGCAGCAGCGCAAGGACGCGCTGATCGCCGGCCGTTACCAGCACTTCGCCGACGGCACCGCCACCCGGCTCGGCGAATGCGCCCGGCTCGCCCAGGGCGAATACGGCGGCGACCTGCGAAAACTTGCCGCCGCCGCGCAGGGCCGCCCCGAACGCACCCGGGCCCTGCTGCAACGTTTCCCCGGCATCGGCCCGGCCGGCGCCGCCGCGTTCTGCCGCGAGGCCCAGGCGGTCTGGCCCCACCTCCGCCCCGCCCTCGACGCCCGCGCCATCACCGGCGCCGAACGCCTCGGCCTGCCCACCGACCCCACCGAACTCGCCACCCTCATCGACCCCTCCGAGCTCCACCGCCTCGCCGACGCCCTGGTCCGCGCCGCCCTCGACCCCACCCTGGCCGAACGCGTCCTGGCCGCCACCGCCGGCAGTGCGGAGGCCGCGCCCGTGTAGGCCTTCTCCTCCGGGTTTCGAGGTGGGCAGCAGCGTGACGGTTCGCCGGTAGGAGCTCCGTGTGCCGACCTCGGCCGAACTCCGGGGTTCTTGCTTTCCTCCCCATGGCCCCATGGGGAGGGGCTTGCCGGTCGTCAGGCCGGACCGTACGCCCTCTCGGCCATCGTGGCGACCGTGAGCGGGAACTCGTGCGCCGGTACGGCGGGCGAAGCGGGGTAAGCGGCCTTCAACGCCCCGGCGGGCCAGAACGCCACCCGGCAGGCCGAGCAGAACCAGGCGTGCTCCCACACCTGCATCCGCCGGGTCCAGACAGCCCGGTGAAAGGACGACAGCTTGTCCTTGGCGGACGGAGGCGGAACCCGGTCATGGAAGAAGTAGAGAACCACGAAGAGGCCAATGCCGGGTATCGGGAACCCTGCCAGGATGGCTCCCAGGCTCCGCCCGGTGGTGTAGGCGACCAGGACCGCCACCAGGGCGGCTGCCAGGTAACCGCCGGCGATCAGCGCCGCCATCCGCGTGCCGAGGGTCCAGCGGGGCTTGGCAGCGGCGGTCTCGGCCACCGGCGGTGGGGGCGGCGGGGCGACCTCGAGCGCGGGTGGATCACCCTCGTACGCCTGGCGTGCCCTGAGAGTACTGCCGGTCTCTCCACACCGCGGACATTTCTCGGACACGGCCGTTCGTTCCCCTCTGATGGTCCACCCCCGGTCGGACACCGGCACGTCGAGTGCCTGCCTCGCCGCGCCTGTGCGCACGTCGCAGCGGACTCTAGCCAACTGCCGCGACACCAGCGGGAACAGGGGGCCCGGGAGCGGTCCGCCGAGCCCGACGCGGGTTCGGGGAACGCCGAGCGCCCCCGCCCTGATGGTGGGCGGGGGCGCGGTTCGGGCGGCTCAGTGGCCGAGGGTGCGGGTCAGCGGCCGAAGATGCGGCTCAGCCAGGAGCCGGAGGCGGCCTTGTCGGCCGCGGTGCAGGAGCAGCGCTGGGACTTGGGGATTCCGGCGAGGACCTGCTCGACGTGCATGCCGCAGCCGGCGTAGGAGGGCTTGTTGCAGGTCTTGCAGGTGATGCGACGGCACATGGGGGTGGGTCCTTTCGGGGAGGGGTGTCAGGTGTGCGAGAAGGGGATGTTGGGGAGGACGCGGTCCAGCCAGCGGGGGGTGTGCCAGGCGGCGCGGCCGGTCAGGCGGAGCAGTACGGGCAGCAGCACCAGGCGGACCAGGGCGGCGTCCAGCAGGACGGCGACGCCGAGCACGATGCCCATCTCCTTGGGCGGCAGCGGGCCGGAGATGGCGAAGGTGAAGAACACGGCGACCATCACGGCGGCCGCCGCGAAGATCACCCGGCCGGAGTGGGCCAGTGCGCCGACCATCGCCTTGCGCGGGTCACCGGTGCGCTCGTACTGCTCCTTGGCGGAGGCCAGCAGGAAGACGGTGTAGTCCATCGCGATCGCGAAGATCATCGCGAAGAAGAACACTGGTGCCCAGCCGTCCAGGAAGCCCTGCGGGGCGAAGCCCAGCAGTCCGGAGCCGTGGCCGTCCTGGAAGATCAGCCGGGCGACGCCGAACGCCGCGCCGGTGGACAGCAGGCTGGCGGCCGTGCCGAGCGCCGCGATCAGCGGGGCGCGCAGCGCGAACAGCAGCAGCACGAAGCCGAGCGCCATCACGACGCCGATGACCAGCGGGGTCTTCTCGGTCAGCAGGTGCTGCAGGTCGAGGTTCTCCACCGCCGCGCCGCCGACCAGGGTGTGGTCGGGCAGTTCGGCGCGCAGCGCGTTCACGGTGTGGCCGAGCTGCGGGTCGGACGGGTCCACGGACGGGACGGCCTGGATCATCGACAGGTCGGTGCCGTCGGCGGCCGGCATCGCGGGCATGACGCCGGCGATTCCGGGCGTCCCGGCGACGGTCTGCGCGGTGGCGGCGGCCTGGTCGGTGGGGGTGAGGATCTGCAGGGTGCCGGGGGCGCCGGCGCCGAACGCCTGCTGGACGGCGGTGTAGCCGGCCCGGGCGCTGGCGTCGCCGGGCAGCACGTTGATGGACGGCATCGCGGTGCGCAGTCCGATCACCGGCGCGGCCAGCGCCAGCAGGGCGACCAGGGCGAGCGCGCCCCAGCGCAGCGGCTGCTTCCACAGGCGCTCGCCCCAGGCGGCGAACCGCGGCGAGGTCTGCTCCTCGCGCTTGGCCCAGGGCAGCGAGACGGCGTCGACGCGGTGGCCCAGCTTGCCGAGCACGGCGGGCAGCAGGGTCAGGGTGGCGCCGAGCACGAACAGCACGGCCAGCATGATGCCGCCGGCCATCGAGCGGAACGCGGGGGACGGGACCAGCATCACGGCGGACAGGCTGACCAGCACGGTGGCGCCGGAGAGCAGCACGGCCTTGCCCGCGGTGTCCATGGTTTCCGCGACCGCCCGTGAACTGTCGCTTCCCCGTTCGGCGTTGGCGCGTGCGGCGCGGAACCGGACGACCAGGAACAGCGCGTAGTCGATGCCCAGCGCGAGGGCGAACATCATGGCGAAGTTCATCGCCCAGATGGAGACCGGGAACAGGTGGCTGATCAGCACCAGCGAGCCGGCCGAGGCGGCCAGTCCGGCCATGGTCAGCAGCAGCGGCAGTCCGGCGGCGACCAGCGAGCCGAACGCCAGCACCAGGATGGCCAGGGTGACCGGCCAGGACATGATCTCGGACTTCATCATCGCGTCGTGGTTGGCGGTGTTGAAGTCGCTCCACAGCACGGACGCGCCGGTCGCGGTGACGTCCACGCCGCCGCCGGACAGTTCGCGCAGCGGCTCCTTCAGGTCGTCGGCGGCGCGCACCATGTCGTCCGGCGAGGCGTTGGCGCCGGCCAGCAGTACGGCGGTGCGGCCGTCCTGGCTGATCGTCGCGCCGGGCTGCGGCGGGACGACGGTGGAGATCCGGCTGTCGGCGGTGGCCAGCGCGCCGGCCCGGTCGACCACCTGCTGCACGCCGGGGTCGGTCACCGGGCGGTCGGCGTGCACCACGATCTGGATCGCGGAGGAGGCGTTGCCCGCGAAGTGCTCCTCGGCGAGGGAGCGGACCTTCACCGAGTCGGAGCCGTTGGCCTGCCAGCCCGCGCCGGAGAGCGCGGTGGTGACCTTCGGGGCGAAGGCGCCGAGGCCGATCACGACGATCAGCCAGCCGACCAGAACGGTCTTGAAGTGGTGGACGGACCAGACGCCGAGGCGGCCGAGCAGCCCGTCCCGGGGCGGGGCGACGGCCGGGGGCGCGGTGGCGGCCGGCGCGGGGGCGGAGCGGTTCACAGGTGTTTCTCCAAGCGGGCGGGGGTCCGCCGGTCCAAGGGTAATACCTAGGGGGGTATATGTGCAGGCAGGCGGGGGTCGGGGTGCGAATGCGGAGGGGGCGGGGGGCGTGGGAGCGCCCCCTGCCGGGGTGTGCGGGTCAGGCGTTCAGGGCGGCCATCGCGGCGCGCAGCTTGGCGGCGGCCTCGTCGGCCACCGCGCCGAGCTCGGGACGGCCGGTGAACTGCACCATCAGCTTCGGGTCCATGGCCTCGGCCAGGACGCTGCCGCCAAGGTCGCGCACCACCACGTTGCACGGCAGCATCAGGCCGACCCGGCGGTCGATCTCCAGGGCGCGGTGCGCGAGCTCCGGGTTGCAGGCGCCGAGGATCAGGTAGTCCTCCATGCCGACGCCGATCTTGGCCTGCAGGGTGGCCGGCATGTCGATCTCGGTGAGGATGCCGAAGCCCTGCGCGGCGAGGGCCGCGCGGACCCGGTCGACCGCGTCCGTGAACGGGTGGTTCAGGAGGGCGGTGAAGTCGTCGGTCATGTTGCCGAGCCTCTCTGGTCGATGCTGTGGTTTGTCCGCGTTCTGGTGCTTCGATACCCCCATGGGTATTCAGCGTACGCCCAGTGCAACCGGACCGGCGGGAGGCGCATTCCCGGGCGCGCCGGGTGACGTGCGTCTCACCCGGTTGCCCGACGGCGGTCAGCCGCCGTAGCGGTGACGCAGGTTGGGGTCGTCCAGCCACCACGGCCGGTCGTCCGCCGGGGCCTCGCCCGTCTCCACGGCCACGGCCCGGTCGCGCTCGGCGGCATCCAGCGCGGCGTCCACGGCGGCGGTCTCGGCCCGGCCGGTGACGATCAGGCGGCGGATCAGCGCGACCAGGAACGGCAGGCCGACCAGGTCGCCGAGGATCCAGATCGCGTTGCCGCCGACGAACTGGTCCCGGGCGAGCGAGGGGCCCCAGGCACGGGCCAGGCCCGCGTAGTACGGCTCGGCGACCACATGGCCGCCGTAGAGCAGCACCAGGGCCAGCGCCGCGTCGAACACCACCTCGACGAAACTGATCACCACACCGATCATCAGCGGATACTCGCGCGCCACCGGGTCCAGTTGCAGGCGCGGCCAGAAATACAGCAGGCCGAGCAGCACCAGCAGCAGATGGAAGCCGATGTTCCCGGCCGTGCTGGTCAGCGTCTCGGTGTACCAGGGCGTGAAGTACAGCAGCCACGGCGGCGCCACCAGCAGCACGGTGGACACCAGCGGGAACATCAGCACCCGGGACGCCCGCCCGCCGAGCGCGGCCCGCAGCCGCTCCCGGCCGGCCGGCGGCAGGGTGTCGGCCAGCAGCGAGACGGGGGCGCCGAGCGCCAGCAGCAGCGGGACCAGCATCAGCAACAGCACCATCTGCACGGCGCGGTCGGTGAACAGCACCCGCTCGTAGACGCCGAGGCCGGAACTGGTGGTCCACACCCACACCATCAGCCCGCCGAGGAACGCCGCCGTGCGGTACCAGGGCCAGCCGCCGCGCCGTCGGACGCCCACCAGATAGCCGCCGGCCAGCAGCACGGTGAGGGCGGCGACCGCCGGTTCCAGGGTCCAGGTGTCGGCCAGCGCCGACCAGTGCCAGGGCGCGACGGCCGCGGGGTGGGGCATGGCGGGGGCTCTCCTACGGTCGCTTTCCGGCCGCTTCGCCCGACGGGTGGAACCGCACACCGGCACCCGGCGTCGTCGCAGCGCCGGGTCCGTGTGCAAGGATCCGACACCGAAGTTCTACACGCCTGTAGAAAACCTTCGAGAGGGGGCCCGGGTGACAAAGGCTCCGCGCAGCGCCGGCCGCCGACGCGCCACCCACCGCCGCAACGTCGAACTGGGCCTGCTGGCCCTCGCGGTGACGGTGTGCCTGGCCGGCTGGGCGAGCGCGAACCTGGCCCTGACCGGCACCCTCCCGCCCGGACTGCTGCCCTACGGCGCCGGCCTGACCGTCCTCACCGCCGTCCTGCACCTGGTGGTCCGCCGCTCCGCCCCCTACGCCGACCCGCTGATCCTGCCCCTGGCCGTGCTGCTCACCGGCCTCGGACTGGTCCTGCTCGACCGCCTCGACTTCTCGTACAAGATCTGGCACGCCGCCAAGGGCGACTGGCAGAAACTCCCCGCCGCGCCCAGCCAGGTGCAGTGGACGGTGGTCGCCACCGTGGTCGCCGCCGTGCTGCTGGTGGTGGTCAAGCACCACCGGCTGCTCCAGAAGTACGTCTACCTGATCATGGCCGGTGCGCTGGTCCTGCTGGCCGCACCCGCGTTCTTCCCCGGCGACAGCTTCGGCGCCAAGCGCTGGATCCGGCTCGGCGGGCTCTCCTTCGAACCCGACGAGTTCGTCAAGGTCGCCATCGCCGTCTTCTTCGCGGGCTACCTGACCGCCAACCGGGACGCGCTCGCCCTCACCGGCCGCAAGGTCTGGGGCGTCAACCTGCCGCGCGGCCGCAACCTCGGGCCGGTCCTGGCGATCTGGGTGATCAGCCTGCTGGTGCTGATCTTCGAACGCGACCTCGGCACCTCGCTGATCTTCTTCGGCGTCTTCGTGGTGATGCTCTACACCGCCACCGAACGCACCGGCTGGGTCCTGATCGGCCTGCTCATGGCTGCCGCGGGCGCCGCCGTGGTCGGCGACCTCGAACCGCACGTGCACGGCCGCGTCGAGGCCTGGCTGCACCCCCTCGACTACTACCTGCCGGTGCACAACCCCGACCTGGTCTCCGACCAACCCGCGCAGGCCCTGTTCAGCCTCGGCAGCGGCCACCTGCTGGGCACCGGCCTCGGCCAGGGCAAACCCTTCCTGATCGGCTTCGCCGGGCGCAGCGACTTCATCTTCACCACCATCGGCGAAGAACTCGGCCTGGCCGGTGGCATGGCCGTCCTGCTGCTCTACGGCCTGTTCGTGCAACGCGGCCTGCGCACGGCCGTCGCCGTCACCGACCCCTTCGGCAAACTCCTCGCCACCGGCCTCTCCGCGGCCGTCGCCCTCCAGGTCTTCGTGGTCGTCGGCGGCGTCACCGGCCTCATCCCCCTCACCGGCAAGGCCCTCCCCTTCCTCGCCGCCGGCGGCTCCTCCCTCACCGCGAACTGGCTCCTCACGGCCGTCCTGCTCAAACTCTCCGACGCGGCCGGCCGGGCCGAGCTGGAGTAGGGAGAGCGAAACCAGGGAGAGCACCACCAGGGGCGCGGGGAACTGCGCGAAGCGGAAGGACCAGACCGCGAGATCGCGACACAGGACAATGACTTGCACGTGGTCGCGACCTTGCGGACCGGTCTGCGCTAGTCGCGCAGTTCCCCGCCCTCCCGCTATCGCGGGTTGCGTTCCGCCGCCAGGTCGCTCGCCGAGGCGTCCAGCATTGCGACCCGGTCCACCACCTTCACCCGCTCGCGGCCCTCGGCCTCGCCGAGGGCCTTCTCGTGTGCGTCCAGCCGCTGCCACCCCTCCCAGGTGGTGAAGTCGACGCCGCGCGAGCGCAGGAAGTCCACCACGGCGTCCTCGCCGGGCTCGGCGGCCGGCCGCAGCGCGCCGGAGGCGTGGTCGGCGACCAGGCAGGCGATGGTCTCGTTCGCGTCGCCCTTGGTGTGGCCGATCAGGCCGACGGGGCCGCGCTTGACCCAGCCGGTGACGTACACGGACGGCAGGTGGGTGCCGTTCTCGTGGACGCGGCCCGCCTCGTGCGGAACCGTCGCGGAGAGGGCGTCGAACGGCAGCTTCGGCAGCTCGTCGGAGCGGTAGCCGACCGCGCGGTAGACCGCCTGGACGGGCCATTCGCGGAAGGTGCCGGTGCCGACCGTGTTACCGGTGCCGTCGAGCGCGGTGCGCTCGGTGCGCAGCGCGACGACCCGGCCGTCCTCGCCGAGGACCTCGACCGGGTTCTCGAAGAAGTGCAGGTGGATGCGGTGCGGCCGGTCGCCGGTGTCGCGGATCGCCCAGTTCTCCAGCGTCGAGGCGACCATGTCGGCCTGCTTGTTGGCGCGCCGGGTGGCGATCGAGGCGTCGTCGTAGTCGATGTCCTCGGGGTCGACGATCACCTCGATGGTGGGGGAGTGGTCGAGCTCGCGGAGTTCCATCGGGGAGAACTTGGCCTGCGCGGGGCCGCGCCGTCCGAACACGTGGACCTCGCGGGCGCGGTTCGCGGCGAGGCCGGCGTGGACGTTCGGCGGGATCTCGGTGGGCAGCAGTTCGTCGGCGGTCTTGGCGAGCACCCGGGCGACGTCGAGGGCGACGTTGCCGACGCCGAGGACGGCGACCTGTTCGGCCTCCAGCGGCCATTCGCGCGGGACTTCGGGGTGGCCGTCGTACCAGGAGACGAAGTCCGCGGCGCCGTAGGAGCCGTCGAGTTCGATGCCCGGTATCGCCAGGTCGCGGTCGGCCTCGGCGCCGGTGGCGAAGACCAGGGCGTCGTAGAAGCGGTGGAGCTCGTCCAGGGAGAGGTCGCCGGGGTAGTCGACGTTGCCGAGCAGGCGGACCTGCGGCTTGTCGAGGACCTGGTGGAGGGCGGTGACGATGCCCTTGATCCGGGGGTGGTCGGGGGCGACGCCGTAGCGGATCAGGCCGAAGGGGGCGGGCAGCCGCTCGATCAGGTCGATGGAGACCCCGGGGGCGGTGGCCAGTTCGGACTTCAGCAGGGCGTCGGCGGCGTAGATCCCGGCGGGGCCGGCACCGACGACGGCCACCCGGACGGGGCGGGACATGGGCAGGTACTCCTGTTTCAGTTTTGGGTGTTTCAGTTTTGGGCGCGTACCGCCAGCCTTCCGGCGGTCGGCGGCGCCCGGTACGGTGCTCCGGCTTATGTCTCCATAAGTCGAAGCTATGACCCCCCAAAGTTCCGCCTATGAGGCGCCTGTCTGCCTTCCAGCATGCACGAGCGCCGCACCATCCCCTCGGCGGGCCCGGCTCACTCGTACCGCAGGCGCAGCGACTCCTCCTCGGCGGCCCGGATCTGCTCCAGCGTCAGCTCCGGGTCGTTCAGGTGGGAGAGGGTGATCTCGGCGGACGCGGGGGCCGCGTCGTCGGGCAGCCACTGCTCGGGGCGCCAGGCCGAACTGCGCATGAGCGCCTTCGGGCAGTGCCCGTACACCTCGTCCGTGGCGACCACGATCGCGGTGCGCGGCGGCTTGCCGACGGCGGTCAGCCGCGCCAGCAGCTGCGGGTCCTCGCTGACGCAGGCCCGGCCGTTGACGCGCAGGGTGGCCGCCCGGCCGGGGACGAGGAAGATCAGCCCGGCCATTTTGGTGGCGACGATGTTGTGCAGGCTGTCGAGGCGACGGTTGCCGGTGGCGTCCGGGATGGCGATGGTCCGCTCGTCCAGCACGGAGACGAAACCGGGCGGGCCGCCGCGCGGGGTGGCGTCGCAGTTGCCGTCCGCGTCGGCGGTGGCGAGGAACACCAGCGAGGAGCAGCCGATGAACCGGCGCGCCGCGTCGTGCAGGTGGTCGACCTGCTTGCGCCGCACCAGCTCGCTCGGCTGCTCGTACAGGCCGCGCAGGCGGGCCGGATCGCGGATCGCGTCCGCGGCGAGGGCGTCGAAGATCACTGATCCGACACTACCCCCGCCCACCGGCCCGCGGGAGGGTCAGACCTGAAGCGGAACCGGGTGCACCTCGTCCGCCGGGTGCCCGGTGCGCTCGTGGACGCGCTGGACGGCCTCCTTGGACGGCGCGGACGACAGGCAGTAGACGGTGCCGGAATCCGGGTCGGCCCAGGCCTGCTGGAACTTCACGCCCTCCTGGGCCTGCGCCGCGAGGTCCGCCTCGTGCGCGGCCTTCAACTGGTCGGCGGTGATGCCTTTCATGCCGTGGTGGACGTCCATGTACATCGTCGTCATCGTGACTCAACTCCTCGGCCGGGAGCCCCCGGTACGAAAGGTGGCTCATTTCCACCCTGCGACCGCGACGTGAAGCAGACCACAGGAGACGTTCTTGCCTTCCTGGTCCATGCGCGTGCAAGAATGCTGGTGAAGTAGCAGTGACGTTCAGCGCACTCCGGGGTCGGTGAAATTCCGAGCCGGCGGTTACAGTCCGCGACCCGTCCGCAGCCAGCGGCCGGTTGACCAGGTGAAATTCCTGGACCGACGGTTAAAGTCCGGATGGGAGGCGTGCGCGGCGGACAAGTGCGTCCGTCACCTGGGCCCACCCGAGGGCCGGGGTGCGGAAGCACGGCTTTTTCGGCAGCGAACCCGTGCCACGACCGTTTCCGGCCGAGGCTCCACGGGGGCGTTCCCGGCGTGCCACGTCCGCAGTCAACTCCCGATCGCCGCCCCGGAGTCCGCGCCCCAAGCGCGAGGAGAACCCGGGTGTTCACCGGCATCATCGAAGAGCTCGGCGAGGTCGTCTCCATCGAGGAGATCGGCGAATCCTCGCGAATCCGCCTGCGCGGCCCGCTGGTCACCGCGGACGCCCGCCACGGCGACTCCGTCGCGGTCAACGGCGTCTGCCTGACCGTCGTCGACGACAACGAACAACTCGCCAAGCGCGAGGGCGAGTTCAGCGCCGACGTGATGCGCGAGACGCTCAAGCGCTCCAGCCTCGGCGCGCTGCGCCCCGGCTCCCGGGTCAACCTGGAACGGGCGATGGCGCTCGGCGACCGGCTCGGCGGCCACCTCGTGCAGGGCCACGTCGACGCCACCGGCACCCTGCTCTCCCGCGAGCCGGGCGACCTGGACGCGGACGGGAATCCGCGCTGGGAGGTGGTGCGTTTCTCCCTGCCGCAGCCGATCTCGCGCTACCTGGTGGAGAAGGGGTCGATCACCGTGGACGGAGTGAGCCTCACCGTGGTCGAGGCCGCCCGCGACACCTTCACCGTCTCGCTGATCCCCGCCACGCTCGCCCTGACCACGCTCGGGGTGAAGGCGGTGGGCGACCCCGTCAACCTGGAGGTGGACGTGCTCGCCAAGTACGTGGAACGACTGCTCGAACACCGTGCCCTGCCCGACACCCTGGGGGAAACCAAGTGAGCTCGCTCGCAGATCTGACGTTCACCGCCTTCGGCGAGCAGGTGAAGGTGGCGGACATGGTCGGCAACCTGATAGGGCTCGCCGGGCTGGCCTTCGGCTGGCGCCGCTCGGTGCTGACCTGGCCCGCCCAGCTGCTGGCCGGCACCGTGCTGATCAGCGTGTTCCTCGGCGGACACGTGCCCGGACTGATCGGCAAGCAGGTGATCGTCGTGGTCACCGCGATCTGGGGCTGGACCCAGTGGCACCGCGGCCGCCGCGACACCGGCGAGATCCAGGTCCGGTTCGCCGACTGGCGGCAGCGATCCGTACTGATCCTGGCCACCGCGGCCGGCACCGCCGCCGTCGCCGCGCTGTTCTACGCCAACCCGCAGCTGTCCTGGAACCCGCTGCTGGACGCGTACATCTTCACCGGCACGCTGGCCGCGATGTACGCCCAGGCCCGCGGCTGGGTGGAGTTCTGGTTCGCCTGGATCGCCGTTGACGTGATCAGCGTGCCGTACAGCTACGCCCACGGCTACGTGTTCTCCGCGCTCACCTTCACCATCTACTTCGTCCTGGTGGTGGCCGGCCTGGTCAGCTGGTGGACGAAGGCCCGCACCGTACGAACCGCCCCGCGCGCGAAGGAAGTTGCCGTATGAGCGCCGACCAGCCCGAAGCACCGATCGCCCTCGACCCGGTGGAACGCGCCATCGCCGACATCGCGCTCGGCCGCGCCGTGATCGTGGTGGACGACGAGGACCGCGAGAACGAGGGCGACATCATGTTCGCCGCGTCCGCCGCCACCCCCGAACTGATGGCCTTCACCGTCCGCTACAGCTCCGGCGTGATCTGCGTCCCGATGACCGGCGAGGAGCTCGACCGGCTCAAGCTGCCGCCGATGACCCGGGTCAACGAGGACCGCAAGGGCACCGCCTACGCCGTCTCTGTGGACGCCCGCGAGGGCGTGGACACCGGCATCTCCGCCGCCGACCGGGCCCGCACCGTCCGGCTGCTGGCCTCGCCCGGCACCGAACCCGGCGACCTCTCCCGGCCCGGCCACGTCTTCCCGCTGCGCGCCGTGGACGGCGGTGTGCTGGTACGCCCCGGACACACCGAGGCCACCGTCGACCTGGTCCGGCTGGCCGGCCTCGCCCCCGCCGGGGCGATCGCCGAGGTGGTCAACGACGACGGCACCATGGCCCGGCTGCCCGAACTGCACGCCTTCGCCCGCGAGCACGGCCTGGCGATCATCTCCATCGCGGACCTGATCGCCTACCGGCGCCGCACCGAACTGCACGTCGATCGCGCCGCCGTCACCGGACTGCCCACCGACCACGGCGAGTTCACCGCCGTCGGCTACCGCGGCACCATCGACGGCGCCGAGCACCTGGCCCTGGTGGCCGGCGGCCTGGACGCCGACGGGAAGCTCCCCGATGGCGAGGACGTGCTGGTGCGGGTGCACTCCGAGTGCCTGACCGGCGACGTGTTCAGCTCGCTGCGCTGCGACTGCGGCCCGCAGCTGCACGCCTCGCTGCGGGCCGTCGCCGACGCCGGCCGCGGCGTGGTGCTGTACCTGCGCGGCCATGAGGGCCGGGGCATCGGCCTGGCCCACAAGCTGCGCGCCTACGAGCTCCAGGAGCAGGGCCGCGACACCGTCGACGCCAACCTCGACCAGGGGCTGCCCGTCGATGCCCGCGACTACTCGATCGCCGGGCAGATGCTCGCCGACCTCGGCGTGCGCTCGCTCACCCTGCTCTCCAACAATCCGGCCAAACAGGCCGCCCTCGCCGAGCACGGCCTGAAGGTCGCCGCGCGCCGTCCCCTGCCCACCGCCACCGGCGCGCACAACCTGCGCTACCTGCGCACCAAGCGCGACCGGATGGGTCACGACCTGCCGTGGCTCGAGGACGACAGCAAGTAGTCGTAGTAACAAGTGTTCTGAAGCACCGTCGAAAGAGGAACCTGACATGGCCGGCCACGGAGCACCCGATCTGTCCTTGAAGCACTACGCCGACCTGCGGGTCGCGATCATCGCCGCGCAGTGGCACGAGCAGGTGATGGACGGACTGCTGGACGGCGCGCACCGCGCGCTGAAGGAGCTCGGGATCGAGGGAGCGACCGTGGTCCGCGTCCCTGGCACCTTCGAACTTCCGGTCGCCGCCAAGCAGCTGGCCGGCCGCGGGTACGACGCGGTGGTGGCGCTGGGTGTGGTGGTGCGCGGCGGCACCCCGCACTTCGACTACGTCTGCCAGGGCGCGACGCTCGGCCTGACCCAGGTCGCGGTGGACACCGGCGTCCCGGTCGGTTTCGGCGTGCTGACCTGCGACACCGAGCAGCAGGCGCTGGACCGCGCCGGCCTGCCCGACTCCACCGAGGACAAGGGCCACGAGGCGGTCGTCGCCGCCGTCCTCACCGCCGCCACGCTGCGCGAGGTCGTCGAGCCCTGGCGTTGAACCGACGATCGCACCGTGAATGGCCGGTTTGGATGTCCACCGGACTGTCCACGGTGCGAAACGTTTACCGCCCGTCAGCCCGCACCCCGTAAGGTGAGGTCATCATGGCTTCCAAGACATTCGAGGCGCTCTTCACCGAGCTCCAGCAGAAGGCCGCCACCGGCGACCCCGAGACCTCCCGCACCGCCCAGCTCGTGCAGCAGGGCGTTCATGCCATCGGCAAGAAGGTCGTCGAGGAGGCCGCCGAGGTCTGGATGGCCGCGGAGTACCAGTCGCCCGAGGAGGCGGCGGAGGAGATCTCCCAGCTCCTCTACCACGTCCAGGTGATGATGCTCGCCCGCGGGCTGACGCTCGAAGACGTCTACAAGTACCTGTAAGTCCCCCCACCGCACGCAGTCGACGAAGGGTTCGCCTCTCATGCTCCGCATCGCCGTCCCCAACAAGGGTTCGCTCTCGGGTCCCGCGGCGGAGATGCTCCATGAGGCCGGCTACCGGCAGCGCAAGGACGCCAAGGAACTCGTCCTGGTCGACCCGGACAACCAGGTCGAGTTCTTCTTCCTGCGCCCGCGTGACATCGCCGTCTACGTCGGCTCCGGCCGGCTCGACATCGGCATCACCGGCCGCGACCTGCTGCTGGACTCCGCCTCCGTCGCCGAGGAGGTGCTCGCGCTCGGCTTCGCCGGCTCGACCTTCCGCTTCGCCAAGCCGGTCGGCGCGGAGATCTCCACCGTCCAGGACCTCGACGGCCTGCGGATCGCCACCTCCTACACCGGGCTGGTCGAGCAGCACCTCGCCGAGCACGGCGTGAAGGCCACCGTCACCAAGCTGGACGGCGCGGTGGAGACCGCCGTGCACCTGGGCGTCGCCGAGGTCATCGCCGACGTGGTGGAGACCGGCACCAGCCTGCGCAACGCCGGCCTGGAGGTGTTCGGCGACCCGATCCTGATCTCCGACGCCGTGGTGATCCGGCCCAAGGGCGCCGGCGAGGACCCTGCCGTGGACCAGTTCCTGCGCCGCCTGCAGGGCGTGCTGGTGGCCCGCCGCTACGTGCTGATGGACTACGACATCAAGGCCGAGAACGTCGGCGCGGCCGTCGCGCTCACCCCCGGCCTGGAGTCGCCGACCGTCTCGCCGCTGCACACCGCGGGCTGGGTCGCGGTCCGCTCCATGGTGCTCCGCAAGGAGGCCCAGCGGATCATGGACGACCTGTGGGCGATCGGCGCCCGCGCCATCCTGGTCACCAACATCCACGCCTGCCGCATCTGATCCGCCGTCGGGCGGGGTCCACCTCTGCGGTGGCCCCGCCCTTTTCCGGGAGCCACCCGTGTCTGTGCCCACGTCCCTCGCCTCTGCCACCCTGCCCGTCACCTGGGCCCCCCGCCGCAACCGCGCCGTGCTGCTCACGCTGTGTGCCGTGATGGTGGTGCTGTTCACCGTGCTCGCCGTCGCCCTGCCGGAGAACTGGCAGCTCAGGGACCGGGCGATGATGGTGGTCAGCGGACTGCTGTTCGCCGGGGTCGGACTGATGCTGGCCCGGCCCAAGGTGGTCGCCGACGCCGACGGGCTGACCGTGGTCAACTTCGTCCGCAGCCGCCGCCTGTCCTGGGCCGAGGTGGTCCGGGTCAACCTCAAGCACGGCGACCCGTGGGTGATGCTCGACCTCGCCGACGGCACCGCGCTGGCCGCCGTCGGCATCCAGCCCGCCGGCGGCCGCGACCAGGCCGTCACGGCCGCCCGCACGCTGCGCGACCTGGTCGAGGAACGCGGCGCGAGCCGGCCCTGACGCGCCCCTCGGCAGCCCCGGCCGAGCGGGCCCCGAGAACCGTTCGGGTATCGTCTACGCTGGTAAAACCGCGGCAAAGCCTCCATGTGTCCGGCTTTCCGCCCCCACCCGCGACCTGAGGAGTGACACCTCCCCTCGATGGACGATCCGTCCGGTAGTACCCGCGCCGCCACGCACATTTCGAGCCAGGGAAGGCGGGCGGCCCGATGACCACCGCCTGGCTCCTGCTGCTCGCGGCATTCCTGCTCATCCTCGCCAACGGCCTGTTCGTGGCCGCCGAGTTCGCGTTCGTGACCGCCGACCGCGGCACCGTGGAACGCGCCGCGGCCACCGGCGACGGCCGGGCGAAGAGCCTCTCCAAGGCCCTGCACCAGCTGTCCTTCCAGCTCTCCGGCGCCCAGCTCGGCATCACCATCACCTCGCTGGTGGTTGGCATGCTCGCCGAGCCGGCGCTGTCCACCCTGCTCTCCCCGGTGTTCACCGCCGTCGGCCTGCCCGACGCGGCGGCCCGCGGCACCGCGCTGATCGTCGGCCTGGTGCTGGCCACCGTGCTGCAGATGGTGATCGGCGAACTCGTCCCGAAGAACTGGGCGATCTCCCACCCGATGCAGGTCGCCTACGCCGTGGTCGGCCCGCAGCGCGTGTTCTCCGCCGCCTGCCGCCCGCTGATCGCGTTCCTGAACGGCTCCGCCGACCGGATCGTCCGGGCCCTCGGCGTCGAGCCGCAGGAGGAACTCGGCCACGCCCGCACCGCCGACGAACTCGTCGCGCTCGCCCGGCACTCCTACCAGGCCGGCGCGATGGACGAGGAGTCGACCGTCCTGTTCGTGCGCACCCTGGGCCTGCGCGAGCTGACCGCCGAATCCGTGATGACCCCGCGGATCGACGTCGCCGCGCTCCAGGAGGACGCCACCGCCGGCGACGTGCTCAACCTCACCCGGGCCACCGGGCTGAGCCGCTTCCCGGTGTACAGCGACAGCCTCGACAACGTCACCGGCACCGTCACGCTCAAGGACGCGCTCGCCGTCCCCGCCGACCGCCGCGACCACACCAAGGTCCGGCACCTGGCCACCCTGCCGCTGCTGGTCCCCGAGACGCTGCCCGTCGAGCGGCTGCTCGACCTGCTGCGCGGCAGCGAACCGATGGCCGTGGTGATCGACGAGTACGGCGGCACCGCCGGCGTCGCCACCATCGAGGACATCGTCGAAGAGGTGGTCGGCGAGGTCCAGGACGAGCACGACCCCGACGACGCCCCCGAGCTGCGCCCGCTCGCCCCGCGCGACGGACTGCCGGTCTGGGACGCCGACGGCCGGGCCCGGCTCGACCAGCTCGCCAAGATCGGCCTGCACGCCCCCGACGGCCCCTACGAGACCCTCGGCGGACTGCTCGCCGACCTGCTCGGCAAGCTCCCCGCGGTCGGCGAGAGCGCCGAACTGCCGGACTGGAAGCTGACCGTGACCGCCGTGGACCGGCACCGCACCAGCCGGGTCGAGGTGCGCCGCACCCGCCCCGCCGATGACCAGGACGACCAGGACGGCCACCGATGAGCGCCCTGCAACTCGCCTTCTCGCTGCTCCTGCTGCTCGGCAACGCGTTCTTCGTCGGCGCCGAGTTCGCCGTCATCTCGGTGCGCCGCAGCCAGATCGAACCGCTCGCCGAGGCCGGCGACAAGCGCGCCCGCACCGTGCTGCACGCGCTGTCCAACGTCTCCGCGATGCTGGCCGCCGCCCAACTCGGCATCACCGTCTGCTCGCTGCTGCTCGGCGCGCTCGCCGAGCCGACCATCGCGCACCTGCTGGAGCCCGCGTTCCACGCGCTCGGCGTGCCCGACACGGCGATCCACCTGCTCAGTTACGCCATCGCGCTCAGCCTGGTGGTGTTCCTGCACATGGTGATCGGCGAGATGGTGCCGAAGAACCTGGCACTGGCCGGGCCGGAGAAGGCCGTGCTGTGGCTCGGCCCGCCGCTGGACCGGCTGGCCCGCTGGCTGGCCCCGGCGATCGCCTTCCTGAACGCCTTCGCCAACAGCGTGCTGCGGCTGTTCCGGGTCGAACCCAAGGACGAGGTCAACTCGGTGTTCACCAGCGAACAGCTGCTGCACCTGCTGGCCGACTCCGGCGAGGCCGGTCTGCTCGACGACACCCGCCGCGAACGCCTGGAGGACGCCCTGGAGATGGGCAGCCGCCCCGTCACCGAGGTGCTGCTGCCCGCCGACCAGCTGGTCACCGTCGGCGCGGGCGTCACCGGCGAACAGATCCAGCAGCTGGCCGTCCGCACCGGCTTCTCGCGCTTCCCGGTCACCGACGAACAGGGCGCCGTGCTCGGCTACCTGCACGTCAAGGACTCGCTGGAGGTGGACGACCTCACCGCGCCCGTCCCCGACCGGCTGTGGCGCCCGATCACCGTGGTCCGCTCCGGCCTGCCACTGGACGACGCGCTCGCCGCGATGCGCCGCGCCGCCGCCCACCTGGCCGCCGTGGTGGACGCGGACGGCCGCCAGCTCGGCCTGGTCGCCCTGGAGGACGTCCTGGAGGAACTGGTCGGCGAGGTCCACGACCCGGACCACCGCCGCTGACGTCCTGCTCCCTCCCGGCCCCGTCGCAGCTGCTGCGGCGGGGCCGTTCGCCGTCACCGCGCCGGCAGCTCGACCGGGTACGGCTCGGCGTAGTCCGCGGAGCGGCTGACCTGTTCCCAGGCGCCGGCCTCGGCGAGCTGCCGGCGGGAGTGATCCAGTGCCATGGTCGCCGCGTTCACGCCCAGCAGCAGGTGGCTCGGGAGCTCGGCGAGCCGCACGGTGCGGACGATGATCTCCGCGGCGCGCACCGGGTCGCCGGCGGCGCCGGGCCCGCCCTGGCGCATCCGGCGGTTCATCGCGCCGACCGTCTGCTCGTACTCCTCCGGGACGGGGTACGCCGTCATCGAGGCGCCCGCCCAGTCGGTGGCGAAGCCGCTCGGCTCGACCACCAGGTACCGGATGCCGAACGGCGCGGTCTCGGCGGCCAGTACCCGGGTGAAGCCGTCCACCGCGAACTTGGCGGCCTGGTACGAGGCGATGCCCGGCGACCCGCCGACCCGGCCGCCGACCGAGGAGAACTGCACCACGGTGCCCGCGCCCTGACGCCGCAGCGCGGGCAGGGCGGCCTTGGTGACGTGGTAAACGCCCCAGAAGTTGGTCTCGAACTGGGCCCGGAAGTCGGCGTCGTCCGAGGTCTCGACGGGGGAGACGTTGGCGTAGCCGGCGTTGTTGACCAGCACGTCGATGCGGCCGAAGCGGTCGAGCGCGGCGTCGATCGCCGCCTGCGCGGCGGCCGGGTCGGTGACGTCGAGGGCGACGGTGAGGACGCGGTCGCCGTATCCGGCGAGTTCCGCGGCGAGGGGTTCGGGGCGGCGGGCGGTGGCGACGACCAGGTCGCCCGCGGCCAGCGCGGCGTCGACCAGGGCGCGGCCGAAGCCGCGGGACGAGCCGGTGATGAACCAGACCTGCTGCTGGGTGGTGCGCGCTTCTTCGCTCATGGCATTAGTAAAACACCGTTCTCTTATTAGCGCAACGGCGTTTCGTTAACGGCTCCTATGATGGGTCCATGACTGAGCCGGCATTCCGACGGGCGCGCAGCGCCGAGGCCAAGCAGGCGCGCGAAGGGGCGATCCTGGACGCGGCCCGGACACTCGGCGAGGGGCGCGGCATCCGCGACGTCACGCTCACCGACATCGCCGCCGAGGTCGGCATGCACAAGTCGGCGCTGCTGCGGTACTTCGAGACCAGGGAGCAGATCTTCCTCGAACTCACCGCCCAGGGCTGGCGCGAGTGGTCCGCCGCCCTGCGCGCCGACCTCGCGGCCCGGACGCACGCCGCCCCCGCCGAGGTCGCTGAGCTGCTCGCCGCGACGCTGTCGGCCCGCCCGATGTTCTGCGACCTGCTGGCGCAGGCCCCGCTCAACCTGGAGCGCAACGTCTCGGTGGAGGCGGTGCGCGCCTTCAAGCTCGTCACCCTGGACGAAGTCGCCCTGATCGGCGCGGAGTTGAACCGCCTGCTCGGCCTGACCGAGCAGCAGGTGCTGGACCTCGCCGCCACCGCCACCGGCATGGCCGGCGCCCTCTGGCAGATCGCCACCCCCGGCCCCCGGATCCGGGCGCTCTACGCCTCCGACCCCCGCCTCGGCCACGCGATCGTCGAGGTCGAACCCCGCCTGCGCCGCATCCTGACCGCCTACCTGACCGGAGTGCGGGCGACCGCCCCGGCGTCCTGAGCCCACGCCCGGCGCGTGCCGTCCAGCGGGTGCATCCTCCTCCCGGCGGACGCCGCGCCCACCGCGCCGTCCCCCGGGAGGGGGCGGCCCTCGTCCGCCGTGCCGACGGAGGTTCCTGCCTTGGGCGGAGGGCGCGCGGCGGCCGGAGCGGAAGGATTGCGGGTGTCGGGCGAGGTGCCCGACTCCCTTGGCAGCATGGAGGATTGACGATGCGTAAGGCCGCTTCCGCCGCCCTGGCCGCCGCCGCGACGGCGACGCTGATCGCCGTGACCGCCGGCCCCGCCGCGGCCGCCCAGGACTCCGATCGGCACCTGGGCGTGCACAGCTGGACGCTGCTCAACCAGAACGGCCCCGGCCCCAACCCGGGCCAGCGGTTCACCGCGTGGGTGGAGGCCCGCACCGACAGCGGCCGCACCCGCGGACACGTCGTCGCCGAGCACGTCTTCGACGGCGAGGGCATCGTCCGGGTCGAGTTCGACGTGGACTGTCTGGTCGTCGACGGCGGCGGCGCCGTGACCGTCACCGGCCCCGTGGCGAGCGCCTCGGCCACCCCCGCCGACGGCAGTGCACCGACCACCGGACCGGCCGGCTGGCACCCCGAGACCGGATTCAGCTTCTACCCGGCCGACGCCGAGGGCCACCTCCGCGTGGGCTGGGCCGGCGCCGACCTGCTGCACCCCGAGAAGCCGCCGCGCGCCACCAAGTGCACCCCGACCCCGGCCAACGTCTGGGTCATCGCCGGCCGCACCGTCGTGCACGGCTGACGCCCGAGCCCCCGGTCCGTCACTGGCGGCCGTCGATCAACTCGCCGTACGCCTGCAGGAGATCGGGCAGCCGCAGCGTCGCCAGGTCCTCCCGAGAGGGGACGCCGCGCTGGCCGGAGAGGCGCAAGTCCCGGTAGGCGCAGGACTTTTCGTACAGGGTGCGGATGAACCGGCCATTGCCGAGCTGGTCGATCCAGCCCTCGGTGACCACGTGGCCGCAGATCGAGGCCAGCTCCTCGGCCGCGTCCACGTCCCACTCGTCGCCGTCGGTGCGCGCCAACTGGGCGCCGATCTCGGCGAGTTCGGCCGGGCGGTAGGACGGGAAGTCGACCCGGGTGGTGAACCGCGAGTTCAGGCCCGGGTTGGTCGCCAGCAGCCGGTTCATCCCCTCGGGGTAGCCGGCCAGGATCACCACCAGCCGGTCCCGGTTGTCCTCGGCCCGCTTCAGCAGCACCTGCAGGGCCTCGTCGCCGAACGCGTCGCCCTTGCTGTAGCCGGAGTTGGCCAGCGAGTACGCCTCGTCGATGAACAGCACGCCGTCCAGCGCCGAGTCGATCAACTCGTTCGCCTTCACCGCCGTCTGCCCCAGGAACTCGCCCACCAGATCGGCCCGTTGGGCCTCCACCAGATGGTCCCCGGAGAGCAGCCCGAGGGCGTGGAAGACCCGGCCGAGGATCCGCGCCACCGTGGTCTTGCCGGTGCCCGAGGGCCCGGAGAACACGAAGTGCCGCTTCGGCGGCTGCACCGGAAGGCCCCGGTCCGCGCGCAGCCGCGCCATCCGCAACTGCGCCGACAGCGCCCGCACTTGACGCTTCACCGGGTCGAGGCCGACCATCGCCTCCAGCTCCGCCAGCGCCTGGTCCAGCTCCAGCCGGGCGGCCGGCGCCGGGTTCGGCCCGGCCGGCGGAATCGCCGCCGCCGCAGGCCAGTTGCCCAGCCGCAGGGGTAATGGCGAAGCGCCGGACGCCCGTTCGGCCACCTGCCCGCCGCGGGGCTCCCCGGCCGACGGCTGGGCCCGCTCCGGCCCGGCGTCCTCCAGTGCCTCGACCGCGGTCTCCATCGCCGTGCCCCGGTACTCGCCGTACGACTCGCCCGCCGGCGCGGCGCCGTCGAGCAGCCCGTCCTCGGCGGAGATCGCCGCCAGGCGCTGCTCGGTGTCCATGAACGCCGGATCGGCCCGGTGCACCGCCCGGTACAGCGGCAGCGCCGCCGCGCTGCGCCCCGCCCCCTCGTACGCCCGGCCCAGCCAGTAGCGCAACTCCTTGCGCTGCGGCTGTTCGGAGCGGCAGCGGGCCAACGAGGCCGCCAGCGGGCGCTGCGCCTGCGCGCACATGTCGAGCCGGACCCGGGCCATGCCCGCGAACAGGCCGGCCTCGATGCCCAGCACCGGATCGTCGAGAAGCCGGTCGGTGTCCCGGATCAGCTGCTCCCAGTCCTTCAACAGGTAGCAGCGGCAGGCGTGCAGGAAACGCACCGCCGGCTCCTGATCCGGCGTCGGGCAGTCCGCCAACGCCTGGTCCAGCTCGGTGAGATGACGCCCGTCCAGCCAGTGCGAGGCGTACGCCAGCGCGAGGTCCTGCGCGCTCTCCAGCACCGGCTGCACCCACCAGCCCAGCCAGTACCAGGAGCTGAGCGGACGGCGATGGCGCTCGCGCTGCTCGCCGAACCGCTCCCGGTGCCGGTGCATCGCCAGCAGCGCGCCCGCGGTGTCGCTGCGCAGCGCGTGCAGGCCCAGCCAGGCGTCCGCCATGCCGGGATCGATCCGCACCGCCGCCCGGAACTCCTCCTCGGCGCGGGCGTAGGAACCGGCCGTGTAGGCGTCCATGGCACGCGACCAGGAGCGGTCGGCCTCCGGATCCGGCCCCGCCGCGGCGGGCCCCTTGCCGCCGGAACTCTCCACCGTCACTGACGCCCCCCGCCGGACCTCGGGCCGCGTTCACACGCGCCTGCGTGGGCATGGTACCGGCGCGGAGCTGATCCGTAAGGGTGCCGCGCAGGCCAAATGGCGCGAGACGACCGGGTGTTGGCGCGCGCGGCGGTGCCCGGGGCGCAAGGGAAACGGCGTCTCCGACTCACGGGGGAACAAGTCGGAGACGCCGGTCTGTGGTTGCGGATTCAACTGATTTCCGCGACACGCAGAACTTAGATCCTGGCGACGCCGCAGGTCAAGAGCGGTTCAAGCGGTTCACTCAGGGTGTCCCCGACGATCCGCCCGGTGATCCCGTCCACCCGCAGCGAAGCGAACGGACGGCTCGGATCGGCGGCGAAATGCGCCCGCTCCGCCACCGCCCAACCCGCCCAGAACTCGGCCAGTTCCGGACCGTCGCGCAACTCCCCGCGCGCCCGCGCCGCCGCCGCGTCCAGCTCCATCCACAGCAGCGCCGCCAGCGCCGGACGCACCGCCCGCCGACCCGCGCCCACCCCCTCCAGCAGCACCACCGGAGCCGGCGGCACCTCGCGCACCGGGCCGAACTCCCGTGCCGTCCAGTCGTACACCCCGTGCCGGGCCGCCGCGCCCCGCCCGAGCGGCTCCAGCACCTGGGCACGCAGACGGCCCACCCAGCCGAACGGCTCCTGATGGGTCGCCAGATCGTCCAGGTGCACCACCGGCGCACCGCCCAGCGCCACCGCCAGCCGCCCCGCGAAGGTGGTCTTGCCGGAACCGGCGTGCCCGTCCACCGCGACCAGCCGCACCGGGCCCAGCGACGGCGGCAGCGCGAGCAGGCCCGCGGCCAGCGCGGACAGGTCGGGGAAGGCATCGCTCATCCGGCCAGCCTACGTGGCCGGGCACGGGCCCCCCGGAGGGCACCGGCCCGCGGCGCCCTCGACCGGATCCGGCGCTCAGGCCGCCCGACGGTCGCGCTGCACGGGCAGCATGGCCCGCACCGCGCGGTGGACGCCCGCGTGCGAGAACGGCTGGGTGCGCCAGTCCAGCGCCGTCGGCAGCGTCACCAGGTTCTCGAAGCCGGACTGCGCGGGCTGCTCCTCGGACTCCGGCAGGTCGGCCGTCGGCGTGCCGGTGCCCCGGCAGATCGCCGACTGGAAGGGGTTCCACGCGGAGGGCAGCACCGCGTGCTGCGGCAGGCGCTCCTCGTCCCCGATCAGCGCGATCGGGCGGTCACAGGCCGGGCAGTGCACCCGGACGATCTCCCAGCTGTCGGCCGCGCCCGGGTCCGCCCCGAAGGACAGCTCGGGCGCGCCGGGTTCGTCCTCGACGTCGGAACGCAGGTCGGTGGAAGGCATCTGATCCCCCTCGGATCGGGCCGGAGTCACTCGTTGTCCGGGCCACCAGCAGCACTTCCCCCTGACGGCATGTCATAACCCTGCGCTCCGGCGCACGGTGATGCACCCCGTGTGTTCCTTGCCACATTCCCTTGGCATGTGCCCCCCGAATGCGCCCCCCAGCGAGCTCCCTGCACAGCCCCGTAAGGATCGAGTAGGTTGACGCCTTGTGGAGGAACTCGACCAGCGCATCGTCCATCTGCTGCTGCAGGACGGACGGATGAGCTACACCGACCTGGGCAAGGCCACCGGCCTGTCCACCTCGGCCGTGCACCAGCGGGTGCGCCGCCTCGAACAGCGCGGCGTCATCCGCGGCTACACCGCCATCGTCGACCCCGAGGCGGTCGACCTGGCGCTCACCGCGTTCATCTCCGTCAAACCGTTCGACCCCAGCGCCCCCGACGACACCCCCGACCGCCTGGTCGGCCTCCCCGAGATCGAGGCCTGCCACAGCGTCGCCGGTGACGAGAACTACATCCTCAAGGTCCGCGTCCCCACCCCCGGCGACCTGGAGGACCTGCTCGCCCGGATCCGCGCCGCCGCCGGCGTCTCCACCCGCACCACCGTCGTCCTCTCCACCCCGTACGAGGCCCGCCCCCCGAAACTGTGAAGGTACGTGGTGCGAGACTGGTCGCCATGACCGAACGCACCGACCGGACCGTCCTGCTGCGCGGCGGCAACGTCTACAGCCCCGCCGACCCCTTCGCCACCGCCATGCTGGTCGAGGGCGAACACATCGCCTGGGTCGGCAGCGACGGAGCCGCCGAGGCGTACGCCGACGTCGCCGACGAGATCATCGACCTCGACGGCGCCCTGGTCACCCCCGCGTTCGTCGACGCCCACGTGCACGCCACCTCCACCGGCCTCGCCCTCACCGGCCTCGACCTCACCACCAGCGCCTCGCTCACCGAGGCGCTGGCCGCGATCACCGCCTTCACCGAGGGCTTCACCGGCGGCATCCTGCTCGGCCACGGCTGGGACCAGACCCGCTGGCCCGAGCACCGCGCCCCCACGCTCGCCGAACTCGACGCCGCCGCCGGCTCGGCCGCGCTCTACCTCTCCCGCACCGACGTCCACTCCGGCCTCGCCACCAGCGCCCTGCGCGCCCTCGTCCCGACGCTGGCCGACCGCACCGGATACTCCGCCGACGGCCCGCTCACCCAGGACGCCCACCACGCCGTCCGCCGCGCCGCCCTCGCCCACCTCACCGCCGCCCAGCGCCGCGACGCCCAGCTCGCCACGCTGCGCCGCGCCGCCGAACTCGGCATCGGCGCGCTGCACGAGTGCGCCGGCCCCGACATCTCCTCCGCCGAGGACCTCGCCGCGCTGCTCGCGCTGGCCGCCGAGACCCCCGGCCCCGAGGTCTTCGGCTACTGGGGCGAACTCGGCGCGCAGGGTGTCGCCACCGCCAAGCGGCTCGGCGCGGTCGGCGCCGGCGGCGACCTGTTCGTCGACGGCGCGCTCGGCTCGCACACCGCCTGCCTGCACGACAGCTACGCCGACACCGACCACACCGGTGTCGCCTACCTGACGGCCGAGCAGATCGCCGAGCACGTCGCCGCCTGCACCGAGGCCGGGCTGCAGGCCGGGTTCCACGCCATCGGCGACGCCGCGATCACCGCCGTCGTCGAGGGCGTGCGCGCCGCCGGGGAGAAGCTCGGCGCCGAACGCGTCAAGGCCGTGCGACACCGCGTCGAACACGCCGAGGCCCTCACCCCGGAGACCCTCGCCGCGTTCGCCGAACTCGGCCTCACCGCCTCCGTCCAGCCCGCCTTCGACGCCACCTGGGGCGGCCCGGACGGCATGTACGTCGAACGCCTCGGCGCCGAACGCGCCGCGCGGCTCAACCCGTTCGCCGCGATGCTGCGGGCCGGCATCCCGCTGGCCTTCGGCTCCGACGCGCCCGTCACCCCGCTCGACCCGTGGGGCACCGTCCGGGCCGCCGCGTTCCACCGCACCCCCGAGCACCGGATCTCGGTGCGCGCCGCGTTCACCGCCCACACCCGCGGCGGCCACCGCGCCCTCGGCCACGACACCGACGGCGTGCTGGTCCCCGGCGCGGTCGCCTCCTACGCGGTCTGGGCCACCACCGACCTGGTCGTCCAGGCCCCCGACAACCGCATTGCCGGCTGGTCCACCGACCCGCGCTCCGGCACCCCCGGCCTCCCCGACCTCACCCCCGGAGAGCCCCTCCCCACCTGCCTGCGCACCGTCGTCCGCGGGCGGACGGTGCACACCCACCAGGGCTAGTGGGCCCTCTCTGCGCGTGATGTACCTTTCGGGGGACGTCGTACGAAGTAGAGAGATGGTGCGCAGGTGGCACTGCCCGTTTCGCAGGAGCGCCCCGTGGCCGAGAAGAAGCCGGACGGGGCGCCGGAGCGCCGCGGCCGCGGCGGATGGTGGGCCCGGACCGGCCTGGCCGCGGCGTGCGGGACGGCGATGGCGTTCGCGTTCCCGCCGTACGACGTGTGGCCGCTGTCGATCCTCGGGGTGACGGCGCTGACGCTGCTCACCCGGGGCCGGCGGGCCCGGCACGGGGCCTGGCTGGGCTACGTGTTCGGGCTGCCGTTCTTCGTGGTGCTGCTGTCCTGGCTGCGGGTGGTGGGCTGGGACGGCGTGATCGGCCTGTCGGCGATCGAGGCGGTGTTCTTCGCGTTGATGGGCGCGGGCCTGGCGCTGACCTCGAAGCTGCGCGGCTGGCCGCTGTGGGGCGCGATGCTCTGGGTGACCCAGGAATGGGCGCGCGACCGGCTGCCGTTCGGCGGCTTCCCGTGGGGCCGCCTCGCGTTCGCCAACACCGACAGCCCGTTCACGCCGCTCGCCGCGCTCGGCGGCGCCCCGCTGGTGACCTTCGCCGTCGCGTCCTGCGGCGTGCTGCTGGCCTGGGCGGCGCTGTGCGTGCTGCGCGCCCGCCGGGCCGGCACCCCCGTACTGCCCTGGCGCACCGCCGTGGGCAGCCTGGCGGCCGTCGGCCTGGTGCTGGTCGGCTACGCGGTGCCGGTGCCGACCACGGCCGCCGACACCGTGAAGGTCGCGATCGTCCAGGGCAACGTGGACCGTCCCGGCATGGACTTCCTGGGCCGGCCGATGCTGGTGCTGAACAACCACGCCAAGACCACCGAGCAACTCGCCGAGGACGTTGCCGCCGGCCGGGTGCCCAAGCCCGACCTGGTGATCTGGCCGGAGAACGCCTCCGACCTGGACCCGTTCACCGACCCCGCGGCCTACGCCCGGATCGACCAGGCTGTGAAGACCATCGGCGTGCCCACCCTGGTCGGCGCCCTGGTGGACGGCCCCGACGAGCAGCACGTGCGCAACGAGGGCATCGTCTGGGACCCGAACTCCGGCCCGGGGGAGTCCTACACCAAGCAGCACCCGGTGCCGTTCGGCGAGTACGTGCCGTTCCGCGCCCAACTCTCCAAGGTGATCACCCGGCTCCAGCGGGTCGCCCGCGACTTCTACCCCGGCACCGGCAGCGGCGTCATGCACGTGGGCCCGGCCCGGATCGGCGACGTGATCTGCTTCGAGGTGGCGTACGACGAGATCGTCCGCGACACCGTCAACCAGGGCGGCCGGGTGCTGGTCGTGCAGACCAACAACGCCACCTACAACAAGACCGGGCAGACCGAGCAGCAGCTGGCGATGTCCCGGCTGCGGGCGGTGGAGCACGGCCGGTCGGTGCTGATCGCGGCCACCAGCGGCGTCAGCGCGGTGATCACCCCGGACGGCGAGGTCGAGCAGCGCACCAAGGAACTCGACCAGGAAGTGCTGAGCGCCGTGGTGCCGCTGCGCGACGGCCAGACGATCGCCGACAAGGTCGGCGCCGGGCCGGAGTGGGTGCTCGCCCTCGGCGGCCTGCTGGCCTGCGGCTACGCGGCCGCGGCCGGGTGGCAGCGGCGGCGGGCGGCCAAGCGGGCCTGACGGGTTCCGGGCGGTCTGACGGGTTCCCGAGCGGTCCCGAGCGGTCCCGTGCGCGGTCCTGAGCGGTTCCGGGCGGTCGTTGCGGGGTTCCGGGGGCCTTACGGGGGTTCCGCGCCGGGCCGGAGCCGGTCAGGACCGGGCGGCGGAACACCCGGCGCCGTCGGGCCGTTGTGCAGGGTGGTGCCGTGAACGCGGCCGGAGTCGCCGGCCGCCGCTGAGAGCACCGCGATGGAGTGGATCCGTACCGTGTCCCAGCAAGCGACCTCGGCCCGTCCGACCCGGCGCGGGCGCCTCGCCCGATTCGTGCCGCTGATGATCGCCGCCTGGCTGGTGCTGGAGATCTGGCTGGTCACCCTGGTGGCCGGCTGGGTGGGCTGGTTCCTGACGCTGGTGCTGCTGCTGGCCGGGGTGTTCCTGGGCGGCACGGTGATCAAGCGTGCCGGGGTGCGGGCGTTCCGCGCCGCGGTCGAACTGTCCAAGAACCCGCAGTCCGCGCAGCCGCAGACCGGCACCTCGATGACGGTGCTGGCCGGCGTGCTGCTGATACTGCCGGGCTTCCTGTCGGACTTGGTGGCCGGCACCCTGCTGCTCCCGCCGACCCGCGCCATGTGGCGCGCCGCCGCCCGCCGGCTCACCGGCTCGGTACTGCGCTCCACCGCCCCGGTCGGTGCGGACCGGTTCGCCGACGCGATGCGCCTGCAGGAGCAGCTGCGCATCCACCGCCCCGACGGCAAGATCGTCCAGGGCGAGGTCGTCGACCCGCCGGCCGGCCCGAACGGTCCGGACACGCAGTACCGGCCGCCGATCGCCCCCTGAGCCGTACCTGGATCCGCAGCTGCGTCCGATCGCTCTCCCCGCTCCCCGGAGCGGGGAGTTTTTCGTTCGGCCCTTCGGCCCCGCCCTGTACGGCCCCGGGTCGGGGAACGCCGAAGGGCCCCGGAACTTCCGGGGCCCTTCGGCAGTGGTGCGGGGTCTTTGCCCGTCAGGCGGACTTGCGGGAATCCCGCGGGTGGACCGCGAGGTTCATCCCACCGGAGCGGAGCACGGCCAGGCGCTCGGCCAGAACCTCCTCCAGCTCCTCGCGGGTCCGGCGCTCCATCAGCATGTCCCAGTGGGTGCGGGTGGGCTTGGTCTTCTTCTCCTCGGGCTCCTCACCGTCGAGGAGTGCGGCCTCCTGGCCACAGAAGCGGCATTCCCACACCACGGGGATCTCCGCCTCGACCGAGAACGGCACCTCGAAACGGTGTCCGTTCTGACATGCGTACTCAACGGTCTGGCGCGGTGCCAGATCAATGCCGCGGTCGGTCTCGTAGCTGGTCGCCCCGAGTCGCGTGCCGCGGAGAGCTCGCTCGCTCATGAATCGTGCCTCCCGGGCTTCTTGCCCACAGGACTAGTGGTCGCTGTCTTCGTCGATGGGTCCAACGCTCGACCTCCGACGAAGATTCCCGTCCGGGGACATACGTCGCCTGTCGTGCCGCCCCTGTTTGTACCCATGGTCGCCCGATTTGTCACATCTGAGCGGTGATATCACCCGGCGTGTCACATTTTGTGCACTTCTGGTCGGCGGTCGCGCGGCCGCCTAACGGGCCGGATCCGGCTCGGCCGGGGCGGTGTCCTTGGTCAGCTGCACCTCGGAGCACTCCGCCCCCGCGGCCTCGGCCGGGGCGGGCGCCTCGGTGCGGGTGTCGCGGTGCGGCAGCAGCGCGATCACCGCCTCGCGCAGCGCCTGCGGGGCCTCGTCGTCCAGCGGGTCCACCGTCACCGGGACCTGGACCCGGACCGGGGCGGCGGTGCCGATCCGGGCGTAGCCGCGGCCGGGCGGGGTGTGCGCGGCGGGCGCGATGTCCAGCGGGACGCCCAGCCCGGCCGAGCCGGACTCGGAGGTGACCGGGCCGAGCACCACCCGGGCCCGGGTGCAGGCGTACACGGTGGCGGCGATCCGGTGGCGGGCGTCCAGGTCGTCCACGAACACCACCGTGACGCGCGCCGCCCGGCCGTGCCGCAGCGGCACCTCCAGCAGCTCCTGCGGGTCGGTGCGGCCCTCGGCGTGAGCGAGTTCGGACAGCTCGGTGAGGTGGTCCAGCAGGATCCACAGCGGCCGGGTGACGTCCTCCGGCGCCGCCACCCCGTGGTGACGGGCCGCGTTCAGCGCGATCAGCCGGCGCTCGGTCTCCTTCGCCACCCAGTCCAGCGCGGCCAGCGCCCCGTGCAGGCTGGTCTCCACCGTGTACACGCCCGGACGGTTCACCAGGCAGGCGTGCTCACCGGTGCTCGCGCCGTCCACCACCACCAGGTCGCCGTACGGCAGCGCCTGCAGCGCGATCGAGCGCAGCAGCGTCGAGGTGCCGTACCCGGCGGTGCCCAGCGCCAGCAGGTGCGGCTCGGCGGCGCGCGGGCCGACCCGCCACACCACCGGCGGCTGCTGCTCGCTCGCCCCGCCCTGCTCGACCGGGATGGTGCGGTGACTGCCCGCGCCGTCGGTGAAGCCGAGCACGATCTCGCCCGGCGCGGTGACGAAACGCTGCGCCACGATGTCGGCCGGCAGCGGCGCGAGCGCGCTCACCCGCAGCCGGTTGATCTCCTCGTCCCAGTCGAAGCGGTACTCCCGGGAGCGGCCCGCCTTGCCCTGCACCACCTGCTCGATCCGGGCCCGGGCGGCGGGCTCGGTGTCGGTGAAGTACGCCGGGTAGGAGATCTCCAGCGCGGTGAGCCGCCCGTCCGCGTCGAACTCCCAGCCGGAGAACGCCGCCCGCCACTCGCCGTCCAGGCGGTACAGCGCGAACGGCTCGTCGAGCCCGCCGAGGTACGGGGTGAGGGCCGCGTACAGCGCGGTCAGTTTGACGTCGGCGAGGTCCGGTTCCGGCTCGGGGGCGGACCTGGTGCGGCGGCCGACCCAGGCGGCCGAGGCGACCAGGGCGATCAGGGCCATCAGCGGGCCGTGCGGCAGCAGGAAGACGCCGATCGTGACGGCCGCGGCGACCAGCAGGGTCGGGCCGCGCCGCTCCTTCGGGGTGGCCGCCCAGCGGGCCTTGGCCCAGTCGACGTGACGGAGCAGGCCGCGGCCGATCAGCGTCAGCGGCGCGAACACGTCGGCGGCGTGGTCGCCGGCCGTGCGGGCGAGGTTGCGGCCCCGGTGGAAATGGCGGGTGAAGGACATGCGGGCTCCGGAGGCGGGGTGGGGTTTCGACGGTCGGTCGGTCGCCGGCGGGGACGGCCCGGGTCGGCGAAAGGCCCGGGGCGGTGGGACCTCCGCGCCCGGGCCGCAAAGGAGGTGGGGCCGCTCAGAAGTTCAGGCCGCCGATCAGGCCGGCCAGGCTCGCGCCGCCCGCCTGGATGCTCGGGGCGATCGAGGAACCCGCGACGTAGAAGCCGAACAGTGCGCACACCAGGGCGTGCGAGATCTTCAGCCCGTCCCGGCGGAAGAACAGGAAGGCGATGACGCCGAACAGAACGATGCCTGAGATGGAGAGAATCACGGGATGCTCCTCACGGGGGCGGGGACAGTTGTGACAGAAAGGTGTGACAGAAAGTGCCTTTATGGTGACAAAAAGTAATAGATGATGGTGTGCGGCAAACGGGTTGATCCCGGGCCGCCCGGCCGGAAATCGCCTGAACGGCGGTTGGGGAGCACACCCCGAACGGCGCCCGGATGCCCGGGTGCGAACGGACCCGGTCGCCCGCCGCACGACTGCCCGGGAGCGGCCCGTACCCTTGACCGACATGGAGATCCGCACCACCGGCTTCGGACACCCCGATGCCCAGAAGCTCGCCGCCGAAGTCCAGCAGGAGTACGTCCTGCGCTACGGCGACGGTGACCAGACCGCCATGCACACCGACCACTTCGACCCGCCCGCCGGGCTGTTCGTGATCGGCTACGTGGACGGCGAGCCGGTGGCCTGCGGCGGATGGCGCGTCAAGGAACGCGACGCGGACGGCCTGCGCGACGGCGACGCCGAACTCAAGCGGATGTACGTCGTCCCCGCCGCCCGCGGCAAGGGCTACTCGCGCACCCTGCTGCGCCACCTCGAACAGGCCGCGATCGCCGCGGGGCGCACCCGGCTGGTGCTGGAGACCGGCACCCTGCAGCCCGAGGCGGTCGGCCTGTACGCCTCCGAGGGCTACGACGACATCCGCAAGTTCGGCTACTACAAGGACCACGAGCTCAGCATCTGCATGGGCAAGGAACTGGTCGGCGCGGAAGCCGACTTGAGTGCCGGCCAGCGGTAACTCCCGCTTGATCCGGGCTGGTTGGAGCGGCCGTCGGACCGGGGAACCGGGCGGCGGCCGCTCTGTCGCCGTGGCTTCTGTCTCAACGGGGTGGCCTGCGCGGCAGGTTGAGGGCTCTCGCCGTACCGCGCCCTTCCCCGGCGGCCGTTCGGGCGAAAACGTCTGGCGGGGGAGGGGGCGGTGCGGCATCGTGGCGGGCGATGAACGGGAACAGTGGACATGGCGAGTTGAGTGAGGCCGAGCTCCGGCGGATCGCCTCGCGGCTGATGGCGGTCGAGGGCGTGGTCGGTGTGTGTCTCGGCGGGAGCCGGGCGCGGGGGGAGCAGGTCGCGGGCTCCGACTACGACCTCGGCCTGTACTACCGGGCCGGGGAACTGGACACCGACGCGCTGCGCGGGCTGGCCGCCGAACTCTGCGGCCGGCCCGTCGAGGTGACCGAACCCGGTGGCTGGGGTCCGTGGGTGGACGGCGGGGCGTGGCTGGATCTGGGGCCGGTGCGGGTCGACTGGATCTACCGGGAGGTGGCCCGGGTCCGCCACTACGCCGCCGAGGCCCGGGCCGGGCGGTACGTCGGCGGCCAGCAGGCCGGGCATCCGTACGGCGTGCCGTCGTACGCGTACGTCGGCGAGTTGGCGATGGGGCGGGTGCTGGCGGACCGGGACGGCGCGCTGGCCGCGCTCCAGGGTGAAGTGCGGGAATTCCCGGCCGAGTTGGCGCGGCGGCTGGAGGCGGACGCCGGGTGGGAGGTGCCGTTCACGCTGGCCAGTGCCCGCAAGGGTGCGCGGCGGGGTGACGCCGGTTATGTGCAGGGCTGTCTGTTCCGGGCGGTCGGTCTGCTGGTGCACGCGCTGCACGCGCGGGCCGGGCGGTGGCTGGTGAACGAGAAGGGGGCGATCGCCTCGGCCGGTCGACTTCCTTGTGCGCCACCCGATTTCGAGCGTCGGGCGCAGGCGCTGTTCGCGCCCGGCGGGGCCGGCTCGGCGGAGCTCGGTGCGGTGCTGGACGCGGCGCAGACGCTGGCGGGCGAGGTCCTGGCCGGGGCGGGGGCGTGACATGGGTGATTTCGTTGAACTGACCACGCCGCGCCTGGTGTTGCGCCAGTGGCGGGACGGTGATCTGGGCCGCTGGGCGGAGCTGAACGCCGACCCCGAGGTGCGCCGTCACTTCGGGACGCTGCTGACCCGGGAGCAGTCCGCCGGTGCGTTGGAGAGCTTCCGGGCGGAGCTCGCCGAGCGGGGCTGGGGCTGGTGGGCCGTCCAACTCCGCGGCAGGGGAAGCTTCCTGGGGTTCGCCGGGCTCGATCCGGTGGACGAGGAGGCGCCGGTCGAGGGCGTGGAGGCGGGTTGGCGACTGCACCGGGACGCGTGGGGCCACGGCTATGCGACCGAGGCGGCGCGGGCCGTACTCCGGTACGGCTTCGAGGAGTTGGCGCTGCCGGAGATCCTGGCCCTGATCGCGGCCGGGAACACCCCGTCGCGGGCGGTGGCGCAGCGGCTGGGCATGACGTACGACCCGTCGGCGGACTTCGAGGACCTGAGCCTGCCGCCCGGGCCGCACCGGCGAACGGTGGTGTACCGGCTGAGGCCGGCCGGGAGTTAGGGCCTGTCCGGCCGATCGTGCCGGGCGCGCGACGCCGGATCATCCGCTCCCAGCCCTGGCGGGCCGGGGGAGACGCGCGCTGATCCGACAAGACCGGCCGGACAGACCCTAGAGCACCGCCGTCCAGAAGTTCGCCTCGTACGCCTGCATCAGGTGGGCGGCGTGGCGGGCGTCGTCGGCGGATTCGCCTTCGTCCAGGGCGAGTTGGAGGAGGGACAGGGCGGTGGGTTCGAAGTCTGGGGGGAGGGTGGCGAAGTAGCGGAAGAAGGCGGTGGCTTCGGCGGAGAGGCCGTAGTGGCGGGGGAGGGCGGCGGCGAGGCGGGCGCAGTAGCCGCCCCAGAAGCCGAAGTTGGCGAGCAGGGCGAGGACGGTTTCGCCGAGGCCGCCGTTCTGGGACAGCCAGGCGAGGTAGTGCGGGTAGGTCTGCGCGGCCGGGCGGGGGCGGTGGGCGGCCGGCTCGGCGGGCGGGAGGCCGACGGCGGAGGCGAACGCGGGGAGCAGGTCAAGTGCCTGGCCCTCGCCCTCCGCGAGCCCGAGGAAGAACGCGGCCGAGGTGGGGGCGGAGTTCGCGAAGCGGGCGGCGAGTAGGGCGAAGGAGCGCCGGTCGCTGCGGATGATCCGGTACTCCTCGCCGGCGATCCGGCGCAGCGCTTCGACGGGTGCGGTGCCGGCCTCCACCAGTTCGACGAGTCGGTTGTGGGCGGCGGCCGGGGCGAGTTCGGCGACGGTGCGCTCGTACAGTTCCCGTGCGTTGGTCATCGGGGCACCCCACGGCGGCGGACGGCTGCGGACACCGCCCATGGTAGGGGCGG